>CAZAKE010000123.1:2269-14556 GCA_964485495.1 uncultured Spirochaetales bacterium
ACTCGACATCCGCGGAAAAGACGAGTGTCTCGGGGAGATCCCGGGAATCCGCCGGTCCCTGGGATGATCGACTCTCTGTCGAAAATACTCCTATGGAACAGAGCCACATGATGAGACACATGTGCATGACCAACGGTTGACCGACGCGATGAGAATTGCGTGACATTCTGGTTCCTCGTGAGAGATCCTTCTCGGTGACGAGACCATGCTGTTCGAGTCCTCGGATATTACCGCATGGGCCGGCACCGACTTCACCGCCGGCACCACCATCTACATCAAGAACTATTCCGACGGCAGCTCGGACAAGATCTGGTTCAACATCGAAGAGGTATACGAATACCAACTCGAAGATTTAACGGTGAACTGAATCGATTGATCGACATACATAATCGATTTAGTAGAACGATATTCAGCCCCCTGCGTGCCGTTGCCGGTCTCGCGGGGGGCTGATTCACAACACGAGATGCACCACCATCACGGTTATGAAACCTACAAGAAAAACGGTGATCATCCCGAAGAGCGTCTTCGAGTATCCTTTGGGCGTGATTATTCCCTCACGGTCCATCCTCCGGATCGCCGGATACAATCGCCAATAGAAGGTGAGAATCGACAGGATCAACGCCGCTACCGCGAACAGCTTGGTGGTCTCACTTCCGGTGAAGAAGATTACGATCAGCAGCGTGACGAAGATCAGCTTCGTCCCTGCGACCCAATTCACCAGGTATTTGACCAGCCCGTGAACCACAGGATCCTGCTCGGATCTCTCCCATGCATCGAACACGCCGATCCCGTTCCCCATCCTGCTGCCGGGCTTGAAGTACAGCATGAGGATGTTCAGCGATTCAATCACGGCGAATATGGCGATGGCGATGGACAGTGCGTTCATGGAACCTTCCTCGTTCGTGGAATATTCGGAGAAAACAGTATACGCATCTTTCATCATTCATTACAACGGAATGCAAACCGAAATACAGATCTCCCTTGCCCGAGGCCGATTCCTCCACTATCATACATCGACTATCATATCTCGGTTCGCTTTCCCTGACCGGGTACAGGAGGCTCCTTAATGAAGACTGAGATGTTGGATCGGATCGTCGAACAGAACGCGTTCGGAGAGAGGTTGGAGGAAGGCTGGCGGCGAGCCCATACGTTCCTTCAGGAAGACTCGAATCATTCCATCGAGGTGCCGGCCGGAAGGAGTCTGGTCCGGCAGGTTGGTTCTCGCTCTGGCGGACGGGGCCGTGCTGGCGGGAAGGGAGAAGTCCAGGATCGATGGAGGTTTTTCCATCGATGATTGCCGCGGGGTACAGTTTTCAGATATCGCCTTGAACGTCATCGGGTTTCGGGGGTGCGGTGATATCGTTGTGTCCGGGGTGGCTGTATCTTCGAACGGATCACCTTCACCGATTCGGTGATCCGCAACAGTGACCGTGCCGCCATCACCATCGAATCGGCGGACGGCGCGCATATCAGGGAGGTACTCATATCGGGAATCAGAGTCCTGGATTGTAACTCGTTGCTGTATATCGTATTAGGGGACCGGGACCGGTATGCTCACGGTATCGGGAGCATCGAGGATGTGGAGATCCGGGACGTCACCTCGCTCAACTACTCCAGGGACGAAGGGGTCGGCAGTTGTATCCAGGGCATGCCGGAGCGTGCCGTGCGGGGCATCAGGCTGGTGAACGTCCGGAGCATCGTACGAGGCGGCGGTTCTGCTGCATGACGTGAAAAACGCACGGATCGAGGGCTGTGTCGGGCCTATGGTCGCGCCGTTCGTGCGTATAGAAGGTAGAGAGCCGGTCGATGCGGCGAGTACCGTCACGCTGAAGGACAACGATCTCTCATTCGGTTATGGGAAACCGGTGATCGTGCAGCAGGATTTACAGGGTGGGATTCAGGGGGTCGCTTCGGAGGATCTTGAGATAGCCGACAATTCCTTCGAGTCCCTGTGTTGGGACGCCGTCCTCGGGCATTCTGCGTGTGATATGCAAATCATCCGAAACCGTATCGTCGGCGGCCGCCTGACGGGGATGCAGCTGCGGAATTGTGAGACGGTTCTCATCGAAGGAAACCTGGTCGCCGGGCACAAGACGGAGGCCGTGTTACTCGACCTGGACACTCGCGGCGTCGAGATCCGGAGAAACCGCTTCGAAGGGAACCGCGGCCTCGCCGTATCGAACGAGACCGAGAATACAGTTATCATCGAAGGCAACTGGTGGGATTCGCCGTCAGGCCTGGCGACGCACCCCTCCGATGCCGGTGAATGCTGTGATCCCGAGGCTCATGACCGGTCGCCTCTCACCGAGTCTCCGGATCTCGAGTTGCCTCCTGTGGTTGATCCGATGGAAGAGCTGGCGGGATTGAAGGTACCACTCGAGCCCGTTCCATGACTGTATAAATGTGACGGCGCTGTTGACGATGAGTTCGATAGAGGCACACCGAAACACATACGGGGTGTCGACGCAATCGGCCTCATCAATTTCACCGGTGAAGACTGCGGCGGTCGTTTTCCCGCGACTATAGGGCAGGTGGCTTTCCCCACTCCACATCGCACTCCTCGACTTGCGGCAACGATTCGAAATCATCGGTTGATACCATGTAGATATTCGAATATCCGCCCATGTCACTGGTATATAAAATGAATGATCCATCCGGTGAGAAACTGGCGTGGGGATGCTGCTTTTGTTCGTTGAATGTCGCCCTGTGATAGGCCAGGACTCTCGGGCCGTCGTATACCCCTCCGGATGTCATCCGAAACAACATCAGATACGGTTTCTGCCTGCTCGGGAACCAGGGTTGTACGTTTGCCGGGGTGCCGTCGCCGAGATACATCTCGTGGCCGTAACTGATGAAATGGGTGCAGTGATAGGGAAAATCGATCTCGTAACGTTCGGAATTGTCGAGACGAGTGGCTCCGAAGAAATGCAGTTTCTCCTCGGGTCTCCTGCGGCCATGGTAACCGATCCATTCTCCGTCCGGCAGGAAAAACTCGTGCCCTATGGCGGCATCCCGTCCGTCCTGCGGTCTGATCTTCCACGTATTGCCCGTATCGATGTGCAGTCCCCAGATGCGCTGATCGATTCGCGCCCACGGCCCTTCGTGACAGAAGCTGAGCATGTTCGGATCGGCCGGATTGGCGTTCACGTGTTGCACGAAATAACGTTCCTCGAAGATGGTCTCGATTTTGCCGGTATCGATATCGACACGCACGATCCTGCTGAGAGGTTTCTTCTGAAACTGATCCAGATAGTCCGGAGACTTGTTGTACCGCATCTTTCCGGCGGTGTCCGGGGGAGGCTGGAACGCCGTGCAGATATACTTCCCGTCGGCCGTGACGGCGTTCATGCCTGTGTGGTTCAGGTCCGGCGCTACCGTGAAAACGACACGGCGCTCCATGGTCCAGGGATCGAGTTCGAAGAACTCTGTGCCGTAGGCGAAGTAATACTTCTCTCTCGGCTTACAGTAGACGCCTCCCGGACTTCCCGCCCCCTCGAAGTCAGTCAGCTGAATGATGCGTTTTTCTTCGAGATCGTATCGGTAAAGATTCGAAGCGTTCTCACGGTCGGAGGAAAAGATGAATGAACCATCGGCAGGCCAATAATCGTTCGTGAAGTATTGGGTATTCGAGTGTCCTCGATAGTCGGTCAGCCGTACTATCCGTTTGCCGCTCAGATAATCGGTGAAAGTAAATTGCCGATCATTCCATACTTGTCCTTTCTTCATACTATTGCCTCTTTGTTTTTCTGGTTTCGTGATCCGAGCCTGAAAAGAATACGGAGAATACTCCTGGTTATGTATCAGCCCTTCACCGATCCGATCAGGATGCCTTTCACGAAATACTTTTGCAGGAACGGATAAGTCAAGATGATCGGTACGGTCGCCACGATCAGGGTTGCCATCTTCATCGTGTCGGTGCTGACGTATTGACCGCTGCTCTCGGCCATATATTCCTGTTGGCCCTCGATGAGGATCAGACGTAACACGTATTGTAGGACGAATTTGGTCTGGGAATGGATGTAGATCATGCAGTCGAACCATTGGTTCCAGTGGTAGACGCCGGACCAGAGCGTTACGGTCGCAATGACCGGCATGGAGAGCGGAATGATAATCCGGAAGAGTATTCGAAGATCTTTGGCGCCGTCCATCTTGGCCGATTCTTCTATCTCTTCCGGCAGCTGTAAAAAGAAATTCCGTACTATGATCAGATTGAAGGCATAGACGGCCTTGGGGAGGATCAGTGCCCACATGGTGTTTCGAAGCCCGATACCGTTTACTAAAATAAATGTGGGCACAATGCCTCCTTGAAAATAGAGAGTGAAGACGATTATGGCCGTCCAGAGACGTCTGTTCGGCAGGTACCTCTTGGAAAGAGGATATCCGCCCAATACCAACAGGGTGACCGAAAGACTCGTTCCGATGATGGTCCGCAGAATGGTATTGAAGTAGGCCCGCCATATCAGGTCGTGTCTCAGCACGCTCCTATATCCCTCGAGGGTGATCCGGGTCGGAAGCAGGTGCAGGCCGTAACTCGACGCTACCTCCGGTGGGCTCAGGGAGATCGTGAGTACCTGCATAAAAGGAATTACCGTTGCCGCGGCCAGACATGTCAATGCGATGTAGATGATGATGTCCACTGCAATGTCTCCCGGTCGTTTGCCGATGACTCGGTTCATGCCGCTATCCTTCTATACATATCGAGTTACCACACCGAGTGGCCGGTCATACGCCGGGCGATCTCGTTAGTGGTGCCCACCAGGAGCAGAGACACCACGTTCTTGAAGAATCCGACGGCCGATGCGTAGCTGTAGTTGAGTTTCTGAATCCCCTCCCGAAACGTATAGGTCATGATTACGTCACCGACGCTCATCACCATCGGATTCAGGAGATTCAGGATCTGTTCGAAATCATCGTTGATGATCCGCCCCGTCGCGAAGATGAAAAGAATCACGATTACAGGAAAGATGGAAGGAATGGTAATGCTGATGATTTTCCGGAATCTCCCGGCACCGTCTATCTCGGCTACATCGTAAAGTTCAGGATCAATATTCGAAATTGCGGCCAGATAGATGATCGACTGCCAGCCGATCTCACGCCATATACTCGAGACAACCAGAACCGGGCGGAACCAACTCTCGGATGCGATGAAGAATACAGGCTGCAGTCCCAACAACCGGATGAACCAGTTCACGGGACCCCTGGAAGGAGACAAGATCTCGATTAATAAACCAGCAAGAACAACCCAAGAGATGAAGTGGGGCAGATAGGTGATGGTCTGAATCGATCGCTTGAAGGCGATGTGCCGTACTTCGTTCAGCATGACGGCGAGGACGATGGGCGCCGGAAATCCGAAGATGAGTTTCAGGAAGCTGATGATTAGGGTGTTTCGCAAAACCGGGAAGAAGTACATCCCGCTGAATAGGTCTCGAAAGTGTTTGAACCCCACCCACCGGCTGCCGAAAAACCCCCGTAACGGATAATAATCTTTGAACGCGATGAGCATCCCCCACATGGGACCGTAGTGGAAGATGAAGAAGTAGATCAAAACCGGGAGCAGCATGAAGAAGAAATGCCGGTATCGGACGTACTGACGGAGGGTTACTCTTCTCTGGGGTATCATGGGTCCGACTATTGCCATCTATTATTCCCGTTCGTGATGGTGGTGATCGGGGCCCGGCTTTCCAGACCCCGAAGATTATTACCGAAAGCGTGAATCGTTATTTTCCTTTCAGTTCCGCATACACCTCGTTGGCCTCGTCCATCACTTCCTGGCCGCCGTTGGCGAGGAAGGTCTGAACGAAGTCGTCGAAGGCACTCACCGGTTTCGCTCCCGTGATTATGGCGATATAGGTTTCGGTTGCCAACCGGGTGAGGTCGCCCAAGTACTTGTCGGCCGCAGAGGTCGACGGCACCTTGGTGGGAACATACGCGGGGCCGTCATACTTGTCCGCGAAGGTGAACCGAACCGGGTCCATGCGTTTCACGAATTCCGGATTGGCCGGACCACCTGAGAAAACTCCCAAACCGGCGCCGGCTGCCTGAGTTCCCGTATACTCTTTCGTTGGCGTGTAGACACCCGCAGGAGTGATTGTGTGATGCACCCCCTCGACTCCCGAATTGATGTACACGCACCAATCGAAGTCGGTCAGATTGTCCTCGATCATCCGGGTAATGACATCTACTTTACGCTGATCGGAGACGCCTCGTGTCGTAAAGGAGAAGGTGTCCACGTCGGCATAGCCCAGGGTGTAGGCTCCTGCGACACCCTTCGGGCCGATCGGAGCCGGTCCCAGATCGAAGGTCTTGCCGAATTCCGCACTTGGATTTGCCTTCATGAATTCGATGTACACCGCACCGCCCTGATCGCCTTCACTCAACGGCGGGGCCCAGTGATAGAAGTTCTGACGTCCGGTGAGGCCGATTCGACCGTTCACGAATGAATGTGACACCGCCCAGTATCCGCCCTTGTTCTCGCTGGTGACGAACTCAGGATCGATGATCCCCTTCTTGTACAGATCGGCGAGATAGGCAAGGGCGTCCTTCATCTCGGGAAGCACGGCGTTCAAAACCAGTTTGCCGTCGCGGGAGGACCAGTGAAGCCGCTGTCCGGAGCGACTGCTGTATCTGTACATCGGGATCGGACCGAAGGCCCCGAAGAATGCACCCATACTTGAATCGGAGAGACCGTATGTGTCGTCTTTCCCGTTTCCGTCTGGGTCGTCGGTCGTGAATTTCGTCAAGGCGGTCGTGAACTCGTCCAGTGTAGTTGGTATTTTGTCGATCCCGACTTCCTCGAGCCAGTCTGTCCGCCAACATAGCACGGTTGGATAGGCGGTATTGAGATTTATTCGGCGGAGAGCATAGATCTTTCCGTCTGCCATTACATCGTCATAGATGGCACCGTCGGTGTTATACTGTTCCGTGATCTTGTTGTAGGTGGGCAGCTTGGCAAAGATCTCCTCGGTGATGGGTGCCAGAACCCCCTGTTCTGCGTATTTCCCGATGTTGGCAGGATTGAAGATCAGCATGTAATCCGGCATCTCCCCGGTCGCGAACCTGATTCCCAACGCTTCGTCGTACTGCTGCTTGTCGACGTACCAGACGTTCATTTCGACGTTGTACTTCTTTTCGATCGCCAGTTCGAACTCATTGTTTTCGGACGGCTGAGCGATCGTCGAATACCCGAGCCACTCGATCACTACCGGACCTTCGGCGGGTTCGCTCTCAGCCTCGCCCATACCGAGAATTGGCGTTAGTGAGATGATTGTGATGAGGGCAACTAAACACATGATCTTTCGCATTCGAATCCTCCTTGTGTGAAACTTGAGTCCAGGATACCACCGGTCTCATGATGCCGGTAGCGATAAAATCTTCACATTATGGCGAAAAATTCGTTCGGTATAATTTACCCATCTTTAATATTTCCATGCTCGACATTTTCTCCTGAGTGAATCGATTTGGTGTTTGACACCATCATCGGGCGACCATATACTCGTACCGCGGGAGTAAGGAAATCTATATGGGAACCGAATTACGAGTGTTCAAGAGGCTTCGAGACCTTGCGTATAAAAGAAAGTTTTACTTCCGCATGCTCACCGCATACGCGGTCTTCACGATTGGCATGGTTCTCGCTTCATCGCTTGTATTGGCCGGATATTCCCGTTCCTTCCTTCGAGAAGAGATCGAATCCTCCAATCGACATCTGCTCTCCCAGGTGCAGATTCTCATCGACAGAACAGTAGTTCAGGAAATCTACGGAATCATAAACAGGATATTCCTCAATTCCGTGACTTCCAGTGAGATTTCGGATTTCTTCATGCAGCATAGGCATCAACCCGATTTCTTTCTATATCTGAAAAACGCGATCTCCTATATTGCCATAAATTCCGAGTTTATCGATTCCATTTACCTCTATAGACTCGACGACGATACTCTTGTCGAATCGGAAGGCGGAGTCACGTTCTTTATCTCCGACCGGAGAGGCTTGAGTCCCGGTTTGATCAATGCCGACATCCTCGAAATGGTTCGGATGGGGGAGATCCGGCAGGCGTGGATTTCACCTGCAGAGAACACGGGGTTTCCCGCAAGCAGACCCGCCATCTCCTATATTCGCGGGATTCCCCTCTATGGCGATGATCCTAGGCGGGGATACATCATCTTCAATGTCGATGAATCGGTGGTCGTACGAGGAGTTCAAGAGATCTATAACGTGAGGAGCAGTGAAATCTTGGCGGTGGATGCATCGGGCCATATCCTCTTCCATACCGACCGGTCCTCCCTGTTCGAATCCGTACCAGCCGCCGTCCTTTCGAGACTGCATGGGAATTCGGGATTTTCCGTACTTACCATCAGACAGAGGCAGATCGGAGTCTCTTGGGTCCACTCGGCGATAACGGATTGGTATTATCTCTCACTCACTCCTCTGGACACCCTCAATCGACGACTCGTCACCTTACGGAAAATGACATCGATCATCATGACTATCGCCATCGCGTTCAGCATTATCATTATGGTCCCTTTGACCATAAGGCTCTATCGCCCGTTCCGGAATCTTGTGTTCATGGTTAGAAATCGACTCAATAGCACCTACGATGGTAAGACCGATCTGGAGTTCATCAGTTCCACCATCACCGGTCTCATGACGCGAGTTGATGAGATGGAACAGGCTCTCGAGGAAAACCGATCGCTCATCGAGCATAAGATGATGAACGATATCCTTACCGGTAACGTAATGGAACGTGAGGCGGTACTGCGGAGGATCCGTTATCTGGGACTCGACACGAATCCGCCGCTGTTCACAGTGTTGTTGTTGGAGATAGATCGGTCGAAATTTACAGAGTTGCATTACGGGCCGAGAGAGTATCTTACAATCAGACTGAATACCCTGATCGGCGAGTTCTTTGGGAATAGAGCCATCAGTGTGACATATGCTCCCGGAAGGTTTGGCGCAATTCTGGAGGCCGGTTCCATGGTCCATGCTTCCGACATGGATTCGCTGCTTCACCTGGTGGAGGACAGGACGGGAATGCGATCGAATATCGCCTGGAACCCGGAATATTGTCAATCGGAGGGCTTGGCCGATGTGTGGTCCCGACTGAGGCTCATTGAATATTACGCATATACCCTCGGCTATGGGAACGCATTTCCTCTTGCCGTTCTTGAGCAGATGGAACGGTGTCCCATCGAACTGTCGCTTCGTGAATCGGCTCGAATCGAAGCACTGCTCAGATCCGGCCGGCTGGATGAGTTCTTCAAATTTCTCACCGAATTCAATATACAGGTTGTGAAGGAGAGATATTCTCATACGTCGGTCGCTTTGTGTGTCGCCCAGCTGCATTCTCTGGTGCTGCGGGTGTTCCGAGATCTGGAGATTGGAGCCGAACCTTCCATCCCACCGGAAATACGCATCGATGATTCCGAAACCCTTGGTGAAGCATTGTCGATGCTGCGCAAGTTATGTGAGATTCTGGATGCCGATCGGTCCGGTCGAATCAGGCACATAGACGGTAATTTCCTTGATAAAATCCGGACTCATATCTCCGAGACGATCGGGCGGCAGACCAGCCTGGTGACTGTTTCCGAGGTGTTCGGTATCAGTCCGGGACACCTGAGCAGGATTTTCAAGGAGGGTACCGGAACCAGTTTCTCCGAATTCGTGGCATCGGAGCGTCTGAACAGAGCGGCATTGTTGTTGGAGTCCGATGTCAGGAGTACGGTCACTGAAATCGCTCACGCCGTGGGGTACGACAACCAATCCTATTTCTCGCGTTTGTTCAGACAACGTTTCGGGATGACCCCGGGAGTATACCGTAAGAACAAACTGAGTGTCTGAAAACAGGGGTGATCGAGAGTGCCTCCGGAGTACCCTCAGAGTGAATGTGTCGATGGGCGCCATGTGAATGCTCCATTTCAGAGAGTCACCGGACGACCGCCGGCAATGCTCTCCTCGGCCGCTCGGGTTGCGGCTGAAGCGGCGGCCGCATCCTCGGCAGTCGCATGATCTGTAGGTTCTCCGGTGAGAATACCCTTCAGGAATGCCTGCATTGAAGCAAGCCATCCCTGGTCTCTGAGGAAGTTCGGAATGGTGTCTTTCGCATGCCGCGTGCTCTCGGCCAGATACGGTGATTGCTCATCGGTAGTCTCATTTAGCCCCTCACGAAGTTCCCAGACTCCTCTTCGTATGGTATCGAGTGCCGTCGATCCGAGTCGTTCCATCAGATAACGGTGTCCGAACTCTCCCTCCGGATGGGTGTGTCCGGCAAAAGTGTATACCGGTCGATAGTGCTGATACCCGTAAGTGTGGAGTTCCACATAATCTATGGCGCTGATTCCCCCGCGTGTGCATACGGCATCGATGCGTTCCTTCGGCATGTCCATCGTCCCGTGTCCGCTGAACAGGATCGATGCCGTCGTCCCATTCGTCATGCGTACGGCCAGGCAGTAATCCTCAGGCCGGGCGGAGATTCCATACACCGAGGAGACTTCCGCTCCGGTGAACCAGCGCAGCAGATCGAAGAAGTGACACACGTCCATCGCTAGGAGATGTCCCGGCGGATATCCCACGGCCCATCGCCAGGCGTCGTCCGCCATCCTGAGGTGCAGATTCCGCGGCCCGCTGTCGGCGTTCATCACCTCGGCGGCCGTGCGGTAGATCGGTGCGAAGCGCTTGTTGAATCCTACCGCGAGTCTCATCTTGCTGCTGCGCGCGACTTGGGCGGTCCGGCGGCAGATCTCGGGATCCGCCGAGAGCGGTTTCTCCACATACACGTGCTTTCCGGCGTTCAGTGCCTCCATCGCAAACACAGCCTGAAGGTCGTCGCGGACCGCGATGACCACTACCTCGACGGCGTCTGAATCGAGAACCTTGCGGTAATCGGTTTCGGTGTGTGGGATGTCGTATTTCACCGCCGCCTCACGCGCGGTCTCGAGGTCTGTATCGCAAATCGAGACGAGTTGTGCTTCACGGATGCGGTGGAGATTGGGGAGATGCTGTCGCCGGGCGAAATTCCCCGCGCCGATTACCGCCACCCCTATCTTTTTTTCACTCATCTTCGCTCCTCCCATGGATTTCGATTGTCACTGTATCCCGGCTGCTTGATGAATTGAATTGGTTCGCGTGAGGGTAAAGGTCCATTTGACGCCAGATACCGAGATATGCGATTCAATGGACACCCTATATATGTGTTCTCCCCAAATATCGATCAGCCTGGAATCATCCAACGAAATTTCCTCCACGTCGACGATTACTTGAGCAGGCAGGTTCAGCTCCAACAGCGATTCGCCCGTAGACGGAATGATCAGCTTTCCAATCTCTACCCGCGGTTCGGACTTCAGCATCATTATTTCGGCTACCGGTAGTTTATTCTCGAGTACCAGGTGGTCGGTCCATTCGATGAACGGTTTCGGGACGACGGAGTGGTCTTCAGGTGTAGGTGTTCGCACCAGAGCGATCCGCCGTCGATATGATTGGATGCCTGCTTCGGCAGGATACGTATGACGCAATTCTGCCTCGAATTCGGCTCTCGATCTACTCAGGCTGCAACGGACATTATCCGCTCTTGCGGTTCTTCCGGGTCTTTGTTCGAAATCACCTATCGTGAGCAGATTGTGCCAATTTGATCGCATCGGATTAAGGCCGTATCTTCGCCGTGGGTTAAACGTCGCGGCACTGTACGTGGGAACTCCGGGATCGATTAGAATCGGCAGGGCACTGTAATAGATGAGAAAGCTGCCCACATCGTTGTGGTTGTGACTCTCATCGTTATGACCGCCCTTTACTGCCAGGTAGAATCCATCGTTCCCCGTTCCCTCTTTGGCCGTCATGACCTGAATCCCATTGAACCAAAACTGAAGTTCCGTCTCTGTGCTCATGCCGGCCTGATTCCGTGCCGTTGTTTTTGTATTACATGAATTAGAAAACAATCGTCTTAATGTCCGGTCGATCGAGACTGCGGTGTCTACTGTCGGTGCAGCTTGTCTGATTTCATCAGCCATCTGCCTGAGCTTCCTATTGTCAGTCCTATCGGCGTATCGCAACAAGACCGACCAGTCATGAATGATTCGAGCCGGAGCATCGGCGAAATTGACGAAATACGCTCCTCCTATGTGTACTCTGTGAAGGTACCGGCCCATATTCACGAACTTGTCCTCATGAAAGATGTCGATCTTTCCTGCGGAGACGGTGTATAGAATTTCCAAGCAGTCCAACAGAGATCCGGCTGCGTGTGACCAGTATGCGGGACCTTCTTCGCATCCACCGTCAACCGTATAATGATCAAGGAATCTGT
>CAZAKE010000124.1:0-14436 GCA_964485495.1 uncultured Spirochaetales bacterium
ACGGCATACGAGTTCGTTTCACGTGACTGGAGTTCAGACATGTGCTCTTCCGATCGGGGCCGAAGGAAAACCCCACCGCCGTACCGCGGTCCAGCGATAGCCGGCGGAGTATCCCGTCGATATCAGACGGCTCCTCGAGAATGCCCCTGAACCCGATGTCGACGCCCTTGTATTCGCCGAACGGTTCGATCTCCGCAAGACCGACGGCCCGCGCCAGCGCGGCGTTGTTCCCCAGTTCGGGATGCATATCGAGTGGAAGGTGCGCCGCGTAGAGGGCCAGGCTGTTGGCGGTGAGGAACCGGATGCGCTCGTACATTGTGCCTACCAACGCCACCGGCCTGCCCCAGAAGATGCCATGATGCACGAACAGCAGTTCGGCCTGTACCGCGGCCGCCCGCTTGAAACTCTCCAAGCATGCGTCCACCGCAACGGCCACTTTCGTGACCGGATCGTCGAGTGATCCAACCTGTAGGCCGTTCAGCGAGTAATCCGCCTTGGCCATGCCGTCGATGTCAAGAAGACCCCTGATATACTCATCCAGTTCGCGTATCGTCATCACCGTACCTTCCCCATGATCGAGTGATTATATGCGGGACGGACGGGACTTGACAACCACGCGCATCACCAACGACACTGTACCCTATCGGCCACCTATACACAGAAATAACCAACCGACGGCAGCCGACAACGGGCGGCCGTCTCTCCCTGGAGCCCTCAGTATGAACTCGACCGAACCGAAGAACAAGCCCGGCAAACAGACGTACCGCGAGCTGGGAATCGACGACGTCACCTTCACCATGAGTGCGGTGGAGATACAAGACCTTCGCCGACGGGACAACGCAACGCGTATCTTCGGACAGCCCAGAGCCGTACGGGCGCTCAGAACGGGAACCGAGATCCGCGCAACGGGGTATAACATCTTCGTCACCGGGCCTACGGGCACCGGACGATCCACGGCAGTCCGGCAGACGTTACGGAACATCCCCTCGGATCTCGAGCGGCTGCGTGACATCGCCTATGTGTACAACTTCAGCGAGCCCGACAACCCGAAAACCCTCTATTTCCCTCCCGGACGGGCACAGCGATTCAAACGAGATATCCATGCTCTGGTCGAGACCCTGAAGGTGCTGGTAACGGCCAAGTTGGAAAGCGACGAGTATACCGAACGCCGCGACACGATAGTCGGCGCCATCGAGCAGGAGGAGAACCACGCCCTGGCGGAGTTCGAATCCGTGCTGGCCGAGGAGGGATTCCAGATCGCCCGCGTCCAGGACGGGGAGGGAGCGGCGGCGGACATCGTGCCGCTCAAAAACGGAGAACCTACCGATTTCGACACACTCCATGCCGAGGTGACCGCCGGAAAAATGGACGAGGAGGAGTGGCATCGACTCCGGGAGGGATACTACCGGCACATCGACGAGATGCGAAAGCTGTTCGCGGATCTGCGAAACTCCAGGTCGGTCATGGAGGAGGAGGTCGCCAATCTCCAGTCCGAGCTGTTGGAACCGGAGATCCGTGCCGAAACCGATCGGCTGAAAGACTCCTACGTGCTGGAGTCCGAGACGCCGTCGGAGGTCGGATACGACACCATCGATACATACCTCGATGCCCTGGCCGCCGATGTCGCGGAGAACCTCTACCTCTTCACCGGTCGGACAGTTTCATCCGACCGCGATTCATCCCCCCCGTTGGCGCGATATGGGGTGAACGTCATCGTGGACCACTCATCCACGGAGAAGGCTCCGGTGATCTACGAGTACCACCCCTCCTACCGGAATATGTTCGGCGCCATCGAGGCCAGGTTCGATCCGCGGGGTGAAGCCAGGACCAATTTCATGTTAATCAAGGCCGGTTCGCTGATCAAGGCCTCAGGAGGTTTCATCATACTCAGGGCCGAGGACCTGCTGAAGTCGGAGGAGTCGTGGGAGCACCTCAAGACAGCCCTCCGGACCGGCAGGGTGGAGATCCAGTTCGGCACCGACGGACCCTATACCCTGCCGGGTCCGGTCCTCAAGCCCGAGGCCGTGGAGATCGACACCAAGGTCATCATCATCGGTCCGGAGAACCTGTACGATTCTCTCTACGCCTCCGATCCGGATCTCATCAAGCTCTTCAAGATCTCCGCCGAGTTCGACTCGGTGATGGATCGGGATGAAGAGACCTGCTCGCAGTACCTCCATTTCATGGATTCCATCGCCGCGGATGAGGGACTCATGCCCATCGACGCCGGCGGGGCCTCCGACATCCTGCGGTATGGAGTGATGCAAGCCGAGTTGCGAGACAAACTGAGTGCCCGGTTCTCCATGATAGCGGACCTGATCAGGGAATCCCACTACTGGGCCGGAAAGATCGGCAAGACCGTGATCGACGCGGAATCGGTGGAGCGGGCCCTGGAGGAGCGAAAGTTCATGCACGACCTGCCGGAGGAGAAGGCAATCGAGGCAGTGATGATCGGTGAGGTGACGATCGATACTCGGGGCACCGCCGTCGGCATGGTCAACGGTCTCGCCATCCACGATCGCGGGTTCTATTCGTTCGGCGCGCCCATACAAATTTCCGCCCGGATCGCCCCGGGGAGCGAGGGAATCGTCAACATCGAACGTGAGGTCGGGCTCTCCGGTGAGATCCACGACAAGTGGGTCATGATCCTCGAGGGCTTCCTCCGGCATCGGTATGCCCGGACGTTCCCGCTCTCGGTTTTCGCGAGTATCTGTTTTGAGCAGTCCTACGGCGAGATCGACGGAGATTCGGCCTCCTCCGCCGAGGTCTACGCCGTGCTCTCCGCCGTCTCGGGAGTAGCACTGAGGCAGGATATCGCGGTCACGGGAAGCATGAACCAGATGGGCCAGGTACAACCGGTAGGCGGCATCGCCGAGAAGGTGACCGGGTTCTACCGGGTCTGTGCGGCAGGCGGACTTACGGGAAATCAAGGGGTGATCATCCCGGAGCAGAACGCGGCCAACCTGATCCTCACCGGAGAGGTGCGCGAGGCCATCGGCGAGGGTCGGTTCCACGTATACCCGATCGAAACCATCGATCAGGGTCTCGAGATACTCACCGGGAGATCGGCGGGGAAACCCACGAAGAAAGGAACCTTCGAGCCGGGGAGCGTCAACGCCCAGGTGGAACAGAAACTCAAGTCCATCGCAGACATGGTCAAGACGTACAACGCATAGAACCTTGACATGCGGAAAATCATCCCCGTATACTCATACACAACGACATCCAGACAGGTGGTCCTCTCATGGCTATAGATCGAGCAAAAGTTCAGCGAGCTGCACGAAATTCGATTCCCCTGAGCATCAAGACGTATACGCTTCCGCACGAGACTGAAGGCTCACTCGAAGAGATCCTCAGTATCTTTTTGGCGGAGTTCGGTCAGGCGGAGATCAAGGATAGAATCGCATACTGCATGAAAGAGCTGGCGGTGAACGCCAAGAAGGCCAATACCAAACGGGTCTACTTTCATGAGAAGGGTCTCTCCATCGACGATCCGGCCGACTACGAAGCGGGCATGCAGACGTTCAAGCAGGAAACCCTGGACAACATCAACCACTACCTGCAGAAACAGAAGGAAGCCGGTCTGTATATCAAGGTGATATTCCAGGCCAAGGCGCAGACCTTCACCCTCAGCATACGCAACAACACGCTCATCTCGAAGAAGGAGCAGATCAGGGTCTACGATCGGATAGCGAGATCGAGGGCCTTCAACTCCATGGAAGAGGCACTCTCGACCGTATTGGACGACTCCGAAGGGGCCGGCCTGGGTATCGTGATCCTGGTCCTGATGCTGAAGAAGATGGGTCTCGATGAGGATGCATTCGATATCGACGTCGACGGCGAAGAGACCGTCGCTCGCATCACGATTCCGTTCTCGGATATACACGTCGAGAACCTGTCGGAACTCTCGACACAGATCGTGAATCAGATAGACATTCTGCCCCAGTTCCCCGACAACATCGTCTATCTCCAGAAACTCATCAACGACCCGGACTCGGAACTTTCCGATATCGCCCGGCAGATCAGCATGGACCCGTCACTCACCGCCGACCTGTTGAAGGTGGTAAACTCGGCCCAATTTATGCTGCCGAAGCGGGTAGACAACATCGTCGAGGCGGTGAAGCTGGTGGGCTTGCGGGGGCTGAAGAACCTGCTCTACTCGTACGGTACCCAGAAGATACTCAAAAACGAGCAGAAGTGGCTGTGGGACCACTCCTACCGAACCGCCTTCTACGCCTACAACCTGGCGAAGAATTTCAAGAAGAAGAAGGATATCCTGGATGACGCATACGTCGGCGGCATCCTCCACGACATGGGCAAGATCATCTTCTCTCAGGTCCACCCGGACCTGCTGGACAAGATCAAGGATTTCTGCGGAGAGAAACAGATCGAGCGGAATCTGTTCGAGGATCTCTCCGCCGGACTGAATCATGCCGAGATAGGGTCGCTCATCGCGGAGAAGTGGAACTTCCCGGTTCCCCTGGTAGAGGCCATCAAGTACCATCACGAACCTACCGAACACGAAGACCCCGACTCCCGAGACGTAGTCTATACGGTCTATCTGGCCAACGCCCTCTGCGAGATCCAGAACAGAAACATGGAGTACGACCAGCTGGACCCCAATGTCCTCAAGGCGTATGGAATCACCGGTCCGGAACAGCTTAAGATGATCTTGGAGCGCCTCTCAATCGCATTCGAGCGGGACCAGGAGCGGCTGTAGCACCATAGCCGACCAGCCCACGAACGCGGCACAACATCTTGACGCTGTCGTCTTCTTTCGTTATATTACTATATAAACGTTTTCTAATATAGAAATACTCGAGGAGGGCATCATGGCAGTTACGGTATATACGACCCCATCCTGCGGTTATTGTACGCTGGTGAAGAATTTTCTGAAGGAGAAGAAGGTTCCCTTCACCGAGCACAACGTCGCGAGCGATACGAGACGGGCTGATGAGATGGTGAAGAAATCCGGCCAGATGGGCGTACCCGTCGTGGACGTGAACGGCCGAATCATCGTCGGCTTCAACCAACAGGAGATCGAACGAGCCCTGAAGAGATAAGTTCCTCGTTCATCGGAACGTGTGACCGGAATATCACCCGGTCAGACGCCTCTGCGGCCGGTTCGCCTCGCGGTATATCGCTCTTCGCGGTCAGGATAGCGGGAGCGATACTGTTCCGTCCATGCCTGCAGCACGATTCCACAGGCAACCCCGACGTTCAGAGAGCCTTTGGCTCCATACAGCGGTATGGTGATTCTGCCGGCATCGGCAACCCCGAGTATCTCGGGACTGCACCCGAGCTCCTCCGAACCGAATACGGCGATCCCCTGATCGGGAAACCGAAACTCCGCCACCGACACCCCGCCCAGCTCCACGGCGAACACATCCTGTTGTCCGTCCAGCCAATCCGGCGACCGTCGTTCCCACGGGATCAGGTCCACCGCTCCCATGGCCGCCCTGGCTGCGCGTCTCGATCCAGGGTCCGCGGTATCCTGAGAGAGAAACATTCGGGAGACACCGAAGGCTGCCGCGGTACGAAATATGGAGCCGACGTTAAACGGGGAACGCAGGTCTTCGAGATAGAGGCCGAAAGGAAAGATCATCACGGAACGGGTATCCAATCCCGATGTAGGATCTGATTCGGAGGGGGAGATAAAATCCCAATCCGCCGGCTCGGTACCCAGAAACCGCAGGATGAGGTGCCGGCACGCGTTTATCTCTCGAATATCGATCCCATCCCGCTTCACGCCCTCCGCAAATTCGGAGAACCGGTCCCGAATCTCCTCCGGTAGCTCATCCTCCCGACCAAGCAGTCTGAGTAGATCCGCCGCATAGCGGGAGTCCACGCTGCCACCCTCCTGCACTGTGAGTTCGAGCCCCTGTAGCAGGGCGGCAGCCTTCCTGATTCGGGTTTTGGGTGGGAGTGATTCGAGTTTTCGAATTGTTATCACAGAGCCTGTTCCAGGATGGAATAGATGTCCTCGAACGTAACTGCGGAAGCGAGGTCTCCGAGCATGTCGAAGGACTGCACGATCTCCGCGACCTCGGCCAGCCCCTCCCGGGTGACGCCGAAATCCCTGAGTCTCATGGGAATATGCTGGTACCCGATTCTCGAGCGCATGATCTCCACCACCCGCGTCGCGGCCTCGGTGTCGCTAAGATCCTCCATTAGCTCCCCCACTATAGGACCCATCCGGGCAACTTTACCGGGGCACGCCGACGCGCCGTACTCCAGTACGTGAGGAATCATAATCGCGGCGGTCCAGGATTTCGGAATCATGTACTTTCCGCTCAAGCCGTAGGCGATGGCCGATCCGACTCCTTGACGGCCCATGGAAAGACCAAGGGCGACGCAAATGCCGGCCTGACACGCCTTGAGACGGTGCTCCCTGCTCTCGGGATTTTCCGCCAACTCGGGCAACAGCGAGATGACCGTACTTACCGCCTTCAGGAAGAGGGAATCGGAGATGAAGGTGCTCTTCCGGGAGAAGTACCCCTCTATGGCGCAGAGAAACGTATCCAGGAGCGTGGCGATGGAGTATTTTCTGGAGAGTGTCAGCGAGAGTACCGGATCGATGAGGACCGCGTCGGCGAAGTGCCCCTCGGCCCGTAGAATCCTCGACGCCCGGTTCCGGCCATCCACTATCAAGCACTCGTTGGTGAGCATGAAGGGATCACGGTTCGTGGTCGGCACCGCCACGTAGGGCAGGCGTTTCGGTCCGAGTTTCGTCTCGGAGAGGAAGTCGTCCAACTCGTCGTTCACCGGTTTCATGGCGGCGACACACTTCGCCGTGGAAAGGGCCCGTATCCCTCCGGCCCCGATCACCGCCTGGCACTTCCCGGCCTGCGCCAGATGCATCCCCGCGTCGACCGCGGCGCTGGTGGAGTGCGTACCGATCTCGTCGAATGTGATCGCGTCTATCCCCTTCGCGCCGAGATACTCCTGCATCATTGCGGTGACACCGTTTTCGGTGAGGATCGAATCCGTCACCAGGAACACCCGCTTCCCGAGACTACCAACGACAACCCCGAGCCGGTTGAGAACGTCGTTCCCGAAGATGATACGCGTGGGAACGTGGAAAAACAGGTCCTTCATCGCTGCCGCTGCCTCCATGCAGAAGATACGATACCGTGATGGTACCCTATCCACGATACACAAAAAAGAGCAGAAATCGGAAGATTCCTGCCCTTTTCACGACACACTCTATGGTAACACAGCCGAAGCTGTCTATTTCGCCACTCTATATATTAGTCCACTCTATTCGATTCCGCATTTTCGGTTATGACCCGATCCGGCCGATATCGTCGATTCGGCCCCCGAAACTCGAAAAGCCGCCGGAAACATCCCGATCTCAGGAGAGGCCGAAGGTGTCCATTACCTTCTCCGCCACCATCTCGACAACCTTTTCGTCGATGTAGGACGGATCTTCGAGCTTCCGCTTGATCTCGTCGATGCGATCCTGCCTGATGTCAGGGGCCAGTTTGACCTGTTCGGTAGCTTTATATACCTCACCCATCGTCTTGGCATCGGAAGATATGGCAATGGAGTCTCCCGATTCTTTTCTGACGGTTTTCGAGGTCTTGTCGGCCTTATTTACGTTGTAATTCGGATTAACCGGTCCGACCCTGTCAATAGTCATCCCTGATCCCTTCCTTTCAATTATAGATATCGACACCTTATGTATAGATATTAACCAATTTTCTTGCCGGATACAAGGACCGAAACCTCTCCCTTTATTTCGCCCCTATTTTCGAATAGTGACGCAGTTTCGGCGGCAGTACCTTCGATAAACTCTTCGAAGGCCTTGGTCATCTCCCGCCCAACGATCAGATGTCGTTCAGGTTCTATATCGGCGATCTCACGCAATAGCTTAATCGTACGGTACGGCGATTCGTAGACGCAGAATCCCTCCTCCCGCTCTAAGAGTTCCGCCAGACGACGCCTCCTGCGGCCGGGCTTCGGCGAGAGAAATCCATCGAAAAGAACCGATTTTCCACCGAATCCACTCACACTCATGAGTGCCGCCACCGCCGAGGGACCGGGCAGCGGCACTACCGGAAATCCTCTCTCCCTGGCCCCACGAACCAAAACCGATCCGGGATCGCTGACTCCCGGCGTCCCGGCATCGCTCACATACGCTACGTCGCCGCCCCGCTCGAGGACCTCATACACGCCGACAGCGGCACTCTCCTCGTTCCGCGCCCTGACGCTGAGCAGACGGACGGAGATGCCGAAGTGGGTCAGCAGCTTCCGGGTCCTGCGGGTGTCTTCACAGGCAACTACCTCTACTTTCTTCAATGTCTCCAATGCGCGGAGGGTGATGTCGCCTAAATTGCCGATAGGCGTCGCTACGATGTATACTGTACTCACTGATCGCAAGTGTACCGGCTTTGCCGCGTCTTGGCTATCGGTCAACGGGGCTCGGAATGTCTCGGCGCACACGGTGATCTATCGTGAATCGATGAGGGAGTCTGATGTCCACCACCGTCGCGTTGATTATCATAGCCGGCATAATCGGCATTCTCCTATATCTTCTCATCCGTACGGGACAACAGAGAGGGGGGGCGAAACCCGGACGGAAGAAAGCAGCCGGGGCGCCGGCCGCCGAGAAGAGGAAACTCAAAGACTGTCCCGTATGCTCCACCGGATTGGGGCCCGGAGAGAGAGTCCATTCGGTGGTATATCCCGGAGAGGGTGACAGAATCATGGAAATCCACGGGTGTCCCTACTGCTACCCGGCCACACCGCACTACCGCCGCATCTGTCCGGTGTGCAGGCAGGTACTCGCTCCGGACGACCATCTCATCGCCAGGATGTTCGAGAAGCCCGGCAAGAAACACGTCCATGTCCTCGGCTGCGGCAAATGCTATAAAAACCCTCGACGGTAGCGAAACTCCGTTCCGCCGGACTCACCGGCTCATCGTTGACCCCCCTCGACCGATAATGATAGATTCATGACCATGGAGACTATGAAACGAACCGCCACGTGCGGCGCATTGAAGCAGCAAGATATAGGGACCGCGGTAGTACTCAACGGTTGGGTCCACCGCAACAGAGACCACGGCGGGGTACACTTCGTCGACCTGCGTGACAGATACGGAATCACCCAGGTTGTGATCGACTCGAACGCGCCGGAAGCTCTGCGAGAGCGCGCGGCGCGACTCGGGTACGAGTACTGTATCGCCATCTCAGGCACCGTCCGAGGTCGGCCGGAGGAGATGGTGAATCCGAATATGCCTACCGGAACCATCGAGGTCGCGGCCGACCGGATCGAGGTGCTCTCAGCATCGGCGGCGCTACCCTTCATGGTCACCGACAACTCCGATGCCAAGGAGGACACCCGGCTCAGGTACCGGTATCTGGACCTGCGCACGGCCCGGATGCAGCGCAACATCAAGCTCCGCCACGACGTGTCCTTCGCGGTGAGAGAGTATCTGCATTCTCGGGAGTTCTACGAGATCGAGACGCCGACCCTGATTCGCTCCACCCCCGAGGGAGCCCGTGACTTCGTGGTCCCCTCGAGGATCCACCCGGGCCGTTTCTATGCCCTCCCGCAGTCACCACAGCTCCTCAAACAGATCCTGATGGTCTCCGGGTTCGACAAGTACTTCCAGATCGCGCGCTGCTACCGGGACGAGGACGCCCGAGGTGACCGCCAGCCGGAGTTCACCCAGATCGACATCGAGATGAGCTTCGTCTCCCAGGAGGAGGTCTTCGAAGTGACCGAGGGGATGATGGCCCACGTGTTCGAGAAGGCCATGGGCCTGAGGCTGGAGACTCCCTTCCCGCGGATTACCTACCGCGACGCCATGGAGCGATTCGGCAGCGACAAGCCCGACATCCGATTCGCCATGGAGATGAGTGATTTCGCCGAATTCGTACCCAGGGGAGAGTTCAAGGTCTTCAAGAGCGTGTTGGAATCCGGCGGCACGGTGAAGGCCCTGGTAGCCCCCGGCGCGGCGGACTATTCCCGCAAGCAGATCTCCGAGCTGGAGGAGACGGCCAAGATCTACGGGGCCAAGGGACTGGCCTGGATGAAGGTAACCACGGAGGGACTCGACGGCGGAATTTCGAAGTTCTTCGATGGATGCGCCGCCGACATCGTGAAGACCCTGAACGCCGCCGAGGGTGACCTCATTCTCCTGGTTGGAGACTCCTTCTCGACGGCCTGTGAATCCCTCGGAGCGGTTCGGAAGCGTCTCGGTTCGGAACTGGGCCTGGTCGACGAGTCGACGTTCGAGTTCTGCTGGATCGTCGATTTTCCCCTCTTCGAATGGAATGAGGACGAAGAAAAGTGGGACCCGGCCCATCACATGTTCTCCATGCCCAAGGAACGGTTCCTGGACAGCCTGGAGGAGGACCCGGCGTCGGTGACGGGAGACGTCTACGACCTGGTATGCAACGGCAACGAGTTGGCGTCGGGATCGATCAGATGTCACGATCCGGAAATACAGCGGCGGATCTTCGATATCGTAGGATTTTCGCAGGAGGAGGCCCAGGAGCGGTTCGGGTTCCTTCTCGAAGCCTTCAAGTACGGTCCCCCGCCTCACGGGGGGATCGCCCCGGGACTGGACCGGTTGGTCATGATCATGTCCGGCTCCACCTCGATACGGGAGGTGATCCCCTTCCCCAAAAACACCGTAGGGGCTTCCCCCATGGACGGTTCGCCCTCCGGTATCGATGCAACCCAACTCGAGGAGTTGCATATCGAGCTTGTCGCTATAGAATCCGAAGATGTGGAGTCCGAAGACATTGAATCCGATGATATGGAATCCGAAAAAGAGTCCGTAGATCCGTAGATCCGTAAAGTTGATTTATAGAAGAGAAGAAAGAGGGCAGCGAAGAGATCGGTACCGAGAAAGCAGAGGAAACAAGTACGGTGAATAGCGGTGTTTCTCTCGAAGTAGAATTAGCCAAGGGAGGGCGAAATGGTCACCACTGAAATGATCAGGAAAATTCCGAAGGTAGAACTGCACGATCATCTGGACGGCGGCTTGCGACCCGAGACGATAATCGAATTAGCCCGGGAGTATAGCGTCGAACTGCCCGAGACGGAACCGGAAGCCCTGGCCGACTGGTTCCACCGCGGCGCCGACCGGAAGAGCCTGGCCCTCTACCTGCAGGGGTTCGACGTCACCCTGTCCGTGATGCAGACAGCCGAGGCACTCGAGCGCGTGGCCGAGGAGACCCTCGAGGACCTGGCGGCGGACAACGTCGTATACGCGGAGATCCGCTTCGCCCCCATCCTGCACACCGGAAAGGAGCTCAACCTGGAGGCGGTGGTCACCGCCGTCCTCACCGGCCTGAAACGCGGCCGGCAGAAGTCCGGGGTGGAATTCGGGGTGATCCTCTGCGCGATGCGCCATCAAGACGCGGCGGTTTCGTTGGAGATCGCGGAGTTGGCGGCGGATTTTCGCAGCGAGGGCGTCGTCGGTTTCGATATCGCCGGCGACGAACACGGACACCCGCCGAAACGACATCTGGCCGCCTTCCAGTTCATCCATCGGAAGAACTTCAACATCACCATCCACGCCGGCGAGGCCTTCGGCATGGAATCGATCTGGCAGGCCATCCAGTACTGCGGGGCTCACCGGGTCGGTCATGCAACCAGGCTGATCGAGGATATGGTGGTGCGGGGGACCCGCATCGAGCAGATGGGCAGCCTGGCGCACTTCATACGGGACAAACGCGTCCCCCTGGAGATGTGCCTCTCCTCGAACATACAGACCGGCGCGGCTCCGTCGCTAGACGATCACCCCTTCGCCGTCTACTACCGAAACTCGTTCCGGGTGACGCTGTGCACCGACAACAGGCTTATGAGCAACACATCACTGAGCAAGGAGATGGGTCTGGCGGTGGAATATTTCAACCTGACGCTACGCGACCTGGAAAAACTGACGATCAACGCCATGAAGTCCGCCTTCACCCACTACGACGAACGCATAAAGATCATCTACGACATCCTGAAGCCGGCATTCGCCAGGGTGCGTGAGGAGACCTACCCGGCCGAATAGGCTTACTGTTGCAGATAGGGCACGACCTTGCTGATGCGCAGGCGAACCGACACGAGCGCGCGGTAGGCTCCGGCGTCGAGGGTACAGTAGGGCGGATCCGCCAGGACCACCTCACCGGTCACCTCACGCGGCCGATTCGGATAGACCGAACGCAGGTGGTTCCGAATGGCGTCTTTCACGGCATTCCTGTATGCGGTGATCTTCTCTCCGTAACCCAGAAGCATCTCACCGGTGCCGCTGCCGCCGGCGGTAGGATGCACGAAGCTCTCCCACCCGCGGATCCAAGGCCTCTGAAACTCCTGCAGGTCGTACCGGATGAGCGCGAAATACCGGCCATCCCGAACACGGGTGTCGTATGCCGAAAGATTGTCGTCGCCCCAGGGTATCTCCGCCACGGGGTCCAGGACGAACACCTCCGCGACCTGCCTGGCGGTATCCGAAGGTGTGTAGAGAAACGCGAACCCGTAGATCATGCCCGAGAAGACGAACCGGGCCTCTTCGAGAACCCGGCGGATCGCCGCATCGGCGGTGAGGGGATACGGTCCGCCATCATCCTGTACGGCGGGTTCCAGATCACACCAGAACTCGCCTATCAGCACGCCTTCCGGATCCTCTATGGCGAACCCACGATACACCACGCAGACGAAGAGAAGGGCCGTTACAGCCGTTCGTAACGCCGGCCGGCTATTTCCGGCCGGCCCGCGCGGGCGGGACATACTCATCCATACCGGTCAATGCCGGTACCAGCCGCCGCCGCCGCCGTACCGGTCACCCCTGAAAACCTTCCACGGGTTGATACCCAGGCGAACGGCCAGATAGGCGAAAGCGAAGCCGAAACCGGCGAGGTGGGTCAGATGGGCGACGCCGGAGTTGATGCTCATAAACTGTGAGAACAACTCGATCACGGTATAGCCGATCACGAGATAGGGAGCACGGACCGGGATGATCCCCATGATATAGATCATGGCATCGGGATAGAAAGTCGCGAATGCCAGCAGCACCGCGAACACGGCACCCGAAGCTCCCAGGAGGATCGTGTTGTAGGCACCACCGAGCATATAGGCCATGAACGAGAATACACCGGCCAACATCCCGGTAAGCAGGTAGAAGAGCAGAAATTCCCAGCTCCCCATGCGCTGCTCCACCTGCGCGCCGAAGAAGAAGAGACCCAGCATGTTGAAAAGAATATGCGAGATACCCTGGTGGGTGAACATGTAGGTGAGAAACTGCCAGATGAACCCCTCTCCGACGACCAGCCCCGGCACCAGGGCCAGATATATCTTGGCCACCGGTATCGCGGAGGTGAGTACGAATACGAGAATGTTGATGCCGATCAGGATGAACGCGACGTTCTTGTATGCGTACGGTAGAGGCCGTTTGATGATCTGATTACTCATACAGATAAGGTACGGATGTACCGGCGGATGGTCAACCTATTCCTTTTTCTCCGGTTTCACCCCTTTCCGGACCACCGCTACGAACCCCGTCAGCATGTAGATCAGGACGTGACGCGCCTCGGATGGGGGAAAGTGCTCCTCGATCCGCCGAATATGCCCCTCCATGATAGATTCGGCGGCATCCTTGGCGCGTTCGATGGCCCCCGTCTCCTGCATGGTGGCGATGGCCCGTTCGATGTGCCGGCGGCGCGCATCACCGGATGCATCTCGAGCGCCGGAGATACACTCCGACAGGATCCGACGCGCCTCGCCGTCTTCGGCCGCATAGAGAAAGGGCAGGCTCTTCTTGCCCTCTACGATGTCGTCACCACGCATCTTCCCCGGATTGCCCGTAGTCAGGTTACGCACGTCGTCGAGTATCTGGAACGCAACCCCGGCCTCCTCACAGCATCGCGAGAGAATCTCGCCTCTCTCGCCTATCCCGGATGCATCGTTTGTTAATGCGTCGGTGCCGGATGCATTACCCGCCGCGAGTATCCCCGCCCGGGCGGCGAACCGGGAGAGGGAGCCGGTCTTATACCGGCACATCCGCAAATAGAGCCTCTCGTCCGGCAGGGCGTCCGGATCGTTGTGCCATGAGATATCGAGCCCCTGACCCACATGCAGGCGGCGCATGGCCGCACAATACTCTGTAAAGAGGGCGGCGCGCACAGCGGCGGAAAGACCCGACTCCTCGATCAACATCGTCGGGAGAAAGTAGAGCAGGTTTCCCGTGTTGATCGATACGTCGTGCCCGTACAGGAGGTGCACGGCCGGGCCGCCGCGACGGGTGTCGGCGCCGTCCTCGATGTCGTCCACGATGAGGGTGCCGTTATGAGGCAACTCGACCAACGGAGTCAGCGCTAGTGCCGATTCACCACCGCCGCACATCTCGCAGGTCACGAGCATCAGCACCGGCCGCCACCGTTTTCCACCTCTGCCGAGGAGTTCACGTGCCGGCGCGGTGATCATGTCGGCGGTCC
>CAZAKE010000125.1:0-14429 GCA_964485495.1 uncultured Spirochaetales bacterium
GGAAGCACTCAAAAGGAAACTCTCCGATGCTTGACAAGAAACCTGCTATCATATACTTTCTCTTGGATATAAGTTTTTGAGAGGTTACAATGGCGGTACCAAAGTATAAGACTTCCAAAGCGCGAACGCGGCGTCGGAAATCGATCAATATGAAACTGGAGAGTCCCAATTTACGTGAATGTAATAATTGTGGAAATCTCGTCTTACCACACAGGATTTGTCCAAAATGTGGTTTTTATAGAGGAGAACAGATTCTGGAACCGGAAGATATGGCATGAGTAATGATTTCGGTGCTGGTATTACCGATGTGATACTACTAATATGAGTAGAAGACGATATGAGTAGAAGAATGTGGGTATATTATAAAGATATCGGTATCCGAACGGTCATTCAGAGATATTGTAACATAGTTTCACAAACAGCACGGTATCTAAGCGAATAATTTTTACGCGGAGATACGGATATTCTTTACAACGAAGGAGATAGGCATGGACGATCTTTTTACCAAGGTAAAATCACTGATTGCCGAAAAACTCGAGATCGAAGAGGACAAAATAACTCTTGAATCCTCATTTCGTCAGGATCTGGGAGCCGACAGCTTAGATACATACGAACTGGTGTATGCTATTGAGGAAGAGATGGGAATCACCATTCCTGACGAGAAGGCGAACGAGTTCGAGACTGTGGGCGACGCAGTCGAGTATCTGAAGACTCAGGTCAAATAACCGGGTTTTCCGGGAACCATAGATTAATTAGAGTGAGTCTTCTCCCTAAAACACCCGCGCTACGCACCCCTGGAGTTTCTTCAGAACGGAAGCGAGAACTTCAACTTTTTCAAAAACATGCTGGGATACGGTTTAGGAAACTGGATTTTCTAAACCTTGCATTTACTCATCGTTCGTTTGCAAACGAAACCGGGCATGATATCGATAATAATGAGAAATTGGAGTTTCTTGGCGATAGTGTTCTGGGTCTCGTGGTAAGTGACTATCTCTTCTGCATTCTTCCGGAGAAAGCCGAAGGCGATATGGCTCGAATAAAGTCTTTCGTCGTGAGTGAGGACTCTTTGGCGGAGATCGCGAAAGGGCTCCGGGTCGACAATTTCATTTTAATAGGAAAGGGTGAGGAATATTCTGGAGGTAGATCTAAAAAAGCAATTTTAGCTGATTGTATGGAAGCAATCATCGGTGCGTATTATCTTGATTCGGGTTTTAAACCTTCAAGGCATTTTATCCTGAAGCATCTCATACCTGAGATCAACAAAGTACTAGAAAACAAGCATAGAAAAGACTATAAAACCTTGTTACAGGAATTAGTACAAAAAAAATATAAAAGTTATCCCAGGTACTCGACCGTCAAAAAAACCGGTCCGGATCATGATCGTACGTTCTGGATCGAGGTTAAAGTAAATGGGAAGGTGCTCGGAACGGGAAAAGGAAAAAATAAGAAAGAGGCCGAACGAGACGCCGCCGGTATCGCCTTTACATCGTTAAACGGCGAAAGTATGGAATCCACGGAAGATACCGATAGTATGAACGGGCACCGGAGTCAGAGAGACCGTTAACAGGGGGTACTCGTAGGTGCAAGTATCTACATGGCACCGAATATCCAGATCATTTGGCGAACGACACCCTGTTTTGGGGATGAGCTTGCATCGCTCCTACCTTTTCTATTTACCCATACCTACGGTAGAATTTGTCCGCAATCGACAAGAGGTGTTCTCGAGTGTTTAGCATCGGATCATCAAGGACTGCTTCCAATAGATATTCTATAGTACGCCCCATGATTGGACCCTTAGGAATTCCCAGAAAACTGTGTAGATCTCTTCCATTAACAACAAGGTCCCGAGCGGTGAGGGCGGTATCCTTTTTTATTACCGCAGATATTCTATCCGCCAATTCTTGACACATTCCGGATGGCCGGCGGATGCATCTCATGCCGTAAATATCAGCGTGACGGAGTGCGTAGAGTCGTGGTATATACTCTAACCCGACACGTACGATGAATCGTCTCACTGCCGAGTCACTCCAGGTATCTTCATAGTTAAACATGTGATGAAATATGAGATGATATACATCATTTTCAATCTTCTTAGAAAAGGTAAGCCGACGCATGATCTTTCTCGCGAGTTCGGCCGATAGAACTTCATGGCGGTAAAAAGTAGGTAAACCTGCTTCGTCTTCTTCGAGCGCCATCGGCTTTCCTATGTCATGAAAGAGTGCTGCGATTCTGACAGTCAAGTCATCCTGAGGTGCCCCATCACAGGAGTAAAGGCTATGAAGAAAAACGTCAAAGTCGTGAAATCCCTTCTGTTCGATTCTCTTGCATACCGTTAATTCCGGTAGTACGGAATCGAGTATTCGAGTAGAGTCCATAAGCTGCAATCCTTTCGAAGGGAGGGAGGCGGATAACATCTTTTCAAGCTCGGTTCGTATTCGTTCTGCGGAAATACCGGCGATCAGATTGGCTGTGGTCTTCATCGCGAGTAATGTATCCTGCTCGATTTCGAAATTGAGTGTCGCGGCGAAGCGACAGGCTCGCATCAAACGAAGCGCATCCTCGGAGAAACGTTCTACCGGATTTCCGATAGCTCGGATTATTTGTGCCTTCAGATCAGCTCTTCCGTTGTGAGGATCTATATACTCGCCACGAATGGGATCGAGGACGATGGCATTGATGGTGAAATCTCTCCGACGCAAGTCTTCGGTGAGCGAAGAAGTATACGAGACTGTATCAGGATGGCGTTGGTCGGTGTATTGTCCGTCTACCCGAAAGGTAGTGACTTCAAATTTTTCACCGCGATGGAGCACCGTCACTGTGCCATGTTTTATGCCGGTGGGAATTACCCGGTTGAACATACGCTGAACATCGCCGGGTTTAGCATCGGTTGTAAAATCGAAGTCCGTGTGTTTTGAGCCGCTGAGCAGGTTGCGCACAGCTCCGCCGACGACGTAACATGAGAAACCGTTTCGACGAAAGACCTCCGCAAACGATCGCACCGAGTTAGGAACTTTCATGCAGACAAACTAACCATGAGTGTGCAGACGAGTCAACAGAGGCGCTCCCCTAAAAGACCGATTCATTCTTGTGGGAAAGGAGTTGACAGATACGGTTTCTTCAGATATTTTGTAGCCACCTTTGGCATTTGAATATAATTGCATATTCTTGTCGGTAGAAATTCTTTTCAGGTTCTTTATACTGTTGTGTACAGGCGACAGTATAAAGAACCATCCGTGTACAAATGGTTGGCTGACACTTCTTTCGGTTGGGATACTCCCAACGATATGCGCTGTAATTACGGAGGCAGGACTCTAAATGGAACGAAACAAATTCATCTATTCTTTTGGAGACGGCAAGGCTGACGGCAGGGCCGAAATGAAAGATCTTCTCGGTGGTAAGGGGGCAAATCTTGCAGAGATGACCAGCATCGGTATTCCTGTGCCCCCGGGCTTCACGATCTCAACAGAGGTTTGTGCATACTTTTACGAACATGAGAAAACATATCCGGAAAAGTATGAATCGGAACTGAGTGATAACCTGCGGAAACTCGAGAAGTTGATGGGAAAACGACTCGGAGATAAGAGTGACCCCTTACTCGTTTCGGTCAGGTCGGGTGCGGCCGTATCGATGCCGGGAATGATGGATACAATCCTAAATCTCGGGTTGAACGACGATGCTGTCGAGGGACTGGCCCGCAAGACCGGAAATGAACGATTTGCCTGGGATGCATATCGCAGATTTATCCAGATGTTCGGGAATGTAGCCAAGGGAATAGAGATAGAGAATTTCGAATCGGTTTTGGAGAAGACCAAGCGGGACAAGGGAGTCGCGCTGGATACCGGTCTCGACGCAAAGGATCTCAAGAAACTCGTCACATCATACAAGAAGGTATACCGGAAGTTACAGAAGGAAGATTTTCCACAGGATCCCTTAGTTCAGCTCGAAGAGGCGATTAATGCAGTCTTCGGTTCGTGGGAAAACGAGAAAGCAATCAAGTATAGGAAGATACATACCATCTCCGGGCTACTCGGAACCGCAGTGAATGTTCAGAGTATGGTATTCGGGAACTTTGGGGATGAATCCGGAACCGGCGTGTGTTTCTCCCGTGATCCATCGACCGGCGAGAAGGTATTCTACGGTGAATACCTCATGAATGCCCAGGGGGAGGATGTCGTAGCCGGAATTCGGACTCCACACACGATCGGTGAGCTGAAGAAAGATAACCCGGAACTATATTCACAGCTGGTGGAAATAAAGGATACTCTCGAGGCGCACTACCGTGACATGCAGGATATCGAATTTACCATACAACAGGGGTCACTCTTTATCCTTCAGACAAGGAATGGCAAACGAACCGGCGCTGCTGCGGTACGAATTGCAGTCGACATGGTAGATGAGAAATTGCTGACGCGAGAGGATGCTCTCTTTCGAGTGACCCCCGATCAACTCGATCAACTCTTTCATCCCATGATCGACGGCAAAACAAAGAAGAGGACGACAGAGATAGCGAAAGGATTGAACGCATCTCCCGGGGCTGCGGCCGGTCAGATCGTCTTCAATGCCGATGAGGCCGAGGAGTGGGTCAGCCGAGGCAAACAAGTACTCCTCGTACGCCGGGAGACCTCACCGGAAGATATCGGAGGGATGAATGCCTCCCAAGGAGTGTTGACCTCCACCGGAGGCATGACGAGTCATGCGGCTGTAGTTGCTCGAGGAATGGGCATTCCCTGTGTAGTAGGGTGTTCAGCTATCAGCGTCACCGGAAAGAAGATGCAAGTCGGATCGAAGACATTCAAACAAGGGGACTGGCTCACTATCGACGGCACTACGGGACAAGTATTCGAAGGAGAGATTGGTCTCGTGAAGCCGAAGATAACGGATAACCTAATTACCTTTCTTGGTTGGGCCGACGAGATCAGGCACAACGCCGATCGTGAAGGTATATCGAAGGGCTTCTTCGTGCGGACGAATGCCGACCAGCCGGATGACGCGAAGGTCGCGAGATCGTTCGGAGCGGAAGGAATAGGGCTCTGTCGTACGGAGCACATGTTCTTCGGTGAAGGAAAGTTAAATCTCTTCCAACAGATGATCGTCGCGGAAAGTGAAGAGATCCGACGATCGGCATTAAAGAGACTCCTCCCCCTCCAGATAAAAGATTTTAAGGGAATATTCCATGCCATGAACGGATTGCCTGTTACAATTCGTCTCCTAGATCCGCCCCTGCACGAATTTCTTCCAAAAGATAAGAAAGATATCGATGAACTTGCGAAAGCCATCGGAATCAAACCATCTCGGCTGAAGAACAAGATACAATCTCTTCATGAGATGAACCCCATGTTAGGTCATCGTGGGTGTCGTCTCGGAATAACCTACCCGGAGATCTATGACATGCAGGTCGAGGGCATCGTCGCCGCGGCCTGTGAGGTTACCAAAGCCGGTAAAAGCGTGATTCCCGAAATAATGATTCCTCTTGTCGGCACGAAGGAGGAAGTAAAATTACTGCGAAAAAACGCAGAAAAGGTGATCAAGAAGGTATTTACAGCCAAGAAGATGGAGATTCCGTACAGTATCGGTACGATGATCGAAATACCTAGAGCAGCCCTCACTGCGGACGAGTTGGCCGAACATGCGGATTTCTTCTCATTCGGCACCAACGACCTTACACAGATGACCTATGGGTTTTCGCGGGATGATATGGGGAGTTTTCGTCAATCCTATCTCGAGTATGGTATCTTGCATCATGATCCCTTCGAGAGCATCGATATCGGCGGCGTAGGACGGTTTGTAGATACTGCAGTGAAACTGGGTCGCAAGACAGATTCTGCAATGAAGATGGGTGTATGCGGTGAACAAGGTGGCGAACCACGATCGATAGAGTTCTTCTACAATGTAGGGTTAAATTATGTCTCGTGCTCACCGTACCGTATTCCCATCGCACGGCTGTCGGCGGCTCAGGCGGTGGTGAACAGCAGGACTACGAAGTGATAGCCTAACGCCTTTACGGTTACACAGAGACGGTATCAATCTGATACGAGAAAGCCCTTCTATGGTAGTATGCCGGGAGGGCTTTTTGATTCCAGGTTTCGGATGGGAGGATACAGATGGCACAGGTAACACCGTTGTATACGGTGTACGGTAAAAATCCCGACGTCAAAATGGTGGTCTTTTCCGGTTGGAATCTGCCTCTGCATTTTGGCAGAGGTATTTTGTATGAGCACCACGTCGTTCGATCGGAAGTTGGAATGTTCGATGTGTCCCATATGGGAGAATTCGAGGTACGGGGACCCGAAAGTTGCGAGTTTTTACATTACCTTCTAACCAATAACATTGACGCACTCAAGGTCGGCCGGTCGCTTTACGCCCTGATGTGTAATAATGAGGGAGGCACGATCGATGATCTGCTTGTGTATCGGCTGGAAGAGAATAGGTATATGCTGGTCGTGAATGCTGGAAATTACGAGACAGATTTGGCCTGGATACGCATGCAGGCCCGGGAGAAACAATTTCGGGGAATCGAAATACTTGATCGGACGGCAGAAACTGCACTGATTGCTTTACAGGGTCCGAAGGCACCTGAGATATTGTCGACAGTTACCGAGAACACGGAGGATGTATCGCAGCTGAGACGATTCAGATTCAAAGATCAGTTCGAAGTCGCCGGAGTACCGTGTTTGATCTCGAGAACCGGCTATACGGGCGAAGACGGATTCGAGCTATATGTTCCGGTCGGCGATGCCGACCGGGTCTGGCGGTTCTTTCTTGATTTGGGTGTGAGCCAATGCGGACTCGGAGCAAGAGACACGCTCAGATTCGAAGCTTGTCTACCGCTGTATGGTCATGAGTTGCGATCGGATATTACACCCATCGAAGCAGGATTGCAATTTGCGGTGAAACTCGAGAAAGGAGATTTCATCGGACGCGAGGTGCTTTCTAACGAGAACGAGAATGGCCCACAGCGCATGATCGTGGGAATCGAAATGGCGGAGCGCGGGGTTCCCAGACAGGGCTATGCAGTCCTCCGGGAGGGTATTACAGTCGGGGAGGTGACGAGTGGAATGAAAGCACCGAGCCTCGACGCATTTCTTGCTTTGGCTCTCGTCGATCGCTCCGCCATCGGGGTCGGAGACTCGGTCGGCATAGAGATTAGTGGAAGAGTGAGGAAGGCGAGAGTGATCGAGACCCCCTTCTATAGGAATACTTGAACTTCGTATATATCGAGCCGTCCATGTCGGTCTATGATTTTTCGATCCTTCGAGAGGGTATGAAAACGGACTTGACGAATACGGGGTAAGAGTAGGATCATTCGAAGAATATAATCGTCCAGCCATTTCACTGTTAGGAGGAGGCAACATGAATATTCCAGAGAAGCTACGTTACACGGAAGACCATGAGTGGGTGCGCGTTGAGGGAGAGAAGGCCTTTATTGGAATCACAGACCACGCACAGGACTCTCTCGGTGACATCGTATATGTCGAGTTACCCGAAGTAGGGCTAGTGGTATCGAATGGAGACGAAGCAACGAATATCGAGTCTGTGAAGGCAGCATCTCCGATCTACGCCCCTGTATCCGGTACGATAGCGGAGGTAAACGAAGAGTTGGATGAAGCCCCTGAGAGGATTAACGAAGACCCTTATGGCACCTTTATCTTTTCGATTCAGATGAGCAACCCCGAGGAGAGTAAAACTCTTCTCGATGCCGAGGAATATGCGACGGTCCTCGAAGATGAGGAATAATCCGTATTTACCTCATACGGACTCTGATGTGGTCGAGATGTTGCATGACATCGGAGCCGCTTCCGTAGAGGAGTTATTTTCCGATATTCCGGATTCGATCAAGTGTGATGCACCGCTCGATCTCTCCGAAGGAAAATCCGAGCGTGAAGTACTCTCTTTGATGAGGTTGTATGCGGCATCAAATATTCAGGGTATTTCTTTTCTCGGATGCGGTGTGTACGACCATGAGGTTCCGTCGGCGGTAGAGCGCATACTTTCTCTACCGGGTTTCTATACCTCCTATACGCCGTATCAACCGGAGATTTCACAAGGGGTACTTCAGGGACTTTTCGAATTTCAAACAATGGTCTGCGACCTTACCGGATTAGACGTAACAAATGCCTCACTCTACGACGTACACACCGCCACGGCGGAATCCGCGGCAATGGCTATCAACGATACTCGCCACAGCGATGTCATCCTCTGTGCAGATTCCGTGCATCCGTTTACACGGAGTGTACTGAATACATTCTTCTCGGATATGGCAATAGATGTCATTACGGTCCCGGCGACAGATGGATCTACGAGTGCGGAGGTTGTAGCAAAAGCAATCGATAAATATCGAGGACGCATAGCTGCACTCATATGTCAGACGCCGAATTTCTGGGGTTGCATCGAAGATTACACCGGTTTCGCTGAAATGGTGCATGATGCGGGGGCTCGATTTATCATTTCCACGTATCCTGCAACACTCGCTCACCTGAAGTCACCCGGAGAATGGGGAGCAGATATAGCCGTGTGTGACGGACAATCCCTCGGCCTACCTATCTATTTTGGAGGACCCACCACCGGGATATTGGCGGCGAAGAAGGATCTTTTACGAAGGATGCCCGGACGAATCGTTGGCCAAACGATAGATCGTCAGGGACAACGGGCGTTCGTATTGACACTCCAAGCCAGGGAACAACACATTAAACGTTCCAGGGCTACCTCCAATATCTGTTCCAATCAGGCATTGGCGGCATTAGGGAATGCCGCCTTCTTAGCATTGGTCGGTAATCATGGACTTAAGGCCCGAGGTGACTTGTGCTACCGAAGCGCCCACTATCTTCATCACCGACTCACAACGGAAACAAGGGCCGAGGCTCTATTTTCGGCACCCTTCTACAACGAATTCCTTTTACGGGTTCCTGTAGATTCGATAGAACTGATTCGTAGGATGCGAGAGAAAGGCTTTTTTGCCGGGGTACCACTGCAAAGACTCTACCACAACACAGAACCATTTCCCTTAGCATCTATTATTTCGGTTGCTGTCACGGAGAGGCGGACGCACGAAGAACTCGACGGATACTTGAATAGTTTCAAGGAGGCGTTGGATGAATGCACGCATTGACGGCCAGGCCGCAAAGGGGCTCTTGTTCGAAAAATCGAGACCCGGGAGAAGGGGATACAGATATTCGGAGCACGATATCGGAGAGGGTTTTAATAGCAGTGACATACCGGAGTCTTGTCGGAGAACCGCACAGATCGGATTACCCGAGGCAACCGAAGGTGACGTCGTACGGCATTACACGAATCTCGAACGAAGAAACTACGGTGTCGATGTCGGGTTTTATCCTCTCGGCTCATGTACGATGAAATATAACCCGAAGGTAAATGAAAAGGTGGCGATGGAACTGGGTTTCGGCGATTTGCATCCCATGCAACCGATTGAAACATGTCAGGGGATACTCTCTTTGCTCTATGAAACCCTATGTTTGCTCTGTAAGGTAACGGGGATGAGCTGGGGATCACTTCATCCGTTCGCCGGTGCTCACGGGGAGTTCACCGGCATGAAGCTGTTCAAGGCGTATTTCAGGCATATGAACCAATCGGAACGATTGAAAGTACTCATTCCCGATTCAGCACATGGCACGAATCCAGCTTCTGCCCATATTGCCGGATTTGATGTAGTCGAAATACCTTCCCTTGAAGACGGCACAGTAGATCTGGACGAAGTGAGACGCCACTGCGACGAAGGTCTAGCAGGAATCATGCTTACCAATCCCAATACTCTAGGTATCTTCGAGCGACATATTGAGACGATCGCCGAACTCATTCATGACGCCGGGGGGCTTCTTTATTATGACGGTGCGAATCTGAATGCGATTCTCGGCAAGGTGAGACCGGGTGACATGGGGTTCGACGTGGTTCACTTAAATCTTCATAAAACGTTTTCGGGTCCACATGGAGGCGGGGGACCAGGCAGCGGACCGGTCTTGGTGAATGATCTGCTGCGGCCGTATCTACCCGAGCCCGATATCGTCAAACGTGATTTTGGTGTTACCTTGGAATATGGAAACCCGAACTCTATCGGGAAGATATCGGGCTTCTACGGTAATATCGCCGTCATTCTGCGTGCCTTCACGTACATTCACACGATGGGGTGTGACGGCCTTGAAGCTGTATCGGAGTATGCAGTCTTGAATGCCAATTACGTCAAAGAACAGATAAAAGACTATCTTACGGTTCCCTTCGACGGCGTATGCAAACACGAATTCGTTGCCACGGCTCAGGAATTAAAGAGTCGATACGGAGTCAGTGCGTCCGATATCGGCAAGGCGCTTATCGATCGCGGCATTCATCCTCCCACTATATATTTCCCGCTTATCGTGAAGGAGGCACTGATGATAGAGCCGGTTGAAACTGAAACCAAAGAGACCTTAGATGGATTCATAGATGCGATTCGGGAGATTGTCGAGACCGCGAAAAACAATCCCAAGAGTATACAGGCTTCTCCGATATCGTCACCGGTCGGGAGGGTTGATGAGGTACGGGCGGCACGCCATCCGATACTTACCTATATTGCCAGGGAGGAGTAAATATCATATCATGGAAGGCGTTGCCGTAACTCGAAGTATTGCTATCATATAGAGGGAATTATGGTCGATTTGTCTACCAGCTATTTAGGATTACAACTGAAGAATCCCTTTATCATCGCTAGTTCAAAATTGACGGCTACTACTGAGAAGGTTGCGCAGTGGGAAGCGTCCGGCGCGGGTGCCGTTGTTCTGAAATCGTTGTTCGAGGAGCAGATTCTTTCCGACTCCGGTAAAATGATGGAGAATCTTGATTACACGATGCATGCGGACGCGTTCGATTTTTTCAGCGGTACCTCGAAAAACTATTACTTAGATGACTATTTGAGGTTGGTGGAGGAGTGCAAGGCTGCTACGACTATTCCTGTCATAGCAAGTATAAACTGTGTTTCTGCAGGATCATGGCTTGATTACGCCGCCCGTTTTGAAAATGTCGGAGCAGATGCCTTGGAGGTGAATCTCTTCCTCATGCCGGCGGATGCGTCTAAGACTGGGGAGGAGTATAAAAACTCGTATCTCGAGATAGCCGAAGCTGTAAAAAAACATGTATCAATACCGGTTGCCCTGAAAATTGGGAGTCATTTTACCGGGTTGGCCAATATGATACGCGAGTTGTGCAAGACGGGTATTGACGGATTGGTGCTTTTTAACCGTTTTTATCGGCCGGATTTCGATATCGATTCGATGAAATTGAAAGCGGGACCGATTTTCAGTGAACCGAACGAATATGGCCTCTCGCTTCAGTGGATCGCTCTTATGTCCGGTGAAATTGATTGTGATTTAGCCGCCGCTACCGGTATTCATGATGGAACCGCTGCAATCAAACAGTTGTTGGCAGGGGCGAAGGCAATACAGCTATGCAGTGCTCTCTTCAAGTACGGACAACGGCACGTCGAGGTCATGAAGCGGGAGCTATCCGATTGGATGGTTACCCACGAATTTGAGAAAATCGATGGGTTTTGCGGAACAATGTGCCAAGAAAACAGTACGGATCCGGAAGCTTTCGAACGTTCACAGTATATCAAGGCCCTCGTTGGGATTACCTGATTCGGTAGCACACATCATCTGTGTGGGGAGGGAGGAAGTATGAAATCGGAATTTGACGATATCAGACCGTATAACGATCAAGAGTTAATCCGGGTCCTTTCCTCAATTCACAAGAATCGGTATCTCCTCGTGGCATTCAGAACTCTCGTCTGGAAGTACTGTCCACCCATTCTTGCTCCGCTTGTGGACATCTTCTCAAGAGTGCTGATCCACTATAGCGTAAAAGGTATTCGTACGGTCGATGAATTTCAACGGGACATCATCGTTAACAAGCTCTTGCATTGGGTCGTACGGAAGACGACAAACGGCTTGACGAGTTCCGGATTGGAACGACTCGATAGTGCAAAGCCGTACCTGTTTGTCAGCAACCATCGAGATATCGTGCTGGATCCTGCTTTGCTGAATTATGTGCTGGTTCGATCGGGATTCGATATCGCACAGATCGCATTCGGTGACAATTTGATGATCAATGGGTTGGTCACCGACCTAATACGAGTAAATCGATCTTTCATTGTTCGTAGGAACTTACCGTTACGCCAACAACTTCGAGAGTCGTATAAGCTCTCCAGGTACATCGCTCACACAGTCGAACAGGGAGAATCTGTATGGATCGCACAAAGACAGGGACGTGCGAAGGACGGTCACGATATAACGAATTCTGCGATAATAAAGATGTTGTATCTATCCTTCCGTGAGAAAAAGATACCATTCGAAGAGTTTTCTGCAAAATATGAGATAGTTCCCGTCGCTATCTCATACGAACTCGATCCGCTCGATCGTATGAAGGCATACGAACTTCACAGACGCAAGACCCGTGGCGACTACGAGAAGGGGAAATATGAGGACCTGGTGAGTATGTACGCGGGAATCACCAAGCATAAAGGAAGGGTTCATCTCACCTTCTGCGAGCCTTTGCAAGGGTTGTTTGGAAACGAAAAAGAAGTAGCCGTAGCCATCGATCGAGAGATTCATAGAAATTATAAACTGTGGCCATCGAATTATATTGCATACGACACAATCTACAATACCGAGAAATACTGCGAACACTATACACACGAGAATACGGAATCCTTTATTGCCAGGTACAGACGCCTAAGCAAACAGGTTCGAGAAATCGTGCTGGAGATGTACTCTAATGCCGTTAAGAATATGGAAGGACAAGAACCTTAGGTCGTTGCTTCCGATCGCTCTTTTTCTATTTCTACTTGCAGGATGTAATAGCGAACCGCCCGAAATTTTACACCAATATTGGCAGATTAACATCCGCGAAGATACTGTGCGACGCATGACATATGAACAGCTTAGCCTGTTTCTAAAGGTAGCGGATGATGATGGATTTGATGATCTTGACAGTCTTTATCTCATCAACGATGCGGCGGAGCTTTTCTGGGAGATCGACAGTTCGGAGTGGATTACCGGGAATATGGATGAGGGAGAGGGCGAAAACTGGATCGGATCAAATACTATCACAATGCAAGATTTGTCGGGGTTCCAACGAGGTGAGTATCGGGTCGTACTCATTGATGCTGCAGGTGAGAGAGTCGAAAAGGAGATCTACATCTCTACGCCTACGTTCTCCTTAGACCGTCTTCCATTTCCGTCGGCTACCATTGGAGAAGAAAATGTTTCCTTTATTTCATCGTTCAAGATAAAGAATGTATGGGTGTATGACGAATCAGGCAGTTTTATTAAAACATATCGCACTTCGCGGAGTGCAATGTCGAGACAAGCGGTGTCTTCCGGGAAAAACCCTGAGGATGTGACATTTTATTTATATGTATTCGATGAGAGCAGAGATGTAGGCTTGATATCGGGCCCATATTGGCCGTAGTAGCTATTTTTCGGGTCCTGTGTCTGTATCCGCTTTCGAAGACGAAAAAAATCTGTGTAGCGATTCCGATAGAACCGTAAAAAGCCTCCGAAGCCGGATTTGCAGACTGTTGCCGAATTTCTCCGCATAGTCGGAAGCTGCTTTCTCGAGGGAAAATTCCTCACCATATCGTAATTTCAGGTGATGCCAATGAGTGATGATCCAGATATAGAGATCCGATTCGGTTCTGCCGGGAAACGCGGATAGCAGGTTCTCATCTCGTATGATCCTACGAATCGGTATATAGAGACTTTCATACCAGGATCGAGCTGCGTCTAGAAAGGAAATTTCATAGTCTTTAGATAGATTCATGAAATATTTATGACCGGCAATATGCCTAAGGACCTCATCGTAACGGCCGATGGCGGTAAACTGGAGTTCTTCGGGAGATAGTATCTTGCCAATCTCCGTGTCCTGAAAGAACCGTTTCTTTTCATATTCGATGACAGCTGCTCTCAAGTCTTCACGGGTCATCCGTGGCGTGATGTGGATCTCGGTATCGAGTTCGACAACTTCGGCGTCGATTGCCTCTCCGCCCTGTGCCCGAGCTACAGAGACACGATGGTTCCCATCCCTGACGAAATAGGCGTCGCCAATTTTGTAAAGTTTTATAGGCGGCAATATCACGGACTTGAGGTGTGCTTGGTCAACACGCTCCCATCTTCCGCGTATATGCTCACGTTTCGGAAGATACATTCTGTCGAAATCCTGATACCGATCCTCGCTTCCGACAATGTCTTTGATGTTAACAACCGAGAGTCCGCGGTATGATTCTCCTCGAGGCTTCAGTAGGTCTTTTACTTCCTGAAAGCTGAGAAGATACTGCTTTTCCGGGGCCAGTAAGTTGATGATTCGTGACAAACTCGCCCGGCCTTTGGCTCGATTGAAATCCTCTTGGGCCCTCTGCCGAATAAAATGATCACCCATCGGGGACCTCCAGT
>CAZAKE010000126.1:0-6748 GCA_964485495.1 uncultured Spirochaetales bacterium
TCGGTACCGAAGGTAGTCTGCACCAGCACAGTGACCGCGGCCGCAGCCCCGATGTTGGCCAGGTTGTTTCCGATCAGAATCGTGGTGAGGAGACGATCCGGCTGCTCCATGAGCCTGCGGACCATATCCCCCCGCCTCCCAGAGACCGAATCCACCTCCAACCTGGACAGAGACGTGAATGCCGTCTCGACAGAGGAGAAGAACGCCGAAAAGATCAACATGAGCACGATAAAAAGAATATTGAGTGTCATTACCGTTTCACCATACACCGTGGATTCGAAACCATGCAAGGACACCCGACCGTGGCGTTCTGTTCTCGATTGACGCGACCAACCCATCCACTTATCATGTATGTATGAAAAGAAACGTGATTGCTCTCTCGAAGGAGGGATACAAGGCCCTGGAGCAGAACCTGCCCGATGTCGCGGAGGAAAACTTCGGCCAGATCCTCGCCGTAGACCCGGAAAACAGCTACGCATTGGTCGGCTTAGGCGAGACTTCCAGAAAGATCGGTGACTTCACCGAGGCGTTCCGACGGTTCGAACGGTGCCTGGAGATCTATCCCGACAACCTGTTCGCCGTCAAGGGCGCCGCCGAAAGCGCGTGGGAGATGGAGGATTTCGATCTATCACTCATGTACTGGCAGAAATATGTAGCAATTCGCGACGATGAAGCCGCGGTGCTGTGTCGCCTGGGGGACGCCTACCGCCGGACGGGAAATCAACGAAAGGCGGAGGAGGCCTACCGGAGGACCCTGAGGCAGGATCGTGACTATAAATACGCCTTGAACGGATTGGCTACGATCCTGTACGACCTGGAGGAGTATCGGGAGGCGGTGGAGCTCTGGAAGCGGTTACTCGAGCGAGAGACAAAAAACGTTTTCGCCCGTACCTCACTTGGTAACTGCTACCGTCGATTGAGAGAGTTCGATTCGGCCCTCGCAGCCTACAGGGCCGCCGAGCAGATCGAACCGAACAACTTCTTCGCCCTCTACGGAATCGCAGACTCCCTCAGAGGTATCGGCGATTACACGGAATCACTCGAGTTTCTCCGCCGGATCCTCGAAGACGATCCCGACAATCATATCATCTTGACCCGTGCCGGAGACGCCTGCCGGAGGATTGGGAAACCCGATGAAGCCCGGAAGTACTACCGCCTGGCGGTGCGGAACCGGTTCGACCTCTTCGCAGAATTCGGCCTGGCCCGTTTGGACTCGGAGGAGGGCCGGTACCGCGAGTCCATCGACCGCCTGCAGGCCCTGACAGCCAAGTCGGAGATGTCCCGCAGAAACGAATCCCGTATCGCTCTTGAGATTTCGAAGACATACGAGGAGGCGGGAGACATAGAACGGGCCGTCGGCGTCCTGCGGGATACGAGACCGATGTCCCGGAAATCCGAGGAGATAATCCGGAGCCGGCTGGAATATCTGGAGAGACCTTCGCGATGACTGCGGAGAAGGCTGGGATACAGCGTTACTAGTATGATGGCGGGTTGATCAGTGGCCGTGGTCCTGAATACTAGTGCATTCGCTACGGTTCGTTACATCGCCCACGCACAAGGAGGAACACGTGATCTCAACACTACTCGCCGCGACGGGCGTCGTCGTAGCCATCGTGATCGGGCTCGGAAGACAGTTCACGGTATTCACCGCCTGGGAGGGAGGTCTCAGGATCTTCAGGCGCTACCCGCAGAAGCGTGTCACAGGCGCCCTCATCGCGGTAACGCTCGTGATCTCCGGGCTCGCAACAGGCTCGCCCGCCCGGCTTGCACCGTTCGCGGTCGCGACTGCGGTACTCCTGGCCATCGCGTTCGTGTTCCGGCTCGAGTGGATGTTTCCCACTCTCGACCGTGTGGTCGCCGTTACACCAGAGGACGCAGACCTTGCCGACGACACAGGCGTGATGCTCGTTACGGCCGTCGGGCCGGATGGATCCGCATCGCGTGCGTACCCGCTTGATCGCATGGTGATCGCCCGACACCTGGTTCACGACATCGTCGGTACAACGCCGGTCGTCGTGACCTATTGCGCGCTCTGCCGGACCGGACTCGCGTTCCGCTCGGAGGTGGAAGCACGCCCTGCCCGCTTTGGCGTTGTCGGCGTCTTCCGGCGCAACCTGATCATGGAGGATGACGTATCGGGTACGCTCTGGCAGCAGGCCACCGGCCACGCGATCTACGGCCCGCACGCCGACACCTCGCTTGAGCTGCTTCCGGCAGTCCAGCTACCATGGAGCGAGGCAAAGCGCGACGGCGGCCCGTCGCTCACGGTCGCGACCGAACCCCCGCACGCACCACGGGCGCCGTTTGCGTCAGAGCGTGGTTTTGCGCTTCTCAAACGTGCGACCGACCGCATAACGGTACCCGGTCACACCAAGCTCTCCAACGCGCTGCCGCGACGGGAGACGGTCTTTGGTCTGGTAGTCAACGGGGAGGCACGGGCCTATCCGCGCGGACGCTGCCGTGCCGCAGGACGCTTTACCGACACACTCGGCGGAGTCGAGCTTGAATTCGATTACGACAAGAAACGACGCACGTTGAGCGTGACGCGTGCGGACGGCCAACAGCCTCCGCTCGTCGAGCAGCACTGGTGGCTCGGTTGGAACGAGTTTCACCCGGACACGACGGTGTGGAATCCGTAGGAGCTCCTCCGGATCCACCTAGCGGCGATCCTGCAGGAAGCCAGATAGCACCCAGAACATCATCAGGACCGTATCGTTCGGGTCAGCGGCTACAGTGCCCGATTCGTGACGCTGCCGGAGAAGATCCAGGAGGAGATCATCGCCCGGGAGTTGATGCGGGTATAATCGTCGGATCTCCCGGAATCATCCTGCAAATCGACAACAAGTTGCTATTTTGCCTTGTATATTAACAACTAGTTGTGTAAATTCAAGATATGTACCATAGAATACTCCACACGCATCTCAAGAAAAGAATGCGAAGCAATTTCGGCAACTTGCTACTCGGTCCTCGACAGACAGGAAAGAGCACTCTCCTCGATACGTTAGCCGATGAATATCCGGCTCCGGAGAAACTCATCTACAGATTCAATGAGACGGATACATATGAGAGAATCGTCAAAAATCCGTCTCTCATAAAGAACGCTGTACTCGCATCTATGGAACGGGGGGAGACGTTACTGTATATCGATGAGGTACAGCTCATCCCGGAGGTTCTGAACGATTGCCAAACCCTGCTCGATCGGTATAAGGAGCAAATCACCCTGCTTCTCACGGGCTCATCTGCACGCAAATTGAGAGCCGGTGGTGCAAATCTACTACCGGGTAGAATTCTACTCCACACCTTGCACCCGCTCACAGTGTCGGAGCTGAGGTTCACCGAAGGCAACGGATCATACCTGATGTCGTATCCCGACCTTGATCCTCCGAGCTTGACAGAGGAACAGGCTCATTGTTTCCATGGATCTCTCAAGGATATCCTTACATACGGATCACTACCCGGCATCTGCGATCTTGAAAACGATCTGAAGCGGGAGGTCTTGACGACGTATGTCTCCGTGTATCTACAGGAGGAGATCCGGGCGGAAGCTCTGGCACGCAATCTCGGCAGCTTCGCCAGGGTACTCGAGAATGCGGCCCTCGGATCCGGTACGATCGTCAACTTCAATTCCGTCTCGCAAGAAACCGGAGTGCCCCTGAGCACGGTACGAAATTACTTTGAGCTGCTGATCGACACACTGATCCTGATGCGCATTCCCGCATACACGAAGAATTCCCGAAAACGACTGATCCGAAGTGAAAAGTATGTGTTCTTTGACCTTGGAGTACGAAATGCGGCGGCAGGCTTGTATCTGGATCCCCCAAGTCTATTACGGACGCAATCCGGCTCCCTCTTCGAGCAGTTTGTGATCCTGGAATTGATCCGGCGTATTCACTACACGCCGGGTTGTCCGTGGAAGATCTGTCACTGGCGAACCGGCGGCGGGGCCGAGGTAGATTGCGTCATCGATACGGGAGACACAGCCGTCCCCGTGGAGATCAAATACACCGATTCCCCGATCAAGCAGGATGTTCGTAATGTACGCCACTTCATGGAAGAACATGGCTCTCCCCAAGGGTTTCTGGTATGCAGATGCCGGGAGGTCCAAAAACTTGCCGAACACGTGTACGCAGTTCCATGGTGGTCAATATAGATATGCAATTTGTCGCTCTATACGGCTACACTACAGACTTCCTCTCCACCTCGAAGGCGTTCCGGGTCAATTTCTTCAGCCCCGGAGTGCATTGCGGACCGCAGCCGCAGACGTAGTTGGTTGCCGTCATGCCGAGTCGCGACTCGAACCGCTTCCACATGGGGAAGTTTTCCGTGGAGAGGGAGACCGGAATGTCCGAATGCTTTCGGATCTCCGTGAAGTAGTGGTCGTAGATCTGCTCGCGGATCTCCGACGGAAACGGCTTGGCGTGGGTGGATTCCATGCGGACACGAGCTTCTTCCGCCGCCCGGACGAAGGTCGGGTCGAGTAGTTCCAGGACGGGAGCGAGGCGGGTCTTCAACTCGTCTATGTCCATCCACATGAAGGCACACAGGCTGATCATGTCCGGGTCGGTCTTCTCGAAGAGCAATGCGACCGCCTCGGCGGCATCCTCTTTCCAGCTGCGCACCGGAATGATGGGCTTGAACTTATAGCGGATCTGATACCCCGCCTCCTGTGCGATCCTAGCCGCCTCGATGCGCTCCTCGGTGGTACCCGCCTTGGGCTCTATCAGCCGGCTCTGTGTATCGCCGCTTATGCTCCACACGATGATGGTGTTTCCGTTGTGCTTCAGGCTTTCCAGCCAGCGAGTGTTCCAGGTCTTGGTGTGAATGATCAGGTAGCGGTCCTTCAGGGTGCCGAAATACTCGATCAGCTCTCCTAAAGCCCCCAGCTCAGGCTCCAAGCCGGGTGGATCGGCGTCGTCGTCCAGGAGGTAGGTCTTCTGCCACTCGTGGGCGTCGATGATCTTCCGGAGCTCTCCGGAGTACTCGTCGACATTCACCATGCTGAGGAGCAAGCCGCCCAGGCCGCAGTAGGCGCAGCGGTGCAGGCAGCCTGTCTGCAGGTGGATCCGCCAGCACGGGCGGCAGACCTTATCGTGCCCCCGTGGATCCCCCGGCTGGTTGTATCCGGTCCAGATGAACGGATGCAGCCCGAAGAGCTTTCCGCCTAAACCAGGCCTCGATCCCAGACGGGACCGCAGGTCTTCCAGACGTTCCTCGGCCACACGCCTCTCCTCCGGTGCGAATCGAAAGGTGTTGAACATCAGGATCGGGTCATATACCTCGTCCAGGGTACCCATGGGCACGACCCTGTCCAGGAGTCCCTCTTCGAGGATCAGCCGCTCGTAGTCGTCGTCGGTGAAGGTGACGATCTCCCGCGGCTTCTCCAGCGCGGCAACCACCCGCTCCACCCCGGCGCGGTATTTGGGGTTTTTCATCACGGACTCGTGGGCGTATACGGCGGGTGGGTTGATCGAATACATGGCGGTCCCTCCGTTATCCGTTCAAATCCGGATTCTCCGGGCCGAAGTGCTTGAGCATCACGATCGGATCGGAGCCGGACGGATTGGTGATGGTAACACCCTCCGATGCTGCCTGTTCGCCGACGAAGAACTCGTCATGCGTGAGCTGTTCGAACCGGATGAGCGCGGGAGTCTCGATCGGCCACTCACGGCCCGTTTTTTGTGTCGATTTTCCTGTCGTCAGCGTGCCGTGGCCCTGCACCATGATGAAGCCATAGGCTGCGGCATCCTTGATGACGACACTCCTTCCGGGGAACACGGTGAGTTCCTTGGCACTGAACGCCTTGGATTTAAAACAGATCCAGCTCTCGTCGTAGCCTTCGGCGTTCATCTCGTTTCCATCGCGGACAGGCACCGGTTGCATGAAGCGATGCTGGTGAAAATCGGGATCCACGTTCAGGGGCCAATCGATCAGATCAATGAGGTGGTCGAAGTCACCTCGCTTCTCCTCGGGGGTGTCCTTCCACAACGCATCGGGCTCGATCAGCTGGGTTCCGGCCAGGGACTGGAACATGGCGTACACGTCCGAAGCCGTCTGAGGCTCGTAGGTGCAGAGGCTCCCCGGCGCGTGCAACACACCCGGCGGAACGTCCCACCCTGTTCCCGGCTTCAGCCGGTAACAGCGGGAGAGATCGGTGATCCGGTTGTCCCCTTTCGTAAAGTCGATGAGAGACTGCTTCACCTCCTCGCGAGTGGTTCCGGGATTGAAACCGAAAAAAGTATAGGGGAACTCGCCGCCGTGATTGTTCAACTGAGGAGGGAAGTAGTAGGCCTCGGGTTTTCCGGCGGCGCCGACCAACTCGGCGTGACGGTCCTGATGGTGGATGTGATGGGGAAGCGGCCCCATGTTGTCGAAGAACTTCGAGTAGATCGGCCACTTGCCGTACCGCTCCCAGAGCCGTTGACCGATCAGGTCCGATTTCAGTTCGGCCACGGCGTCCCGCAGCAGGAGAAATTCGGTGCTGCCGCCGTCTTCTACGACGATACGGCTGAGTCCCTCGCCGGGCCGGGTTCGTTCTCCGTTGTCCGCCTGGGTGGCGGAGGAGAACCATCGTTCGTCGATCCCGCCGTACTCCGTGCCCAGTGCGTAGTAATCGTCGGGATGGAGTTTGATTCTGCGTCCGGGAACACAGAAATACCTGGGAACCCACGCGGGAGCCAGACGAAGTACTCCTCCGCCCATCTCCAACGCCCGTTCCGCCTGTTCATGTACCGCCATGCGGTTGCCTCCG
>CAZAKE010000126.1:6848-10708 GCA_964485495.1 uncultured Spirochaetales bacterium
CCGTAACTCTTTCGTCGCCCGGCACATCTCCACCATCCGCTGCGCAAGAACCTTGGAACGGGTGATGCGGGTCTCCTCTTCGATGTCGCCGCCGATTGCACCGACGCCGTAGTGGCCGCAGGTGTCGTCGAAGTGGCCGTCGCCGACCACAGTCATGCCCTGTATGAGCGCCATCTCATGAAGATCTCGCATGGTGGTCTCCTGCCCGCCGAACCTGGCCCCGCCGACGGCCACCGCCCCGGCCACGACGTTACAGAGCGCCCGGTCCCAGCGCAGGGAGCGGGACTTGTCGAAGAAGGCCCTGATCTGAGCCGACGCGCAGCCGAAGTATACCGGGCTCCCCAACAGGACGCCGTCGGCCTTCCGGAGCAGCTCGTAGGCATCATCCAGCCTGGTTCCCTGGAAACACACCTTCGAACACGGCTTCGAACAGTGCGTGCAGAAGGCGACCTTCTGATCGGCCATGATCGAGTGGGCCTCCAACATCTCCGTCTTCGCGCCGAGGGTTTCGACCTCGTCCAGCACGTACCGCATCAGCTTCTTGGTGGTGCCCTCTCTGTGCGGACTCCCGTTGATTCCTACGATAAGAACTGCATCTTCCTTTGTATTGCCCATGGCCAATTCCTCCTTTGTTCCACCGTATGTGCAATTTACTCAGTAATTGAGTAAAAATACTCAGTCGTTGAGTAATTTGTTGACATCAGCCTGCATCCTGAATAATCTATACACTACATGGGACAAGAATTCAAACGAACGCAAACCGAAAAGATCCTCGGGCTCCTCAGGCAGGATATGGATCTGATCCATATCATCGTCGGACCGCGTCAGACCGGCAAGACCACGGCGGCCGGGCAGATAGAGGCGGAATGGGAAGGACGGAGTCTCTTCGTATCAGCAGACTCCCCGATTCCACCCGGACCGGACTGGATCGAGTTTCAGTGGGAGCGTGCGAGAAGACTCGAGGCTCCCAAACTGCTCATCATCGATGAAGTCCAGAAGATTCCGGGATGGAGCGATTCGGTCAAGATGTGTTACGATCATGATCGTAAACAATCCGAGCCGCTGCGGGTGCTCCTGCTCGGATCCTCCTCACTGCAGATCCAACAAGGATTGACGGAGAGTCTGACCGGCCGGTTCCTTCTGCATCGCTTCTTGCACTGGTCGTTCTCGGAATGCCGGGAGGCATTCGGTCTGGATCTCGACGAGTGGCTGTACTACGGAGGGTATCCCGGCGCCGTGAAATTGATATCGGAAGAATCGATCTGGAAGCAATACGTACGGGACTCCCTCATCGAGACCGTACTCACCAAGGATATCCTCCAGATGCATACGGTACATAAACCGATCCTCCTGCGTCACCTGTTTCTCTTGGCCGCAGGATTCCCGTCCAGGATAGTGTCCTGGAACAAGATGCTGGGACAACTCACCGACGCAGGCAACACGACGACACTGGCCCATTATACACGGTTGTTATCATCGGCGTTCCTGCTGTCCGGACTCGAATTGTACAAGATCGGCGGCAGGCAGAAACGAGGATCGAGCCCTAAATTGATCCTGTGGAATAACGCGCTCATCAACGCCGTGGATTCCCGAAGTTGTAAAACCGCAATGGACGATCCCGAATGGTACGGATACCTGGTCGAGAACGGTGTCGGCGCACATCTGCTCAACCACTATCAGGATATCACGGCGGAACTCTTCTACTGGCGGCATCGAGATCACGAGGTGGACTTCGTGCTGCGGAACTCCAAAGGCGTCTGGGCAATCGAGGTGAAGTCGTCCCGAATGAAGAAACCCGGCGGATTGAAGGAGTTCCGGCGGCTTCATCCCGAGGCGAAGCCGGTGATCATCGGGGGATCCGGCATCCCCCTGGAGGAGTTTTTCGAGATGGAGCCCCATGAAATTTTCTCGTGACACGATCGGGCGTAACTCCGGAAATGCGACACACAAGCCGGGACCATTCGATACTCTGATACCGTTCGCCGCCTGGTTCATCGGAGCGGCGACCCGGCTCATTCTCAACTTTCACCATGCGTATCCGCCGGGCACCAACGGGGGATACTACCCGGTGCAGGTCCGTTCCCTGATAGAGACCGGCTCCCTGGCCTTTCCCGACCAGCCGTTTGTATTCCGGCTGCAGGCCTCAGTGGCGCTGCTGCTCGGGGGGCTATCGAACCTGAACCGGGACGCCGCGGTACTGCTCGCGGTCCGGATGGTCGACGCCGTCGTGCCTGCGCTCATCGCGGTGCCGGTGTTCCTGCTGGTTCGTACGATCCTGGATGCGAGAACACCATGGCGCCGCCCCGCGGTATTCCTCTTCACCCTGGCCGCCGTCCTCTCCCCGGGTCTGCTCCGCATGAGCTCGGAACTCACCAAGAACGGCGTGGGCATGGTGTGGGTCGCTCTCTGCATACTCGGAGTCCTGCGGCTTACACTGTCGATCACAGGCGACGACGGAAACCGGATCCGAAACGTCATCGGATGGGGCACGGTCGCCGTTGCCGGATTGGTATTGTCCGCCCTCACCCATTCCGGGGCCTTCGGCGTCGCCCTGTTGTTTTCCGGAGTCGGCCTCGTCGTGTTGGTTGCCGTCTCGGTCCTTTCCGGAACTAGCCGAATAGGAAATATCCGTCTCATCGGAATCTTCCTAGTTCTTGCGGCTATACTCGTGTTGCTTTTTTCGCCGGTCTCCGCCGGCTCCGAGAAGCTCCGGCGGGTAACCGCTCTCGCCCGCGGCCCCTTGCGTCTCTTCGAGATGCCGGTGGTTCTCACTCGGTTCGGCGCACTACCGCCGCCATCTCCGCAAGCACGACCAATACCTCCCGACCGGCACCCTCCACAGGCGGCGAATATGCCGTCGCCGGCAGCTGAAGGTATCGCACCGACGAACCGGCGGCCCTCTCCTCTCGTTGCCGCCGGAAACCTGACGGTGTTTTTCACCCACATCGCAGCCGCGGCGCTACTCGTGCTCCTCATCAGTCGTCGAAAGACGGTAGTTGCGTGGATTCCAGTAGGAACGGCCGCGGCAGCGACGGGGCTCTTCCTCACCTCTCCCTTGATCGGCATCGAGTGGGCCGACCGGTTTCGACTGATGGCGGATCTGCCCTTCCTCATAACCACCGCAATCCTGATCCGGATGTTCTTTCTGCCGTCATCGACACATACCGGCCAATCAACATCGGCTCAGCCACCTCTTATAGCGCCTAAACTGTTCATGGCGGCTTTCTTCGCCGCTTCGGCCTTCATGAGCATCTCCACCATGGCCACACTCCCGGGACCGGAGATCGACGAGGATACGGAACGGGACATTATCGCGATCGACGAGTGTCTCGGTTCTTCCCATACCCTCCTGGTTGCCCGTCACGGCCTCGAGTGGTGGACAGCCTGGGTGACGCACCGGCCCGTGGCACAACAGATCGGACTCGAAACCTCAGATTGGAACGAGTACGACCGGGTGGTCTATCTGAAGGAAAACCGAGTTGACTCCGATGGACCGACAGGAACAGGAACCGGCGGAATGAGTGTTCCGGAGAACGTAATGGAGATCTACGAAGGGAGCCGACTCATCGCCTTAGAGGTGCCCTCACCACCGGCATCAATCGGCATCGGCGACGGCCCGCCGGACGTCGCGGGACTGGTCACCGGCATCTCCGATTCCGGGTTAGAGATGATGTCGGAGTATGGGAGGATCACGGTAATACTGAAGGACGAGACAGTCTCCACGGGCACGATACAGCCAGGGGCATTCGTCAGGGTGTGGGGACGAGGGATACCGTTCACCAAACGGATCGTGGCCTCGACGGTGTATATAGAACGTGCCGGGCCTTAGTTCACGGAAGGCATGCATTATGGATTTTTTC
>CAZAKE010000126.1:10808-14330 GCA_964485495.1 uncultured Spirochaetales bacterium
TATATAGAACGTGCCGGGCCTTAGTTCACGGAAGGCATGCATTATGGATTTTTTCGATTTTATAATCGGATGAATATAGCGAAAGTCTATATTCTGCTTAGTACTAAATCAATACGGGTCGACGTTTTTTATTACGGTTCTCGAGGCCGTCTCTAGAAAATCTGTATCTTCATCGGGCGGCAGCCTGTCGACAACCCGATTATGGCTCTCGGTGATTTCATCAGGAGAGTGACGTGCCAAATACTCAGCGATTGCCGTCGCATATAATTCACTACGAGATTTCTGGACACGCCTCGCAAATACTTCGGCCCTTTGAAAAATCCTGTCGGGAAGGGATATTGCAGTTTTCATACCAATAGTATAACCATGAAGAGTGACACGCGTCTATATATATGAGAGATAAAAACAGATCGTAATCGACAGGTACGATTCCAAGCTCGTGGCCGTCTCGGAATAGATGAGGAGGATACCTCAACGTATCATTCACTCATCCTCACGATCCACATCCGGAAGAATCTATCCGAGATTATGAAACCACCGTATCCGCGCGTCGTGTGACTGAATCGTCGATCTAATCTTACGCTCGAATAAATCGCTCTCGTATTCGAGTATACGCTGGAACTCATCGAACACGATGATCGGCGTCTTTCCTCTCTCCTTCGCAATTTTGTCCGGAACGGTGAGTACCGAGTCGATATCCGGGTCTCCGACATTCGACCTAATCAAATTGAAGGAAACCACAGGCTTTCCGTCATCATCGAGACTCACACTCGGCCTCAGGTGAGAGAAAAACCGTTTTGTGAACTGCATCACCTTGCCGACCGGATCAGACAACGATTCCGATACCGACTTGGCGATGAGAGAAACACACGAACGAAGAGAATCGGTAGGCCAGAGATCGATATACACGGGCAAAAAGCGGTCTTTCGGGAGTTGCGTGAGTACCTGCTGAACAAGGGATGTCTTTCCCATCCGACGTTCCGAGTAGAGAAAGATCTTTTCACAGTCTTCCATCGCCCGAAGAAGGTCTCTCTGCTCCTCTACCCGGTTACAGAACGAGTCTCCGGTTACAATTCCACCATATCGAAAGGGATTTCTCATATTACGCATCCTGCGTTACGCATAATGCGTAATATAGCATGAGTACAGGCAGAGGTACAAGAACCGGGAATACAAACGCTCACCGCTGAAAAACATGGTGAAGACATAGAGTTTCATAAGGAAATTACGGGGGATAAAATCTTTAAATTGCCTTCTCATTCCGTTTCCATGTTCTTGAAGATGCATAAATATATGAGTAATATGTAGATATGAAGATTCAACGGGTGTATCTCGATACCTCGGTTATTGGTGGCTGTTTTGACGTTGAATTCTCGAAGTGGTCATCTGCTTTATTTACAGATTTTAGAGATGGCATATATATTCCAGTCATATCTGATCTCGTAGAGGCCGAGATCCAAGATGCTCCTGAAAAGATCAAGTCCAAATTGATCGAATTATTTGAAATGGATTGTGAGATTTTAAGAACTGATGATGATTCAATAGACTTGGCAAATCAATATCAAGAGAGAGGAATACTATCCCCAAAGTTTTTTAATGATGGGTTACATATTGCTATCGCTACTGTACACATACTTGATATCCTAGTAAGTTGGAATTTTAAACATATCGTACATTTTAATCGAATACATTTCTTCAATGCGGTTAATATTGCAATGGGATATAAGCCAATTGAAATCTACTCTCCAAGAGAGGTTACTACCTATGAACAAGATTGATGCTGTAGAATTGGTACGTAAAATTCGTGATATGCATTATGAAGAAACAAAGAATATGAATCCAATAGAAAGGATTGAATTTATTAGAAAAAAAGCGGAAGAATTGGAAAAACATGCACCTGCTGGCAACCGAAAATAGCGACGGATCGCGGTTCGTAATATCGGCCTGTTTCTGGAGGACCGCCTCACGGTGTGGGAAAATCGTAAGGGCATTGCTACGCACCAGCACGCAGCCGGTGCGGGAATCTTCATCGAAAGCGCTCCCGGGAGGGGACGCGGCTGTGGACGGTGATGCCGTCGATAACGAAGTCCGTACAGTAAAGCCAGGCAGAGGTCCAGGCGTCGGGATCGTGCAACATCACGTCGCGCAGGCGTCAATGGCGGTTTGGATGGCCGGTGTATTGACCGTCGTGCCGTCGCCGACAGCGCCGTAGTCCGAAGTGATGTGAGACATGACGTCCTCTCATCCGCCGTGTACCGCAGAACCACCTTCTCGGCGGCGGCAGTTATGGGCTCCGGTGGGGACGATCCACCAGTGGCATTCGTTCACCCGGCTCTGTTCATAGGCGATGCTGGATTGGATCAGCAGACGCTGTGGCGCGTCGGGGGCGTACCTGCCGACGACCGCGTTGGCTGAATAGCAGTCACCACCGCCGCCGTCTTTGCGGTAGAGGATGGTGCCTCGATCCCAGTTAATGCCGTCGCGCGAGCAGTAAAGCACCAGGTGCCCCTTTTCGCCGGGATCGCCGTGGCTTCCGGCGCGGCCGTGCAGGAAGTAGCGGTCGCCAATTTTTTCGGACATCTGCATGTTGCGGATGCGTTTTGCGAACCGGGTGGTTTTGACCTCTGACCAGGTGTGTCCGTCATCGGCGCTGATGACATAGGGGATGTCGTGCTCGTTGATCTCGGCGCCCTTGCGGTAGGGGTATGAGTAGACGATGATCTCGCCCGAATCGAGCACGCCGGCGGTCACATAGTAATTCTCGTAGGCGAACGGCAGCTCGCTGCGCCGCTCGAACGTCACGCCGTTGTCGGCGGACACATACAGGGCGTACGGCCCCGGACAGTAGTTGGTCGAAGCGGGCATATAGACCACATAGATTTTGCCGTCGTGTACAAAGACCGCGTCGAAGGTCAACGAGGCGTCCTCGACCGTGGCATCCGGGGCGAGCGGCACGGGTTCGCCCCAGGTGTGGCCGTGGTCGTAACTGAGCAATACCGCCGGCGGGGCCTGCTTGATCCAGAGTCCGTCGGCGGCGAAGTGGCTGACGAACGCAACCAGTGTGCCGTCCGGCGCGGTGGTTGTGGCGAAGACCAAGGCAGAGCCGACCTCGTCCCCTTCGTATACCTGCTTGGAATAGTCGAGCACGACCGGCTCGCCCCACGTCCTGCCGCCGTCGGAGGAACGACGGTACTCGCTCCAACCATAGGTGCCGTGACCATTGTTCCGTTCACCCGAGACGTTGCTGTAGAAGGCGACAATGTCGCCGTTGGCGCACTCGGTGAGACAGTTGCCCCCATGTCCCGAGCGCCCGCTCTGCTGGTGGTCCACGAACAGAATGCCGCCATTCGGGATGTCTTCCGGGATGACACGGTAGGGACGCGCCGTGTTGATTAGCTTACGCAGGCGCACGGTGTCGGCGGTGGCGTCGCCGGAGAGCACGTCTTCCTCGCGGAAGGCGGCGACCAGGATGTCGCAGATCGGAAGAGCACACGTCTGAACTCCAGTCACGTGAAACGATCT
>CAZAKE010000127.1:0-13976 GCA_964485495.1 uncultured Spirochaetales bacterium
TGATACGAGCTTCAAGTATTTGCAGAAGCAGTTCGGCGTCACTAGCGATTACGAGCTGAGGCGGATACGTTGAAACGGATACAATGTTCCGGCTATGAGACCAAGCTGGAGAGCAGTATATAGGCTCCGAGCACTACAAGAGCGATGTCGGTAATGGTCTTGAAAACGGCTACCGGCAGTTTTTTTGAAAGAAGCACGCCTATTTTCGTTCCCAAAAAGATTATGGGAATAAAGGGCAGAGATCGGATGCACGCGGTGGAGTCTATCGTTCCCGAGACGATATGACTAATTACAATGACGACGCTCACTATGATGAAGTAGAACTGTACGTTGGCCTTTGCCTGCATTCGCGATTCATCAAGGGTATAGAGGTAGACTATCATTGCCGGACCCGGCGAGGTGAATGCACCGCCTAAAAGGCCCGATATCATCGCCGCGATAAAACCCGAGCCCTTCCGCGACATAAGTTTTCTGCTTCTGTCTGCAAAAAGAGAAGAATACACTGCGATTAGTACAATGATGCCGCCGAGGCTTGCCATTACAATGGTTTCCGGAAGCTTTACGAGGAATGCGGCCCCAAGGGGTATGAAAACCACACTCATCATGCTCAGACAAAAGACTTTTCGGTACTCTACGCTCTTGCGGTGGAGGAAAAAACTGTAGGACATAAGAATACTGCCGGAAATCGCGACGATTGCGACCGCTTCTCTGGTGCTGAACAGAATGGTAAAGAGGGAAACGGAGAGGAGACCGAAGGCAAAACCCGTCAAACCCTGTATAAAACTGGCGAAGAGGAAAATAGCGGCAAGAATAATGATTGTTGACGGCTCCACTGCTTCCCCCACCCTTGACAATACTTATTTGCTTAGACTAAGTAAATAATTATGGTGAGTCAATAATGGACCTACACACACGCCCCCTGCGGAGCGCGGAGATTCGGCAGGCGAACGAGAAACTGATCCTGCATCTCATGCATCGAAAGAATCCGATTTCCCAATCCGAACTGGTAGCGCACACGGGCCTTCAGGCATCGACAGTTTTTCGTATTTTTAAATCCCTTGAGGACCGGGATTTCATAAAGGTCTGTAAAGAAAAGGAAAATACGGGCAACAAAAAGGGCAGGAAACCGGTATATTATACGGTCAATCCGAATGTAGCTTATGCGGCGGGGATCGATATATCTTCCTATGGTGCATCACTCCTATTGATAGATTTTTCCGGTACTACGGTGGCTGAGAAATCACTTTCCTACGAAAGTAGAAGCATAGAAGCAGAAGACTTCATAGCCTCGATCATTGCCCTGGTAGAAGATGGCCTGGATGAGGCGGAAATACCCCTTGAGTCCTTGTTGGGTATCGGAATAGGCGCCCCGGGCATTGTCGATATTCAGCGGGGAAGCATCGTGCGCTATTCCCGTTTTCCCGGTATGGAAGATTATCCCCTCAAGGAAAAGATCGAGAAACATTTTTCGGCCCCCGTATTCCTCCACAACAACACCTCGGTCATTGCCCTGTCCGAGCTCCGCTACGGCAGGGCAAAGGGGAAAAACTCTCTCGTGGCTTTCTTGATCCGGGCGGGAGTCGGCGGTGCCTATGTGTCGGAGGGACGGATCTTCGAGAGCCAGGGAAAGACCGCCTTTGAAGCGGGTCACATGGCCGTAGATCTTCTGCAGGTAGGAAAATCGGCGGGACAGGAGACCTTGGAGGATTTCGTCTCGGAAGAAGCGATCCTGAAAAGAGTAACGGCAGAGACCGGACGAGTCACCGGCTGGAAAGATCTGCTGTACTATCTTGAACAGAGAGACGAACAGGTCCTCGGTATCATGCGTGAGCTCGTCCGCGTTCTACTCGGGGCTACACACAATATCGCCCTGCTCCTCAATCCCGAGGTAATTCTGATCATCTGCCGATACCGTGTCCTGGCAGAATTTATCGCGGAAGAGCTGGACCACTACATCTCTTCACGTTTCGATCCGGCCTGTATAGACACCCACAAGATCATTCCCCTGGAGTTCGATCCCGCCATCTCCTGCAGAGGAGCGGCGGAGTTCGTCTTCGACGACTATTTCGGAATCAGTGATGTAAAATATACCGAATTTCCTCCCAAGACAGGAAGTTGAGAACCAAAGCTTGAGCCTCTGAGGGACCGGATCTCTGCCATGTCGCGTAGACTCCCCCCTTTGTCGCGCAGGTATGGATGTAACGGCAGCTGTTCGTGCCCCATGGAGAGGTGAAGAGGGAAGTATTTTTGCTTATTCTTTCGATTTCCCCAATTGCCTCACCCGTATATGCCGCTAAACCGGCAATCTCTTCGCAGGAATAGCCCCTCGGCCGGCGGACTCCCTTGCGGTTCTGCTCGTGGGGCCGCATGCATTCCGCCCCGTCGTAGAAAACCATCTGAAGCGAAGCATTGCTGTCGACGATTTCTTCCGATAGGGTAAGCACATCGGTGATCCGGCTTACCGCCACGTCCCAGGCTGTACCGCGGGGAAAGAAACGGTAGTCGGGAGCGGAGAAGGCGCTTTCTCCCCGGCGGCGGATACAGTATGCCGAGTTGGAGGAAGCCCAGCTGTAGGGATGGTGGCAGAAGATGAGGACCGTATCACCTCCTTCGGTATGGTGGATTACCGGGTCCTTTACATGCAGGTGTTCGGGCGTATCTCCGGAAAGAAGAGGTTTTACCTCCGCACTCTGTAATCCCTCGATGCTCTCCGCAGTAAGGAGGTCGATGCTCCAGACTCCGGTGCCCGGTTTCTGATACTCCTCGATCTCGGCGGGGTAGGGAACACCGCTCTTTTCGGTGGATACATAGAGCTCCACCTTCCCGTCGCTGCGAAGTGAGAGGGCCGATCCCTCTATGGAGAGCACTCCGGTTCCTTTCGTCGCCAGTTCCTCCTTTTGAAAGGAGAGAAGCTTTTCGAAGCTGCGGCCTCCGTCTTCGCGGCGGAAGACCGCCAGTTCCAAGCCGCGCGCCCCCATCTCCAGTCCGGTCCTCGAATCTCCCTTGTTGCGGTAGCGGCCGCAGAGATAGAGATTTCCGTCTGCCCCCTCTATCAGGTTTCCGCCGCCGAACCAGAAACCTTCACTGTCTTCGTAGGGTTCGACGATGACTTCGGCCCGTTCCTGGTCTATCAGTCCAGCGGCAACCGCTTTCAGTTTAGCCGAGACGGCGTCGCTGATGATCCTATTGCTGTGCATCCTGTCTCCTTCGTTTTACTTACAGAGCTAATATTGCATCCAGGTCCCGGGATAACCGCTCGGCAAGACGCTCGGGGGCGTGTGTATACCACTTAGGCTCCACGCAGACCCATCCTGTATATTCGATTTTTTGCAGCGCCCCATTGACCCGCTGCCAGTCCACCTCGCCGGCGAGAAGGTTTCGAAGCTCTCCTCCGAAATGGGCGTCTTTGAAGTGGACCTGCCGGATTCTCCGGCCAAGAAATTCTATCCACTGCTGGGGATAGCCGAGGCCGAGCCACACGATGTTTCCTACATCTATGTACATTCCCACCTGCGGATGGTCGATCTCATCGATAAGGTCTTTCCACTCCTTTACCGAGAGGGGGAACCGTGCCTCCACGTTTTCCAGACCCAGGATCGCGTCGAATTCCCGGGCTATCTCACCGGCCTGCCTGCCGTACTCCACTACCCGTTTCCAGTGCTCGAGGTAGGGGATGTCGGGGTCGATCTGTCCGGGAACGACGAGGAGGGTCTTTCCGCCCATCAGTCTCAGGCACTCGAAGGCCCTTCGGGTGTGGTCGAGGGCACGCCGGCGTTCGGCCGGATCGGGAGAAGGAATGGTCGGCCAGGGAATCCTGCCGCCCCGCATGCTGGGAATTTCCAGTCCTGCATCGTTCGCTCTTTTGCGGAGCTGCGGTGCGCTCTGCCGATAGTCTTCCGGCGACGGGACCGCCCCGGAGTTGAAGGTGGGTTCGACCCCTGCGAAGCCGGCACTGCGCAAGAGGGGGATTCTGCCTTCGACCTCGTTCCAGTCGGGAAAGAGGAGAGAAAAGCCCTTCTGTATTGTCATGTTGCCTCCGATTCCTTTGCAGACCCGCCGCGCAGGTCGTGGGCATATCCGGCTTTTTCCGCCGTCTTGAGAAACCAGGAAAGCGAGCGCTCCATCACCGGGCCGCCGGCGGCATCGCATTCCAGGCTCACCGCACCGGAGAAGCCGTGCTTTTTCAGTATGTCGACGCAGCTGCGGATGGCTTCGGCATTTACTCCTTCGCCGATGGCGCTGCGGCTCATGCCGATGCCGCTCATCTTTCCCCGGGAACCGGCGGAAAGTTCCGGCGCTACATCCTTAATGTGCACGTGCGAGACCTTGGAAACAAAACGTTTCAGGAATGCAGCCGGGTCTTGTCCGGCGATGTAGACGTTCCCCGTGTCGAAGGTCATCCGCAGGAGGGGGGAGTCGACGAAGTCGAGCATCCTCTCCATGAACTCAGGATTCCCGGTGAAGTAGCCGTGAGTCTCTATATTCACCACTATGTCGTAGCGGTGGGCCGTATCCATGATCCTCAGATAGGATTCCCTCATGCGGCGCATCGCTTCCTCTTCGTCGTATTCCTCCGGTTTTTCCAAGCCGTCGGTGGTATCGACCATGGGACAGCCCGCGAGGGCGGCCCAGCGGATTGTCGAGAGAATATAAGGTACCGCCACGGAAGGACCGATGGAGCTCGAAATGGGGAATGCTGCATCGATTTGCGAGAGGGCGATCCCCATCTCATCGAGCTTTTCTTTGACTTCCGCCGGATCCTCCCAGGAGGCCAAATGGGGAAAGTAGCCGAGCCCGTGGTTCCAGGCCACTCCGTCGACGAAGCCGCATTCGATGTTGGCAAATCCGTGGTCCCGGGCCCAATGCAGGGCCTTATCGAAGGAGAAGTAGGCGGAGTTGAAGCCGCCGGTATGAAAGCCGATTTCCAGAAGGGGTTTTGTGCCCATTAGATTACCTCTCGTTCTCCCGACTCTATCGATCGAAGTGCCGCCAGGGATATTTTAAGTGCCTCCAGGGCATCCGCCGCCGTTACGGGGACTTTCCCATCGCTTCGGACCGCCTCGACGAAGCTGCCCACGATGACCTCATGGCCGTTTTCCTTGAGATTTTCCACGATCTGGAGACTTCCGTCGCTGCGGTAGTGGCGCAGCTCGCCGCCGAACTCTCCCATCATCCGTATGATCCCGTCGGGTCCCATGTACTCGCGATACTGCCAGTAGTCCGAGCCTTCGGGAAAACCCCAGGCGTAGAGGAGGTAGGCTCTGCTGCCCCCCTCGAATTCCACATCGATGTGGGCGGTGTCTACGGCGAAGTCTTGTATTCCCTTTAGGGGCTCCTTGTTGCTGCCGAAGACGGTGCCGGAGGCGAATACGGACTTTGCCCTTCCTATACTGTGCAGGAGCATGTCGAAGTCGTGGACACAGCAGTCGATCACCGGACCGTTGTTCATGGAGCGGGAGTGCATCGCAGGCTTTGGCCGGATCGAGCGGATTTCCTGCGTGTTGTAGATTACCGGTGAACCGATGGAGGGTAGGCGCCTGTTCAGTTCCTCCCAGACCGTGTTGAATCGCCGGTTAAACACGACGCTGAGTTTCCGCCCTGTTTTCTCGGCGGTTTCGATCATCTTTTCCGCATCTTCGGCCCGAAGGGCTATGGGTTTTTCCGTGAGAACGTGGGCCCCCGCCTCCAAGGCCTGAATCGCCGCCTCCGGATGGAACACGGTGGGAACACAGACAGAAACAATGTCCGGCTTTTCCTCTTTCAGGGCCTCGGCGAAATCGCGGTATATCTTCGGAATCCCATAGGACTCGACAAATTTCGCCGCCCGGGCCTCGGAGCGGTTGGCGACGGCGGCAATAGTGACGTCTTCGCACCGCGCGTAGGCGGCGGCGTGCTTTCCGGCCATGTCGCCGGCGCCGTAGATAAGCACCTTCATCGTCGAACTCATACCTCTAAGCCTCCGCTTTTTCGGATAAACTCGATGTTGGTCCTCATGCTCTCCTCGGGGCTGAGGGAGCTGTAGTCCTGCTCCACCACCAGCCATTCGATCCCGAACCTGTCGGCCAAGTGAAGGGTTTCGTCGAAGTCGAGGCTTCCGGTACCGAGTTCACAGAACGTCTCTCCCTCCGCATCTTTGACATGGAGGTAGGCGAAGCGGCCGCCGTAGCGGTCGAAGAGTACGGGCAGGTCCATTCCGGCGATATTCGCCCACGCGGTATCGAGGACCCAGAGGACCTCCTCGGCGCTCGTAGCGTTCATCAATACGTCGATTATGGCGCCGTCTTCCTTGAGTTCCCAGTTGTGGTTATGGTAGGCCATCCGCAGACCCGCCTCGCGGCAGTGTGCCCCGATTTCCCGGTAGGTTTCGGCGCTTTTTTTCATTGAAGAGACGGTCTCATTCGGATTGCCGCTTATTACCACATAGTCGAAACCCACCGCAGCGGCGAATTCGACGGATTTTCCGATTTTCTCCATCTCTTCGGCCGCCTGCCGGAGGTCCCAGAAGGTGCCGCCGCTGTGCAGCCCGAGGGGGTGGATGCCGTTTTTCGCATACAGCTCCCGGTAGTAGCCGGGTTTTTCCGGATCGAAGTGGCGCATGCCTGTCTCGACGCCGGAATAGCCTTCGGCAGCGAGAAATTCTATGATTCGGGGCATCTGTGCGCGGATATCATCTCCCCATACGATAGTTTGGGCTCCTACGCGATGTTTCATATGCAGCCTCCAAAATGCTTGAGTTCCTTCGATAGGCAGTATATCATATTATTTGCAGACGGCAAGTAAAAAGCAGGAAATTAGGAGGGGAGCTCGATGGGGACAGTAAAGTTGGGATTGAATCTCGAATTCTCAAGGCATCATAACATGTCTTTCGAACGGGCGGTGAAGGAGGCGGCACGAATCGGCTATGACAACGTGGAGCCGATGGTGCATATCGGCCGGCAGCTCCTCTCGGAGGGCGGATTCTTCCACTCCATATCGATGTCCGAAGACCCTCTGGAGGTAAAGGGCTACTGCGAATCTCAGGGAGTTGGGATCTCCGCCCTTTCGTCGCACAGCCATCTCTGTAAGCCGGAAATTTCGGTGGAGTATCTCCGCCAGGGTATTCGTTGGGCCGGGGAGATGGGGGTCCCCGTAGTCAACACCTCCGAGGGATTCAAACGATCCTGGACGAACGAGGAGGAAGATCTCGTCTTGATCCGTTATTCGCTGAAAATGGCCCTCGAATTCGCCGAAAAACGGGGGGTCCTGGTCGGCATGGAGCCTCATCATCAGTACAGCGGCTCCCTCGAAGGGATGGACCGTCTTCTCGCGCTGTCGGATTCGGATATGCTGGGGGTGAATTTCGACACGGGAAACGCATACTTAGGGGGAAAGAGCGATATCTATTCCTGGCTTGCCCACATCAGCCAAAAACTCGTCCATCTACATGCAAAGGACATCAGCATTCGCCAGAGTGATGAAGAGCGGGGAAGGGTTTCCGGCACCGCCGTCGGCTGTGCCTGCGGTGACGGGGTAGTGGATTGGAAGAGGGTAGTGGAGATCTGCAGGGAGGCCCCGCGGGATATCGTCATGAGTGTCGAGTGCGGTACCCTCGAGGAGGCGGAAAAGAGTTATGTCTATTTGCGCGAAGTGCTGCAGAGCTGAGTCGGCGCGTGAACGTAGCGTGAGATTAGATTTTATTTGACAGACCGCAAATACTGGTTTATAGTTATTTTCAGAAAGCAAATAATAAGGGGGTTTGTTAATGAAAAAAATTCTAGTAGCAGTACTCATTTTGTTACTGGTATCGAGCTTCTCTCTGTGGGCCGGAGGACAGAAAGAGGCAGAGGGTCCGGCAGGATCGAAAGCGAAAGAGGCGGAAAAAGCGGAAGAGACCTTCAGCATCCGCATCGGTCACGCGAACATAGCCGCCGACGATTCGGCCCTGCATGTGGCGGCATCCACCTTTGCCGAACAGCTGGAGAAATACTCCGACGGCCGCATTACCGCGGAGATCTATCCCAGCGCTCAGCTCGGCAACGACCAGGAGATGGCCGATATGACGGTCTCCGGAGCTATGGAGGGCTTTGTAACCAGTCTAAACCTGATCACCCAGTACGCGCCGAAAATGCGGGCCTTCATCCTGCCCTACATGTTCGAAGACGGTTCAAATTTCAGAAGTGCCCGGGACACCCTGTGGGACGACATGAACGACTATCTCGGTGCAAAGGCGAACATGCGCCTGGCGGTCTGGTGGGACAGCGGCTATCGGCATGTGATGTCTGCCAAGCCGGTGAGAACCCTTCAGGACTTGAAGAAGCTGAAATTCCGCGTTCCTCCCAGTCCTGTTATGATCCAGATGGTGAAATCCTGGGGGATCAATCCCACTCCCGTCGAATGGTCCGAACTGTTCAACGCAATGCAGCTCGGCACCGTCGACGCCTTCGAGTGCGACAACTCCGTGCTTATTTCCGCCAGGATGAACGAGGTCGTCGATTACATCACCAACAACGATCACATTCTCCAGATTTCCCTCATGGTAATCAGCGAAGAGTGGTATCAGAGTCTTCCGGCCGACCTCCAGGAGGCGGTGGACAAGGCGGCAGCGGCGGCCAAGCCTATCGTGGATTCTCGTTCCTCCGAGATCCTCGAAAAGGCCATTAGAGTATCGAAGGAAGAAGAGGGAGTACAATTCCTCGGACGTCCCGACGATTACGAGCAATGGGCCGTGCAGGCCCGCGGGACCTGGGGGCAGTTCTACGAAGATATCGGCAACGGTGACCGTGCAACGGGAAAGGAATTCGTACAAGAACTCTTCACCGCGGCGGGAATGAGCGGAGATATTCCCGACTAAAGCGGCAGTGTGCTGCATACACACAACTCCCGGCGGCAGTATTGCTGCGCCGGGAGTTTTATATAAGGGGATGTCATGTGCAGAATAGTGAAGTTTCTCGACGATAAGTTTGAAGAGGTCATCGGAGTGGTGATTCTCGGCGTTCTTATGACACTGATATTCATCGGTGTCATGATGAGGCTCCTGTTCAACAGCGGGATGCCGTGGCAGGAGGAGATATCGCGGGTCTTCTACGTCATAGTGGTATATCTGGGAGCAAGTTACGGTATCCGAAGCGAGGATCATATCCGCATTACCGCACTGACCGAAGTACTTCCCGAAAAAGGCCGGAAGATACTTGGGATAATTACCGACATCATCTGGGGGGCCTTCAATATCGCAATAGTGGTTATTTCGATGGACCTCTACCAGCATATGAAGAGTTTTTTCGGAAAGAGCGCGGTCCTGGAAATCCCGCTCCATTTCATCTTCCTCACCATTCCCCTCGGTTTTTTGCTGCTCACCTTCCGCATGATTCAGAGTTACTTCAGGAAGAGTGAGCCGTCCGATGTTTCCACCGATACGGATGCGGGAGGTGGAAAATGATAATAGCACTTGTTCTCGTAGGCCTCCTGATAACCGGGCTGCCGATTTATGTGTGCATCGGGCTCACGTCTCTCATCTTTTTCTTTCTCAACGATCTGCCTCTCCACATGCTGGTGCGGACCTTCTACGGCGGGGTAAACCAGTATGCATTGATCGCCGTCACCGGATTTCTGCTCGTGGCCAATCTCTTTCAAAAGGCGGGGATAACCGAAGACCTGGTGGAGATGGTGAAGCGTTTCATGGCTTCGTTTCGTTCCGGACTGGCAGTCATTACCATCGCGAGCTGCGCCGTTTTCGCCGCAGTTACCGGTTCCGGGCCGGCGACGGTTGCGACGATCGGAGGAATCATGATTCCTGCCATGATCGCCGAGCGGCATACTAAAAGGTTTGCCGGGGCCGTCGCTTCCAGCGGGGGGGCCTTGGGGATACTCATCCCGCCGAGCAATCCCTTCCTCATGTACGGCATCATCGCAAATCAGTCTATAGCCGCCCTCTTCATCGCCGGGCTGCTTCCGGGACTCTTGATGGCAGTCGCTCTTTCCATTACCGCGGCAATATCTCTCAAATGGTTTCCCAAATACGCCGGGACCGTGGAGGCAAAGACTACGGTCTACGAGAAGATGACGCCTCTCGAGGCTTTGAGGGTAATCTGGAAGGCCAAGTGGGCGCTTTTCGCCATAGTCCTCCTCTTGGGAGGCATCTACGCCGGACTCTTTACCCCCATAGAGGCAGCGGAAGTGACGATTTTCTACTCCCTCATGGTAGGTGTCTTCATCAACAAGAAGATCAAAATGAAGGATATCTATGAGGCCCTGGCCGATACCCTCAGACTCACCGGAACGCTCATTATTCTGGTTGGGGCGGGTTTCGTTTTCGCACGCCTCCTCACTATCGAGGGAATTCCCCAGGCCCTCGGCAGGTCGGTGGCCGGACTCTCGGAGAATCCCTTTCTCATTCTCATGATCATCATGGTTTTCATGATCTTCATCGGCACCTTTGCCGAGACCTTTTCTCAGATCATCATTCTCACGCCGATTTTTCTCCCGGTAGTTACGAAGCTCGGAGTCGACCCGATCCACTTCGGCGTACTCTTCGTGGTAACGGCGGAAATCGGTTTTCTCACCCCTCCGTTCGGGGCTAACCTGTTCGTCGGAATGAAGATCTCCGATATATCGCTGGTTGAAATTTCGAAGGCGGTGCTTCCCTTCGTGCTTACCTATTTCATAGTCTTAGTGATTCTCGTGCTGTTTCCCGACATCTCCCTTTTTCTGCCTCGCTTAATCTTTGGAGAGTAAAGATGAAAATTGGAATTCTCGGCTACGGTGCATGGGGTCATATCCATTCCGAGGTAATCGAATCGCTGGAACGCCACGAGCTGGCGGCGGTTGCCTGCAAGAGTGAGGAATCCGCCGAAGAGGCGAGGCGGGACCATCCCGGCGCTCTAGTGTCTATCGATTATAATGAGATTATCGAGCGGAGGGATATCGACTGCATCGATGTGGTCCTCCCGACCTACCTCCACGTCCCCGCCGCCATCGCCGCTTTAGAGACGGGAAAGCACGTCCTGCTGGAAAAGCCGCCGGCCCCCGGCTTGGAGGATGCCGGGCGGCTGCTGGATGCCGTTTCCCGCAGCGGGAAAAGCCTCTCCCTTGTCCATGAGCTGCGCTGCTCGGATCAGTGGGCGGGAATTAAACACCGCATTGCGGATGGGGAGATCGGTCTGCCGCGCTATGGCCTCTTCAACCTTTTTCGGTTTCCCTACCGCAGCGGGAAGGAAGGCTGGCGCTACGAACAGGAGAAGGTCGGCTCCTGGGTACTCGAAGAGCCGATTCACTTTATCGATCTCCTGCTCTGGTACTTTGCCGATGCGGGCAAACCACAGGCGGTCACCGCCTTCGGCAATACCGGCGAAAACGGGCTCACCCGGGATTTTACCGCCGTCTTCGATTTCCCCGGCGGCGCCTACGGAATAGTGACGCAGACCCTGGCCGGTTTCGAGCATCATCAGGTGGTGGAGATTACCGGTGAGAAGGGGGCCATCCGCTCGCTGTGGTCGGGTGCAATGGACAGGACCGACCATCCCGAGTTCAGCGTCGCCTACAAGAGTCACGAGTCCGAGGACCCGGATTACGAAGACCTTACGGGACCCTCCGGGGAGCTCTTTGAGATCCGCCGCTACATCTCCTCGGCCCTCGACAAGCTGGAAGAGAATGTCTCCCTCTATCCAATGGAACAGGAGTTTGAGCTGATGAAGCTCTGCCTTTTTGCCGAGGAGTCTCTGCGGACGGGTAAGCGGATTGTCTTGCAGTAGTTTAGGGGGAAACCTGTAACTATCCTCCGGATATACAGAATCTCGCCGCCGACACCGTGCTGGAGCAGGCGGAAAGAATTGCCGTGGATTTGCTTGGGGAGGATTCACTATATCTGAAAAAACTCTCTCAATCGCTTGATAATATTAATTCGTTCACTGGGCTTCATTTGATCCAGATTATGAAGTTTCCATCTAACCGCAGGTAAATCTTTGATATGAGGTAAACTGAAGTGGTTCCAATCCAGCTTACCTTCCTTAAACTGAATGAGAAATTTCTTGTCTTCGTATTAGGTGAGAACCGCGTGGCTCGTGTACCCGTATCTGGATGATATAGGTCCGTTTGTTCCCGTGGGCACGAATGTGACGGTTCGCTTCGGCATTTTTCGTATTGACCGAGACCTTGAAGCCGATGGACAGAAATTCCTGGAGCAACTGGGTCTGACTGACATCGACCATGTATGCGACGTAGAGGGTAACCTTCCCTTGGAGCAGATCCGCTTTGTAGAGACCGTAGACTGGGTCTTCGCCGTAACCTATGCCAAGACCTGGCCGCACCACTACATCGTCAAGGACCGTGTGGATGAGACGCTCTTTCTTAAGCTCGTGCGCCACATTCGCCGTTACGGGTATGAGGGACGGTTCTACAAACTCCCATCACTTACTTCGACCACGGTGGGAACGTCTACTGGACGATGGTGCCACCCGAAGGCCATCCGGGGTGGTACCCTCCGGAGGAAGAGACGATTATCAACCGGTGTCCGGCGGACGCAACGTATGAGGCCCGCCTCCGGGCAGGAACTCTGCCCGAGAAGGACAGGCGTAGGCGCTGGTGAACATGTCTGAGCGGAGCATGGTGATTCTGCACACAAGCACATCCGGCAAAAAGGGCTCGAGGGCGCTGTGGAGATTGGCGGTGTCGACCGGAAAGTTCCTATGGAGTCTGACTTTTCTCGTCGTTGATACAGAAAATGAAAAAGATGGATCCCTTGAAATGTAACCTTATTTGTGTTACATTCCAAATATGGTCCGTTTGTTCAGGTGTCTGGTTGTTACTTCACCGGGTAGTTGACTGTGAAATGGCGTGTGTTTTACCGAAAGAAGGTCCAGAAGGCCATTATGAAGATGCCTGTTCGCGAACAAAAGCGGTTCGCGAATCTCGTCGAGGATCTGGAACGGAAGGGACCGATTCGAAGTGAGTGGCCGAACTTCAGTAAACTGGGTGAACAGGAGTATCACTGCCACTTGTCCTACTCTTGGGTCACGTGCTGGCACGTCGAAGACACAGTCTTGGAGATAGAGGTGTACTATGCAGGTAGTCGTGAAAAAGCCCCGTATTAGGCTTGAAGGAGAAATCAACTCAGAACTTGTACGATATCTTCGCGAGACCTACGGTGAGGTAGAAGTCATCGAGGATGAAGACGAGGAGCTTGTGGAGATCACCAAAAGCGAATGGTATCACCATATCCGCAGCGAGATTAGCCCGAGCGAGAACATTCGCCTATACCGCGAACTTCACAATATGTCACAAACCGAACTGGGAGAGAAACTCGGAAGACTCAGCCGGCAGAACATATCGAATATGGAAAACGGGCAGAGAGGTATAAGCAAGAGCCTAGCGAAACGACTTTCCAAGCTCTTCGATGTCTCGGTTGAAAAGTTTCTTTAGAGCCAGGATTGGTAGAGTCGAGGTGGCGCATTTTGGCGATGCGGCGCCGGTGAGAAGGTCTGCTTCTATCCGGAGGCGACAAAAGTTCTCAGAAGGACGATATCGCTAATCCTATACCATGGATGGCATTTGAAGAGTAGAGAAGAGAGCAGCACGAATGTACGAAAAAATAAAAGCGGCAATCCGCAACCACACCGACGCACACCGCCTCGTGTTCTGGTACGATGCGCAGGCCACCCACGGCCGGATTCTGGAGGAACTCGACACAGAGGCAGAAGTACTCGAGGCGGAGAACAACGAGTGGTGGATAAAGTACCATGTGCTGGAAGAAAAACCGCAGCAGCATTTTCTCATCTTCATCCCCTCCCCCGGCCAGACGATGAGCACAACTGGCTTTTAGACCTTCTCTTTACCGGTTTCGTCTTCAGCCATGACCTCTCCGAAACTTATCGAGAGGAGTGTGGCCTCGGCCCCGCAAACTATAGGAAGAGTTATCCGCGAGCGCAACCGCGAAACGGCAATCGAGGGCGAGATTTCGCGAAAGCGCAGCACCGACCGCGGTTCACAGGCTCATAACGGCGCCG
>CAZAKE010000128.1:0-13803 GCA_964485495.1 uncultured Spirochaetales bacterium
AAAGCTGCGAGCGTCCATAATCGCGATTGCCATGGTTCCCTCCCAGGATAGCATGAATGGAAGGAGTATGGCAAAAAGGCTAGTAAAGGAGATATGATCGTACTTGATACGCATACAGTAGTATGGTGGGCTCAGTCTCCCGAATACCTGAGTGCCGCCGCCTTGGATCTGGCTGTGCCCCTGCTGACCAAAGACCGACTCCTTTCCGACCTTCCCTGGCTCGATACCATCTGGTAAGTGATTTACATTTCAGACGAGATAACCTTGATGGAGTATGTATCCATCAGCTACAATCCTCATGACTTTCGCGGCGACCAGGAATAGTCAGGAAGAGAAAAACAATACTGCGTACGAAGCAACAGCGGGGAAGTGGGGAAAGGTGAGTAAGAGAAAGAAGAAGCAGGAAAAACGAGCACTCAGGAAGCACCGTGTCGCTCATGCGACGGCCGGAAAAAAGCCGGAAAAAAAGCCGGAAAAAGAACAATGTACGGCGCTGATGGTCATCGACGAGGGGCCGATCCGTCGGAAAGCCGTCGCGAAGTGCAAGCGTATGATCAAGGTCTGTAACGATATTGAACGGCAGATCAAACACTATGAAACAGTGGATGCCCCGGAGTATGAGGCTTGGTGTCGGAAGGAGTTCGCGAAAGAAATATCACTCCTCAACGAATTACGTGAAAAGAAGCATATGTATCAGGTCAAATTCGATCAGATACAGGCGCTGCGGTATTGGAGAGATCTTACGGAGCATGAGGCGTATCTGTTGCTGCAGGATATGGAGAAGAATCCGGAGAAGTATGTGGATGATAATCCCTTCGATGGTGCCGAGGACGATTACTACCATGAGTATTCATACGACATTGATGAAGAGGATGAGGACTCGGCGACCTTCGATATTGATGAAGAGGATTTTATTCGGACGTTCCAAGAAAAGTTTCAAGACCTGCTGCAACTGGATTCCGTACTCGATACGATAGGCGGATTCTGGGACCCCGACGAACTCTACGACTTCATCGAAGACATGATCGAAATGATTGAAGAGAGTACCGGTAGTCTGAACAATGAATCCATCCATCTACTTACGGATATGATCATCGCCAGGGCCAAGGCCACCGGCAATATTCATTTTTCCGAAATGGATATTGAATACCCGTATGACGACTGGGACTATGCTCCGAACGCGGAAGATACGGACGAGGCGGGTAAAGTAAAGGATACATCGCCCACCCGGGCCAAGTATCTCTACTACCAGCTGGTGAAGAAGCTGCATCCTGATTTCAACTCGGACCTCACGGAGGAGCACCGCCGGGTGTGGCAGCGCGTGCAGGACGCCTATCGCAGAAGTGATACGGAGGAACTTGAGATCTTGTTCGCTCATTATGAAATTCAGATAAACAGGGACTATTCCTCCAGCACCACCGCCGAGATTCTCGCCATCCATTTCGAGCAGAAGCAGACGACGAAATACCTTCGGCAACGGCTGCGAGAGTATCAAAAAACACCGAAGTGGAACTTCAGCAACATATCGAAGAAGGGGCTGGTCCGTCTCCATAATGAACTCCGACTGGATATCAATCAACTCACCATCCAATACCGAAACGAGATACACCGGTATGAAGACTGGCTCGAGTCGATCCGCCAATCGTCGACCGCGCGTCACGGAATGAAAAAAAGAGCTTCGAGAAAAAAGGAACGAGTCGATACCGGGCAGCTTGAGTTGTTCTAAATAGTTGCCACTCGTCGGCCTCTCATTCGGCATCCCGTGATACCGGCATCCTGAGACTCACGACCGTACCCTTCTCGGGTGTTGACTTGATCCGGATGCCGTAGCGAGGACCGTAGTACAGGTTCAGCCGATGGTGAACGTTGATAAGTCCGATTCCGGAGGTATGTGCATCCTCCGTATGACCATCGAGGGCTCGATGGAGCCGGTCAAGGGTTCTTGGCTCAATGCCACTGCCGTTGTCGCCGACGTCGATACACAACTCGCCGTCAGTCATATGTGTGGTGACAATTATGACCTCCGACGATCGCTTCCGCGAGAAACCGTGGACGATCGAATTCTCTACGAGAGGCTCCAGGAGTAACTTCGGTACGAGAACCGTTCGCTGTTCTTTCGGCACGAGGACGGAGAAATCGAAACGGTTTCCGAACCGCATCCTCTGAAGGTCGATATACGCGTGCAGGAATTCGAGCTCCGATTCGAGAGGTATGAACTCGTCCATCGAATCGATACTCGTCATCAGGAGAAGCAGGATATTCCGAATCATCTCCTCGACTTCCGCGGTACGCCCCTGCTTCGCCAGGCTGCCGACGCACGCGAGTATATTGCCCAGGAAGTGCGGACGGATCTGGCGTTGTAACAGTCTCAGCTCGATGATGCGCTTCCGCGCTTCTCCCTCTCTCTGGCGGCGGAGCGAATCGCGGAGCCTGTCCATGAGCGAATAGAAGCTCGAGTAGAGCCTGCCGATCTCGTTGTCTTTCGGTGTCCTACGAACTCGTATGGTCTCATATTCTCGAATGGTGTCCATCTGCAGAGCCAACCGATGTATCGGGTTCGAGAGATGGCGGCTTACGAAGATATTCCCTACCAGTAGCAGGAGAATCATCACTATCCCGATTCTCAGGAACGTGTTGTTGAGTTCATGGATTTTGTTTTGATATATGTCCTCATCCACCAATCCGATCAGTTCCCAGCTAAGACGATTTGAATCGCTTTTGTACGCGTAGAGTACCCGGCCCTCATATTCGAGATCACTCATACCGAAGGGGAGTTCCCGTAAGATCTTTGTGTATTCCGGATCCGGATCGATGCGTAGATATTTTGCAAGCATATTCTGTCGGGTGTGTAGGTATCTCAATACTATGGGATTGGTCGATTCGGAGAATACGGCGTAGTACTGGCGTGCCGGATAGAAGAGTTCCGACAGATATGCGTTAAGGGTATTGAGCTGGATCTCGATCACGCCTACTCCTTTCAATTCCCTCTGACGATTGAATACCGGTTTCCAGAACGCGACGGTGGTAGCCACAAGGCGCGGCGAGTAGTATGGTTCGCTCCAAGAAATTCTCGTCATATCGGCGGAGGTTCTACTCTTCAGAATGGAGAGTCCCCGAGGACCGATGATATCCAGTATAAGCTGGTTACCCCCGATGAACCGTCCGTCAGGCCGAATGAAGTAAGCCCCGCCGATGATCTCGGGGTTCGATCCGGCCAGCGCGGCGAGGATCCGTTGTATATCGGTATCGGACATCTCGTGTATGTTCTGTATTTCCGTGAAGGAAAAGAGAATGGCGGTGATACTCTGCAAGTAGAGATCGAGATATCGATTGTATGTCTCGACCGTGTCCCTTGTATCTTGCTTCTTCTGATCGATGAAAGTGGTGTGGGTGGCTTTTGCGGTGTAGATCCAGAGAAACGAAAAGAGCAGCGAACTGAACAGAAAACTCCACGAGAATATCTTGAAAAAGATCGTCCTAACTATCTTCATACGATGAATCGGCCGCGACATGAACGTCGGCGGTTCTCTTCGAACGAATACTCGTCGGGGTTCTCCCGAAGAACCGTTTGAAAGACGAAGTGAAATATCGGTAATTATGAAACCCCGACCTCTCGGCCACCTCATACACCTTGAGCGATGAAGTTTCGATCAGATGATATGCGTGCTCCAAACGGATCTGCGTTACATACTCTTTGAATGATATGCCGGTATGCTTTTTGAATAACTCACCGAAATAATTCGGACTCAAAGATACCTCGGATGCGATCTCTGTGATTGTGATATCTTCACCGATACGGTCTTTCATGATCATCATGGCCTTGCGTATTTCGAAGCGGCGCTCCTGTTTGTCTTCGCGTGCGAAGGCAAACAGGTCATTCAAGGTTTCGATGAGGATGAAGATGCTGTCGGATCGGATGAGATGTTCTGCGTCCTGCTGTGTGTGTTCGTACTCTTTGAGCCAACTTGTAGCCAACAATTTGACATCTTCCGGATCGGTGTTGGCTTCGATCATCTCAGGAATGAAGGTGTTTTGCAGGTAGGAGAGCGGTGAGATTCCATTTCGTACCTGTTCTTTCACCTGTTTTGTATGGATCATCTGTTCACGGATACCCAGCGGAACGAATTCTCGGTGTGTGAGCGGAATGAGATGGTAGTCGTGCACATAGAATCCGTTGTTCTTCTTGGTTCGAATCATTCGATACGCGTCTCTGTATGCGCTGAAAGAATCGACCTCCGGGCCGATCAGGCCGCATACGGCGATCCCTTGTCCAGGTTGTGCGTTACGGAACGCCGAAAGTACGCCGGATAGAATTCGGTGTGCTTCCGAATCGGACAGACGAGGCAGATAGATGTGGATCTGGTGGTCGTTGAGATAGGCGAAAGTAAAACCAAAGTGCTCGGAAATCTTCCGCATCCATGAGAACAGGTTCTCTCTGAGAGTGGTATTCGGTGTTACGAGGTTCCGCAGGAAGAGGACCGCGAGTCGAAACGGATACTCTCCCCAGAATGTTGCTTCCTCGGCTTCGAGTGTCTCTTTCCCATCCAGACAGCGACATATCCTTTCGGCTGCCGTACTATGCCGTTTCTCCATATCCAGTGCCGAGTGTATTCGTTCCCTGACGAGTTCGGCTTTCGTTCTCTCGAGTGCGCGCAGCAGGTCCTCGTCCCTGTACACCCCCTTGATCAGATACTCGTTGACGCCGAGATGAATTGCCTTTCGTGCGTATTCGAACTCCTTGTACACGCTGAGCAGAATGACTTGCATGCGCGGCCACTCGCGATGTATCGACTCGACCAGTTCGAGGCCGTCCAGGATCGGCATGACGATATCGGTAAGCACGATATCCGGCCGGTACTGTCCGCAGAGAGACAACGCTTCCTCGCCGTTTTGTGCCTCGCCGACGAGCTTGTACCCGTGCTTCTCCCAGGGAAAGAGCCGCAGGTTTTCGAGTATCGGGATTTCATCATCGACGATAAGGACTGTTACCGGCGTTCCCATGGAGTCAGTATACATGGTGCCTCCGAACATGCAACGGTATCAGGCCTGAATCCGTGATTATCGAACAATATCGTTGTTTTATAGAATATCGGACTCGTCATTCCCATGATAGTCTGAGAACATGCAAACGATCACCGAATCAGGAATGATCGGACGAAATTCGTTCCCCGAGAAACTTCAGCGTACGGCCGTGGCCGTCAGGAAGCATCGAGGCCTGCTGCTCATGTTCCTTCCGGCCTTCGTCTACTATTTACTGTTCAAGTACCGTCCCTTGTACGGACTCCTCATCGCATTCAAGGATTTCCAGATACGTTCGGGGATCTTGTCGAGTCCGTGGGCCGATCCGCTGTTCAAACACTTCATCTTCTTCTTTCGGTCGACGTATTTCGAGCAGCTCATACGAAATACACTCCTCATCAGCCTATTGAAGCTGTTTGTCGGACTTCCGTTTTCTATTTTTCTCGCGCTGGCGATTAACGAGGTTTCAAACAAATTTATCAAGCGGAGTGTCCAGACGATCACCTACTTGCCGCACTTTCTTTCGTTCGTGGTAATCTACGGTATCGTGTATGCGATGCTCTCGGAGTCGATGGGATTGGTCAATCAGATCATTCGGATGTTGACCGGTTCTACCGTGAATTTCTTGTCGTCTATAAAGTGGTTCCGCACGGTGCTGGTCGGTTCATCGGTCTGGCGGGATGCCGGTTGGGGGGCCATCATCTTCCTGGCTGCCTTGGCGGGAGTGAGCCCGTCGCTCTATGAATCGGCAATGATGGATGGAGCTTCCAAGTTGAGGATGATATGGAGTATCACCCTTCCTGCAATCTCCAAGGTCGTGATAATAATTTTGATCCTTCGGCTGGGTCAGATTCTGGAGGCGGGGTTCGAGCAGGTGTATGTGTTCTATAACGTTAGGGTGTATCCCGTTGCCGACATCATCGACACATGGGTGTTCCGTACAGGGTTGGAACAGTGGAACTTCAGTCTGGCGTCTGCCGTCGGCCTCTTCAAGTCGGTGATCGCGATGACCTTGATCGCTATTGTGAATAGACTCGCCAAACTCGTGGACGCGTCGATATGGTAGGCTCAACATGGTGAGAGTGAAATCGTCCTTCGGTGACCAGGTCTTCATGGGACTCGTTTATGTGTATCTCATTGCCATTACCCTCGTGGCGTTGGTTCCCGTGTTGTATGTGGTGTCCGCGTCGTTTACCCCTTACAGTGAACTCCTCAAGCGGGGCGGCTTCATTCTGATTCCACGCAAGGTAACACTGGATGCGTATGTTCACGTGTTCACCAAATCCGCGATACCGCAGGCATATAAGATCACGGTGTTCATCACCATCGTGGGAACCGCGATGAGTCTGACGCTTTCCGCGCTCCTTGCGTATCCGCTTAGTTGTAAGACTCTACCGTTCAGGAAAATACTCACACTGTTCGTACTCATTCCGATGGTGTTTCGGCCGGGTATCATCCCGAAATATATCAACATGCGTGACCTGGGTCTCATCGACTCGGTGTGGTCGATGATCTGGGGCGCGGCGGTCATCGTATACAACGTAATCGTGATGAAGGCTTTCTTCCAGCAGATGGAGGAGAGCCTGTATGATGCGGCAAGAATAGATGGCGCCGGTGAGCTTCACATTTTTATCCGTATCGTCCTCCCGCTTTCGATGCCGGTGATGGTCACAATCGGGCTGTTCTACGGTGTGCAGCGGTGGAACGAGTTCCTGCAGGCGATTCTCTTCATCAGCGATCGTTCCTTGCATCCGCTCCAGCCGGTACTCCGCAATATTCTCTCTGCCTCTACGACGATGGAGGAGGCGGACGTGACGATACCGGTGCAGACGCTGAAGATGGCGGCGGTACTCGTCTCGACCGTGCCGATCCTTCTTGTGTACCCGTTTCTGCAGAAACACTTCGTGAAGGGTGTCCTACTTGGTGCGGTGAAGGGCTGATGAAAAGAAAGAGGGGGTGATAGGACGAAAAGCGTACGTTTTTCGAAATTATTTCTTGTTCCAAAAACCATAGGAGGTATGACATGGATAAGAAACTATTGATTGTATTGACGATGATTCTCTTCGTCGCGACATTCTGCTTCTCCACCGGTGAGCAGGAGGCCGGCGATACCGGTCCGGTGAAACTGGTCGTATTTAAGGGGGGGAGTGGGGATATGCCCTCGCCGGAGGACGATCTATTCCGAAAGGAGCTCCTGGAGCGGTTAAACATCCTCGTCGAGATGAACGCCATCGCCAGTGGAGACTACCAGCAGCAGCTCAATATCCGCATCGCCGGCGGTAACTCCCCCGACCTATTCGAATTGGGGTCAAAACAGCAGTTACAAAATGTCGTAAAACAGGGCGCCGCGTTACCGCTGGACGAATACATCCCGAAGATGCCGAGAATCGCCGAGGCCTTCAGTGACGATCTGCTGAGCAAGGGCGACATAGACGGCACCCTCTACGCCATTCCGCGGCGTCCCTACGCGAGGTATAACTCATTCTGGGTCCGTCAGGACTGGCTGGACAATCTTGGGCTCGAAAAGCCGACGACCCTCGAGGAGTTTACCGCCGTCGCCAAGGCCTTCACCTACGACGATCCCGATGGGAACGGAAAGGACGACACCTACGCCCTCTCCGGCATCCCCAACAACATCCTCTTCAGCGCCCTCTTCGGGGCCTTCGGCACCGTGCCGACGGTCACGCAGGGTCAGTGGATGATACAGGATAACGAGCCGCTGTACTCGGTCACCGATCCGAAACTCAAGGACGCGGTCGCATATATCAAGTCGTTGATCGATGCCGGGGTGGTGGATCCTGAACTCGTAGCCAACACGAATAATACCCTCTGGGACAAGGTCTACGGCGGGCAGGTCGGTATGCTGTACTTCGGCATGTGGCGGCTGATCAAGCTCAACTTCGTCGAGATCTACAAGTCCGTAAATCCGGACGCCGAATGGGCACAGATGTATCCGCCGGCCGGACCCGATGGAACGGTGTATGATGGTGCGTGGGATGACTCGAATATCAGCGCGCTCTGGGCATGGCGTGATACCCTTCCCGATGATCCGAAGAAGCTCGATGCCGCGATTACACTCTTCGACTACGTGACTTCGGGAGAGGGGCAGGAGCTCGTGCTCTTCGGTCTGGAAGGCGTACACTTCAACATGGTCGAAGACACCATGACTCCGACCGACAAGATGGCTGAACTCAACTACGCGTGGAACTACCAACTCACCGGACGTGACGAGATGTGGTATCTGAAGATGAAGTTCCCCTTTTCCACTCCATACCTCAAATTTGTCGCCGATCTGCCGTATATTCCGGTGTACAATTCACAGGTTACCGTGCCCGCGGGGATGGATGCCACCGACAGGTATCGGTATGAGGAGGAACAGATCATCGGATTCATGTATGGAAACAGGCCGCTTGATGAGTGGGACGATTTCGTGCAGAGTCTGTACAAGAACTATGATCTCGAGAAGTTCGAGGCCCAAGCGGAGAAAGACCTGAAGTCCGCGGGTTACATTCAGTAACCTCCAGTAACCTCGCAAAAATAGAGTAAACGTACAGAGTGGGGGGGGCTGCTGTCTCCTTCCACTCTTATTTTTCTAATTTTCATGCAGAGCACAGGAGTGCAGCGATGTCGGATCCAAAGACATGTCGACCCAATATCATTCTCATCACCGACGACCAGCACCGGGGGGACACGCTGGGTTTCATGGGTCACCCCTGCGTCCGGACACCACATCTAGATCAACTGGCCTTCGAGGGGGTGAGCTTCCGCAACGCATATTCGACCTGCCCCGTGTGTATTCCGGCGCGTACGAGTCTGATCACCGGAATCGAGGCGCACGAGTATGGATGTCCGCATTTCGCCGCCGATTATCGCATCGACCGGCGACGAGAGGACTACCTCGCCTCCCGGGTGACGGCGGCCGGGTATCAGACCTGCCTGATCGGTAAGACCCACTGGCACACTCATCCGACCTTCCGGGCCGGCTTCGAGACGATGATATCCTTACATCGTCTGGCCGGAGCTCGTATCAAACACAACGGCGCATGGGGTGACGGAACCGGGTTAGGCGGGAACGAGTGCCACCCCGTCCTGAACCATCTGCCGCCGGAGCTCCAATCCACCAACTGGCTCGTTGAGCAGAGCCTGGAGTTCGTACGATATCGCGACCGGACCCAGCCGTTCTTCCTTTGGCTCTCGATCAACGATCCGCATCCTCCCTTTTCGACCTACGAGCCCTACTATTCGATGTACGACTCCGATGATATTCCCGAGCCGGTCATGCCCGAGTGGGCGAGTGACGCGAAGGCTCCATACTCCCTCTACCGGAATCGGTTGGCCCGCAACGGGAAACCGATGCGGCCGAATGAGGTGCGCAAGATGCGCGGCGTCTACTATGGAATCATCAGCAACATCGATTTCCAGCTGGGCCGGCTCTTCGGTCTCCTGCAGCTCGAGGGCTTGTGGGAGGATACGATGGTGATCTTCACCTCCGATCACGGGGAGATGCTGGGGGACTTCGGCGGTCAGGCCAAGGGCGAATTCTTCGATTCCACCGCCCAGGTGCCGTTTATTGTGAAACCCGCGAAGGATATGCAGAACCAGGTCGGTGTGGTCCGGGATTCTCTCGTCACCTTGTCCGACTTGTATCCGACGATATGTGAAACCGCGTCTGCGCAGGTGCCCGGCGACGTGACCGCGAAGAGTATGGTCCCCCTCATCACCGGCGAAAAAGAGCAGATCCGGGAGTACCTCTACGGCCAGATAGACGACTCCTATATGGGGCACGACGGCCGTTATAAATATCTCTACTTCAAGGACGACGGCACCGAGTTGGTGTTCGATGTCTCCTATGACCGAGCCGACGCCGAGAACCTGTCCGGTGATGTAGCGTTGACCTCTTCGCTTCGCAACCGATTCACCGAGTACGCCGAGGGCATCGGGAGCGACGTGCTGAACGAGGATGGGGCGTTACGAAACGCAGAACGTACGAAGGGTGATCCGCGCCAATACAGCAAGCTGAATCCCCTCGCCTGGGAGGTCTCACACTGGTCGATGGATCACTCGCCGCGGGATACCCATTACGTACAGAAGGGAACCGGCGAATCACCATCATTTAATCAAAAAGCTCAGGAAAGGGAGGAGAAATGAACACGATACAAGAACCTGCACGGGAAGTACCGATTGTCGAGGAGGTGGATGTCTGCGTGGTCGGCGGGAGCTGTACCGGCGTGTTTGCGGCGGTCCGGGCGGCGCGCCTGGGGGCCAAGGTCGCGATCATCGAGAAGCAGAACTGCTTCGGTGGTGTGGCCACGGCCGGGCTGGTGAACGTGTGGCATAGCCTCTACGACGAGCCGAGGAGGAAGAAGATCATCGCCGGCATGACCGAGGAGGTGATCGAACGCCTCGAACGGCGTGACGCGGTGCATGTCTCGCAGGATCGGGTAAACAACTTCCGGCTCAATACCGAGGAGCTCAAGATAGAGCTGGACGAACTGATTACCGAGCACAACATCACCCCGTATCTGCACACTTTCTACGCCGCCCCGTTTGTCGATGACGGCCGCCTGAAGGCCGTCATCGTGGAGAATAAGGCCGGGCGCGGAGCCGTCGCGGCCAAGGTGTTCATCGACGCCACCGGCGACGCCGACCTCAGTCTCGGACTCGGCTGCCCGTCGTATACACCGGAGACGCTTCAGCCGCCGACCATGTGCGCCAAGATCTGCGGCATGCACTCTCTGGCCGACTGGAAGTGGGAGCGGGCGTTGACGGAGCATGGCCCCGAGTATGATCTGGAGGAGGACTGGGGCTGGGGCGGCTTCATCCCGGGCACGCCGGGAGTCGAGATGCGCGCCGACATGCACGTGTTCGACGTGGACACCTCCCAGGGCAACCAGCTCACCCGCAGCGAGATCGAGGGACGCCGGAAGGTACGGGCGATGATGGACATCATCCGCAAGTACGGCCCCTCCCACAGCCGGATCGGCCTGGTCGATCTCGCGGCGGTGATCGGTGCCCGGGAGACCAGCCGAATCCATGCCAAATATCAACTCACGGGCGACGACGTGCTCTACGGTAAGGAGTTCGACGACGCCATCGCCTACGGCTCGTATCGGGTGGACATCCATCACTCCGATGGCCCCGGAATCACCTTCCGCTATCTGGACGGCTCCGAGGTAGTGGTTCCCTCCCGGGGTGCCGAGAGTGTCGTCGGACGCTGGCGCGAACCGATGGACAACGATCCCACCTTCTACCAGATTCCCTACCGCTGCCTGCTCCAGGAGAAGTATCCCAACCTGCTCCTGGCAGGGCGGATGCTGGATGCCGACAAGGTGGCCTTCAGCGGGGCCCGGGTGATGGTGAACATGAACCAGACCGGCGAGGCCGCGGGGGTGGCCGCCTATCACGCCCTGGATTCCGGCTGTGCAGTCCAGGACGTCGACGTCGCTACCATCCAGAGAGACCTGACCAAAGGGGGATCGGTCTCTTTTCAGAGATAGTGAATGAAGGGATATCGACGGAATCGGATCTGACCAAAATTACCTAAATTTGGCAAGTTGTGTTGTGGTATTTAGATAATTTTGGTACATTATTTGTCATGATAGAACGATGGTACTCGAGCAAGATGCACCAACTCATTCGACCGGGAAAGGTTCTCGTGCTCTACGGCCCGAGACGGTCCGGAAAAACGACGCTGATCCAGTCGTTTCTTTCCGGTTATGAGAAAAAAGTATGGTACGGATCCGGTGACGATAAAATCTTGCAAAATATTCTGGAGTCAGAGAGTGAATCCCGCATTACCTCTTCGTTCAAAGGGTATGATCTTATTGCGATCGACGAGGCCCAGCGGATAGAAAACGTCGGTTTCGGACTGAAAATACTAGTCGATTCCATTCCGGAGGTATCGGTCATCGCCAGTGGGTCGTCTTCGTTCGAGTTAGCGAACAAGGTCGGTGAACCGTTGACCGGCCGGAAACGTACCATCCGGCTGTATCCCTTCGCGATCACCGAATTGGAAAAAGTCATGGGCGGCATCGGTATCATGCAGGATCTGAAGAAGATGCTGGTCTTCGGCATGTATCCTGAGGTATTCCTGGCTGAAAACGATGGAGAGAGCATCGCCGAAATTACTGAAATTAGAGATTCGTACCTATTCAAGGATATTCTGGAACTCGAAAATCTGCGGAATCCGCGTATGCTCTTCGATCTTCTCAGGCTCTTAGCCTACCAAATCGGCAAGGAAGTCAGCCTCAATGAGCTTTCCAATCAACTCGGTGTCGCGAAACAGACGGTAGACAGATATCTGGACTTGCTCGAGAAGGTATTCATCATTAAACGAATCGGAGGCTTCTCACGTAATCTTCGAAAAGAAGTAACGAAAACTTGCCGGTACTATTTCCTCGATAACGGCATCAGAAACGCAGTAATCAACAATTTCAACTATCCGGATCTGCGTGACGATATCGGCATGCTCTGGGAAAACTTCCTGTGGTCGGAGCGGATGAAGACCAGGGAATACCGGCCGATACCGGCGAACATGTATTTCTGGCGAACATATGACGGAAGGGAAGTAGACCTGGTCGAAGAACGAGAAGGCGGGCTATATGGATATGAGTTCAAATGGGGAGGGAAACCCGTTAAAGCTCCTCGTCTTTGGAAGGAAACGTATCCCGAGGCGGAATTTCGTGTCATTAATCAGGAAAACTTCCTGGAGTTTCTCGTTCCATGATCGAATCCCCTGTGGAAGGGAAACCGTTCACTATTGTGTTTCGATCGCTTCGACTGTTATATCCGCCTCCCGAATCCGTTCGTAGCTCGAGATTGACCAGGTCTTGCCCGAGGCGTCCATGCCCATGAGTCGCAGGGTCGAGACGGTCCACAATGTTGACTGCCTCTCTACATAGAGTAAGATCTCGTATGTTTCGAGGAAATGGTACGAGTAGGCGATTGTATCGTTGTCTCCGAAATCGTGAGTGCTCAATGCCTGGCCGTCGATGGAATACCTGGTGATTGAATCGCCGGTCCGGGCTCTGGTGTAGAATTCGGTAGAACGAAAGGGATCGATATATGCGCCTCCGGGAATATTTATCTCATCGAATGATCGTGATACACCGGTCTCCACATTGTAGAGTGTATACTCGCGTCTATAGCCGCCCGATTGAGATCCGACGACGATTGATGCGACTTCGGTATCACTCACCCACGTCAGTCGAACTGATGTGTAGGCTTCGAGTCCACCGAGTCTCGTGATGACACCGGAATTTAAATCCACTATCTTGAAATCAAAGAAAGTCGTATCGTTGGTCTTCGAATCTACCGCGTCATATTCAGAGATGTATGCGAGTTGGTTACTGCGTACTGCCGGGCTATCAATACCGGTACGGTTACCGTCGATGGGTGGAAAGGTCAACCGCTCCGCAGTAGGAAAAGTGATAAATGCATATTCGCCAATCCTGCTCTGTGTCCAGGTCGAATCGGAACGTTTCAGCGCGATAAAAACCGCGGGTGAATCTCCCGATACTCTGAACACTTCCGAGCAGACATACTCAGAATCCGAATAATCGAACAGAAGCTCACCTTCGGCTTCGGAGATTGAGTCGGAGATTAAGCTGGGGCTTGAGCCGGTGCTTGAGTCACAGCCGGATCTGAAACTCTCAGGCAGCACATACTTGATCATCTGAGACTCGTCATAAAACCGGTTGTAGCAGACTGGTTAAGCATGTCGCCCGTATTGGCAAATTCGACCTTTTTTCAAGGCTGAATATGCCGAAATTCATACTTGACTCC
>CAZAKE010000129.1:0-13747 GCA_964485495.1 uncultured Spirochaetales bacterium
AGACGGGCCGCTGCTACCGGGGCCACTTCAACGTGGTCAACAATGGCGTACTCACCAACCTGCCGGACGACGCGATCGTCGAGGTCCCGGGATACATCGACGCCAACGGGATCAACATTCCCGTGATCGGTGATCTGCCTCTCGGGTGCGCCGCGGTGTGTAACTCGAGTATTTCGGTGCAGCGCATGGCGGTAGCGGCCGCGGTCAACGGGGACGAGACCCTCCTGCGGCAGGCCATGATGATGGATCCCCTTACCGGGGCCGTCTGCAATCCCCCGGAGATCTGGCAGCTGGTAGACGACATGCTCATCGCCCAGGAGAGGTGGCTGCCGCAGTACGGCGAGGCCATCGCCGCCGCCAAGAAACGGCAGTCTTCGGGCCGGCGGATTCCCCTAAGAGAGGGCTACCGTGGAGCGGCCAGGCTGGAGGAGAAATCCATCGATGAGCTCCGCAAGGGCGAGGCCAAGAAGGTCATCGACACCGAGCAGGAGCAGCTCTGATGTGACCGTCCTTCGGACTTGACGGCTCCGGTGTCGGCTTTATATAGTTTCGAACATGAAAACATTGGGAATCGATATCGGATCATTGTATATCGGAGCCGTCCTCATGGAAGAGGGCCGGGTCGTTGGGCATTCGTATATAGAACACCGGGGAGATATCCGGGGTGTCCTCGCGGCATTGGACCGGAGTGGTGAGTACGCGGACTATGATCTGGTTGGTGTTACCGGAGTGTCGACTCGCGGTACCGGAGGGGTCTTCGACAAGACCCTTAGTGTGATCGAGGGAATCAGGTATCTCCTCCCGGAATCTCGGAACATCTTCGCGGTCGGCGGAGAGTCCTACGCGCTGATCTTCATGGACGATACGGGCGGCTACCGGGAACATTCGGTGAACCCGCCCTGCGCGGCCGGTACCGGTTCGTTCATCGAACAGCAGGCCGAGAGACTGGGATGTTCGGTGCATGATTTGGCGGCGAAGGCCGTCGCATACGAGGGCAAGACACCCCTCATCGCCACCCGTTGCGCGGTGTTCGCAAAAACAGACATCATCCACTCGATGCAGGAGGGGTTTTCCCTCGACGCCGTCTGTGCGGGACTGTGTGAGGGGATCGCCCGGAATCTGGCGGCCGCCCTGGTGAAGGGCAGACGGCTCCTCGATCCGGTCGGGATGGTCGGCGGGGTCTCTCTGAACGCCAAGATCGTCGAAACCCTCGGACAGGTGACCGGTGGCGATATCGTCGTACCGCAGTACTCGGCAGTCGCCGGGGCCGTCGGCGCCGCACGGCTCGCCGCCGCGCATGCCGCCGGTATACGGTCCGCCGAAACGCGGATCGACAATCAGACCGCACAGGTCGATTCCCTCGCTGATCTTGCCGACATGATCCGTACTGAAGCCGCGGCTGCCGACGTTCGAAAACCTCTCGTCATGACCCTCTCCGATTATCCGGATTTCTCAGCCTATACCATTCACGACCGGAACGGGGTTGAGGTGTTTATTCCTCCGGACCCGGCCGATCCGGCCGAAGGCGTCTACGCCGGATTCGACATCGGCTCTACCAGCACGAAGGCGGTTCTGATGGCCTCAGACGGCCGCGTCGCGGGGGGATTCTATACCCGGACCGGCGGAGAACCGGTCAAGGCGGTACGCCGATTGATCGAAGCCATGGACGCGGAATATGGTGATGGACGCGGTTCCGAAAATATATCATTACTCGGTGCCGGAACCACCGGCTCAGGACGCAAGATGATCAAGGAGCTGTTCGGGGCCGACCTGGAGATCAACGAGATCACCGCCCATGCTAAGGCGGCGGTACGGCTGCACCCCGAGGTCGATACGATCATCGAGATCGGCGGGCAGGATTCGAAGTTTACCCGGGTACGGGGCGGCGAGGTTTACTATTCCGTGATGAACTATGTCTGCGCCGCGGGGACGGGCAGTTTCATCGAGGAGCAGGCGAAACGGCTGGGCCTCGGGTTGGATGAGTTTTCGGCGGGGGCCTTCGGCGCCGAGGCCCCATATACCAGCGACAGATGCACCGTCTACATGGAGCGAGACCTCTCCGCCCTCCTGAGTGAGGGGTGGTCCAAGGAGAGGTTGTCGGCGGCGGTGCTCCACTCGGTGCGGGACAACTACATCGCCAAGGTGGTCAACCGGAGTGCAGTCGGGAATCATGTGGTATTTCAGGGAGCCACCGCCAGGAACGCGGCCTTGGTGGCCGGCTTCGAACAGCTCCTCGGCAAGCCGATCCACGTCTCCCCATACTGCCATCTCACCGGTGCACTCGGTGCCGCCATGATTGCGGCCGAACAGGTTTCCGGGGAGACCGGGTTCGTCTGGAATCTCGAAGGTGTCGAGTTCCAGGAGGAGATTTGTGAGCTGTGTTCGAATCGCTGTCTCCTGCAGGTGACCGCCAGGAACGGAATCACGACGGCCTGGGGAATGAAGTGCGGCAGGGAGTACTCCGGCGGCCGCATCGAGCGCACCGAGACCAACTCACCTCTCAAGCGGTTTAATCATGCGATGCGCCCGTTGCTCACGTATTCGATCGTTCATGGGACCGCTGCCGCCGCAAGTCCCACAGCCCGGCAAGACCTGACCATCGGGATCCCCAAGTCGCTCTACAACACCGGATACGCCCCGCTCTGGTACAACTTCCTGAAGCGCCTCGGGTACACGCCGAACCTTTCGGGCTCCTCCCATTCGGCCATCGAGGTCGGGCGGGAGGTGGTGAACTCGGACTTCTGCGCGCCTATGATCGCTGCACACGGATATATCAAGCAACTGTACGACCGGGGCGTCGACTACATCTTTTCGCCGGCGGTGATCAACGACGAAGACGAGGAGATCCAGGAGGAAACATCGTACAAGGAGAAGGTGAGGGACGCCTTCTACTGTTATTACTCTCAGTATCTTCCCACCATCGTCGGCAAGCTCACCGCCTTCGACGTGTCGGACAGACTCATCGCGCCGCTGGTACGGCTTGGGACCCGAACGCCCGAGGAGACCGCGAGGGACATTCACTCCGAACTGGTTCGGGTGATGGGCTCGCGGGATACCGGCGGGGACACCCAGGCCTTGCTCCCCACCGAGGAGGAGACCGTGGAGGCTTTCGTCGCCGCGTTGGAACAATACCGTCGCGGGTTGCAGGAGTTGTCGAAGACCTACGCGAAATCGATAGCCGAATCGACGGCGGCGAATCCCACCACCGAGCCGATTCGGGTGGTGCTCCTGGGGAGGCCCTACGTCGTGTTCGACTCCGGGTTGAACGTGGGGTTGATCGACAAGCTCGAAAGCGCAGGGGTGGAGGTATACTGGCAGGATGAGTTCGACCCGGCCGAGATCGAACCCGGATACGCCGACCGCTACTACCGGCGGATGCATTGGCGGTATGGACGGCGCATCGTCAGGCTGATGGAATTCGCCGGCACGCAGCGGAACCTCTTCCCGGTGTATCTTACGAGTTTCCGATGCAGTCCCGATTCCTTCCTCGTGAGTTATCTGAAGGACGTGATGGACCGGTACGACAAGCCCTTCCTGGTGCTCCAGCTGGACGAGCATGCCTCCGACGTCGGGTACGCCACCAGGATCGAGGCGGGGATCCACGCCTTCAGGAACTACCTGGACGCGCATCCCGCTACCGAAGCCGGCAGGAGGTCGTTCCGGCATGCGGACGAAAAAGAGGAGGCGCATCGACTCGAGGAGGGCGATACCGTGCTCATCCCGGCCCAGGACAGGGTAATCTGCGGTTTCTGGACCGACGCCTTCATCAAGGCCGGATACGACGCGCGACTCCTCGAATCCACGCAGGAGGGACTCAACACCGGGTATCGGCACGCCAACGGCGGCGAGTGCATGCCGGTGGTGGATATCGTCGGTGGGGCCATCAAGATGATACGTGACGAGAATCTGGATCCGCGGAAAACCTTCCTCTACCTGCCCGTGGTCTGTCTGGCATGCAACTTCCCCCAATTCCCGATCATGGCCAGACTCGCCTTCCAATCGGCAGGTCTCGAGGGCGTGAAGGTCGGACTGATCAACGGCCTCGCCCAGGGAGATCAGCTGCCCCAGAGTCTCCTCGGCAGGATCCTGGAGAGCAATATCATCGGCAGTCTCCTCTATAAGCTGTATCACCGGATAAGACCCTATGAGGTGAACCCCGGTGACACCGCCGAAGCATTTGCAGGGGCACGGAAACTGGTCGGCGACGCGATACGCCGGGGTGAGAACGTCCGCGGCGTACTCGTGGAGGCGATTGAAGGCTTCCGCACAATACGCCGAGACGAAAGCGGAGGCCGCAAGCCGCGGGTCGGAGTCCTGGGTGACCTCTATCTACGGTACAACGAGGTGGTGAATGTCCGGGTCCAGGACGTGGTGGACGACCTGGGGGGCGAGTTGGTGGTCGGCTCCTTGAGCGAATACCTCTTCCACTTCTACGACGCGGATGTCCGCCTCTACGGGGAGAACTCTCGCCGGTACCGGCTCCTGAAGACCATCGAAAGCCGGTACGAAAAGATGGCATCCGATCTCATCGAAGGGCTGGAGGAGCCGGATTTCGCGGAGTGCGTCGAACTGATGGAAAAGTATGAGATCGGTCACTACATCGTCGGCGAGACCTCCATGAACGTAGGCCGGGCGCTGTACTTCATCGACAACGGCCTGGTGGACGCGATCATCCACCTGAACCCCATGTTCTGTTGCCCCGGAGTGGTCTCGGCCTCGCTCTTCCGGAAACTCCAGCGGGACTTCGGAATCCCCATCATCGACCTCTTCTACGACGGCGTGGGCAATCCCAACAGCATGCTGATCCCGCATCTGCACTACCTGCGGGAGAAATCGTAATGGTGGTAACAGAGAATTTGTTAATAGACATGAACTTGAACTTATTGCTCGAAAAATATAGTATCGAGTCTTGATTTCGGGGCCGTACTCTAACTATGGCGGCTTCGGAGAGAACCTTTGAAAAGGAGAATTCCATGAACAAGAGAATCGTTTGGGCTGCGGCAGCTGTTTTGCTCGCCGCGGGTATGGTGTTTGCCGGTGGAGACCAGGAGAGCGGTACCATCAAGATCGGTGTCGCCGGTGCGCACACCGGTGACTTGGCCAGCTACGGTATTCCGACCATCAAGGCCGCCGAACTGGTGGTCGAGGCCGCCAATGCAGACGGCGGCGTGTTGGGTCGCCAGGTTGAACTGGTAGTCGAGGACGATCAGTGTAAGCCTGAGATCGCCACCAACACCGCCACCAAGGTAGTGGGCGAGAGCGTCGTCGCCGTAATCGGACACATCTGTTCCGGCGCGACCAAGGCCGCGCTTCCCATCTACCTGGAATCGGACGTCCCCTGTATCTCTCCCTCCGCGACCAACCCGCCGTTGACCATGAGCGGAGACTATCCCAACTTCTTCCGGACCATCTCCACCGACTTCCATCAGGCTAAGTTGGAAGTCGAGTTCGCCCTCGACACCCTGAAGCTGTCCAAGTTGGCGGTCCTGCATGACAAGGGAGATTACGGGAAGGGGCTCGCCGAGTTCGCGAAGCAGTTCCTGGACGAGGACAGCCGGGCGGAAGTGGTGCTGTTCGAGGGAATCACCCCCGGTGCCGTGGACTACACCGCCGTCATCAACAAGATCAAGGCATCCGGCGCCGAGGCGGTCATCTTCGGTGGGTACCACCCGGAGGCTTCCAAACTCATTACTCAGATGCGCAAGAAGGCCATGGACACCATCTTCATCTCCGATGACGGCGTCAAAGACGACACCTTCATCAAGGTCGCCGGAGAGTTCGCCGAAGGCGTGTATGCCACCGGCCCTCAGGACACCACCTCCAATCCCTTGGCCGTCAAGGCTGTCGAAGATCACAAGGCCAAATATGGTGAGGATCCGGGTGCATTCTTCCTGAATGCATACGCCGCCACTCTCGCGGTATTGAACGCCATCGAGAAGGCCGGCAGTACCGATTACGACGCCGTGGCCAAGGCCCTCCGCGAAGAGTGGGTCGAGACTCCTCTCGGCAAGATCAGCTTCGACGAGAAGGGCGATGCCGAAGGCGTCGGATTCTCCGTGTATCAGGTGCAGAACGGAGCGTACGTGGAGCTGCAGTAGTCTTACGCTGTTGCTCAAGTTTTTTGATGCGACTGACTCGATGTGGTCACTGCGTGTCGCGTAAGCAAGGCATGGCATGCGGACGGGTCGATAATGACCTGTCTGCATTGTCATGCCGTTCTCTTTTCTCCGGTGCCTCGCCGAATTGTCCTAATTTCCCGACGCGGAATCCGGAAATCGTACTTTGTAGGGTGGTAATACCATGGACGTAGCCTACTTCTTCGAACTGTTACTCGGCGGGATGACCCGTGGAAGTATCTATGCACTGCTGGCCCTGGGATACACGATGGTATACGGGATCATCCAGCTGATCAACTTCGCCCACGGTGAGATCTACATGATCGGAGCGTTTACCGCGCTGATCGTAGCGGCGGCGCTGACCTATACCGGCATGAACACCGTGGCCATTTTTATCCTGTCTGTCCTGATCGCCATGGTGTACTCTGCAGCCTATGGCTTCACCATGGAGAAGATAGCCTATAAACCGCTTCGGCAGGCCCCTCGGTTGTCGGCGTTGATCAGCGCCATCGGAATGTCTCTGTTCTTGCAGAATTATGTACTCTTGGCACAGACTTCAGACTTTCTGCCGTTTCCGAACATAGTTCCGGACTTCGCGTTCCTTAAACCTATCGAGCATGTCATCCGAACCGGTCAGGTGATCATCCTCGCTACCACCGCGCTCGTAATGGTCATCCTCACGGTGCTCATTAAATTCACGAAGATCGGGAAGGCCATGCGTGCCACCGCGCAGGACAAGACCATGGCGATGCTGATGGGAATCAACGTGAACAGGGTAATCTCGGTCACCTTCATCATCGGTTCGGCTACGGCGGCACTGGGCGGGGTGCTGATCAGCTCCTATATCGGGCAGATCAACTTCTACATCGGTTTCATCGCCGGCATAAAGGCGTTCGTCGCCGCCGTACTCGGCGGTATCGGGAGCGTTCCCGGAGCCGTACTCGGGAGTTTTGTCCTCGGCTGGACCGAGAGTTTCGCCACCGGGTACATCTCCAGCGACTATGAGGATGTGTTTGCGTTCCTCTTCCTGGTGCTGATCCTCATCTTCAGACCGTCCGGGCTCTTAGGCCGCTCCGAACGGCAGAAAGTGTAGGGGGAGGCGAAGAGATGTTTTCTTTCAAGGAGATCAAACAGTCTCTTATCGTTGCTGCGTGGTTCATCTTTCTTACCTTTCCCATCATGGTCATACGGGTGAATACCATCGAGGACGTCATAGAGTGGCGCTGGTTGAACATGGTGTATATGGCCGTCGCCTCGTTCGTGCTGTCCTTCGTATGGCGGTACATGATCCGACGGAAGGAGAGGGGTTCGCGCAGGCAGACCCGGGGGCAGGACACTAAGCCCGGATTGCTCGAGAGATTGAACCTTGAACGATTCAAGGAACCCAAGTGGCATGTGGCCGGAGGCGGAATCCTGGCAATCCTGCTCATCGCCTTTCCCTTCTTCTCCTCCATGTATCAGACCAACATCATGACGACGGCCCTCATGTATGTCATGCTGGGGCTGGGACTGAATATCGTCATCGGCCTCGGCGGGATGCTGCACCTCGGATACATCGCCTTCTATGCCGTCGGAGCCTATACGTATGCCCTCATGAATCATCATTTTGGAGTCAACTTCTGGATGGCTCTGCCGCTGGGAGCTCTCCTGAGTGTGATTTTCGGTGTGCTCCTGGCGATACCGGTGCTAAGGCTGCGGGGTGACTACCTCGCCATCGTCACCTTGGGTTTCGGTGAGATCATCAGGCTCGTGCTCGAGAACTGGAACCAGTTCTCCTTCGGACCGAGCGGTATCTCCCAGATTCCGAGACCAGACTTCTTCGGCATGGACCTCTCACTGGGGCAATCGATCAAATATATCTATTACCTGATGATACTGATGACGCTGTTCACGATATTCGTCGTGAACAGGCTCAAGGACTCACGGATCGGGCGGGCATGGGTCGCCATGCGGGAGGATGAGATCGCCTGCCGCGCCATGGGCATCGATACCATCCGGGTGAAGATCACCACCTTTACCCTGGGGGCGGTATGGGCCGGTCTTGCCGGCGTGTTCTTTGCCGCCAAGACGACCTTTATCAATCCCGCCAGTTTCACCGTATGGGAATCGGTCTTAGTGCTCTGTATCGTCGTACTGGGTGGGATGGGATCGATCCTCGGAATCATCCTGGGAGCCGTCGTGCTGATCCTCATGCCCGAGTATCTTCGGGCCTTCTCCGAGTACCGGCTGCTTATCTTCGGAGCAGCTCTGGTTCTTATGATGGTGTTCCGGCCCGGCGGAATCATCACCGCGAAGCGGAAACGGTACACCTATACCGGTAAGTCGGACGCAGACCCTGTCGGGGTGAAAGACGGAGGACGGGCATGAGTATCCTCGAAGTCCGGGATATGAGCATGGATTTCGGCGGTCTCAGGGCGGTCGACACCGTGAACGTATCGGTGCAAGACGGCGAGATCGTCGCGCTTATCGGGCCGAACGGGGCCGGGAAGACCACCTTCTTCAACTGTGTCACGGGAATGTACCCTCCTTCGGAGGGAGACATTTATATCGCCCGGCCTGGGCGAGAACGGGAGAAGATCACCGGTTTCGGTTCCGACCGCGTCACCCTGAAGGGACTCGCACGCACCTTCCAGAACATCAGGCTCTTCCAGAACCTATCGGTGCTCGAGAATGTCATGATCGGCCGACATGGTCGATTGAAGTCCGGTGTGTTCGGCGCCGTCTTTCGACCCAAGTCGACTCGGGAAGAGGAAGAAAAAGTTGTGGAGGACAGTTACCGGATCCTCGAGAATATCGGTCTCGCCCGATACGAAAACGAGTTGGCGAAAAACCTCCCCTACGGCGCACAGCGCCGGTTGGAGATCGCACGTGCGTTGGCCACGGAGCCGTTTCTCCTGCTACTCGACGAGCCCGCGGCGGGGATGAACCCGCAGGAGACCCGGGCACTGGATGAATTGATCCTCAAGATTCGGGAAACCGAGAAGGTCACCATCCTCCTCATCGAGCATGACATGTCACTGGTTATGAGTCTTTCTGAACGGATCTATGTCATGGATTACGGCCGCCTCATCGCCGAAGGTTCTCCCGAGGAGATCAGAAGGGATCCGGTGGTTATTAAGGCCTACCTGGGGGAGGATATCGATGCTTAAGATCAACAAGATCAATACCTTCTACGGAAATATCCAGGCCCTCCAGGATGTAGACCTGGAGATCGCCGAGGGCGAGATCGTCACACTGATCGGCGCCAACGGCGCAGGAAAGACGACCACCCTGATGTCGGTCTGCGGGATCGTCCCACCTATGAGCGGCACCATCGAGTTTCTCGGCGAGGAGATCACCCACACGGCGCCCGACCGTATCGTCGCGAAAGGGATCCAGCAGGTGCCGGAAGGCCGGCGGATCTTTCCTTTTTTAACGGTGAAAGAGAATCTCGACATGGGTTCGTTTCTTCGCACCAACACCGAGGAGATACGGCGAGACCTGGAGTATGTGTACGAGTTGTTCCCCATTCTCGCGGAACGGAGGAATCAGGCGGGGGGTACCTTGAGTGGCGGCGAGCAGCAGATGCTTGCGATCTCCAGGGCCTTGATGGCCAGACCCAAACTCCTTCTTCTCGACGAGCCCTCCCTCGGACTGGCGCCGTTGATCGTCCAGCGGATATTCGAAATCATCCGCCAGGTCAATCGGGAGAATAAAACTACGATCTTCCTCGTAGAACAGAATGCAAACCTCGCGTTGAAGGTCGCCCACAAGGGATATGTCATGGAGACGGGACGGATCACGTTGCAGGATTCTACCACGAATCTGCTCCGGAACCGGGAGGTACGACAGGCCTATCTCGGTGTCTGAAGCACTGCGATGCATTTGATTCCCTTGACCATTCGAGAGTATAATTGAGGAGGAGGCGTGCCATGACTATCGGCAGACGAATGACTCATAATCCCATCACCATCAAACCGAATACACCGGTTACCGAAGCCCAGAACATCATGCGGCGTGAAAAGATCCACCGGCTTCCTGTCGTGGGTAAGCACGATACGCTCGTGGGGATCGTCACCGAGAAGGACCTGCTCTATGCGTCGCCATCGCCGGCATCGACCCTGAACGTCTACGAGATGACCCATCTCCTCGCCAAACTCACCGTCGACAAGGTGATGAGCGGCAACGTGATAACCGTCGAGGAGGACACCCTGCTCGAGGACGCCGCCCGAATCATGAGCGACAACAACATCGGCGGACTGCCGGTGACGCGGAAGGGGCTCCTGGTGGGCATCATCACCGAATCCGATATCTTCAAGATCCTCATCGAGGTGTTGGGTGCCCGGGATCAAGGCGTGCGGGTAACCACCATCGTACCGGAGAAACCCGGTGAACTTCTCGAAATCGCCAAGGCTATCTTCGAATCAGGCGGCAATATCATCTCCCTCGGGACGTTCCTGGCCGACGACAGTTCCGAGTCTATGCTCACCCTCAAAGTCGAGGGAATTTCCACCGAAACGCTGTGTGAAAAGCTCGAGCCGCTGGTGGACGAGATCATCGACGTCCGAGAGACGTGAACAAAAATTCGTTGCCCAGATTCATTCTTTATTTCTCCCTGTTTCTCACTCCGCTTTTTCTCTTTGCGCTGCAACTACAGCATCCCGAGTATGGGTATGTGGTCGATATACCCGAAGGCTGGGAGGTCGTAGACGTCGAGGGGAACACTGCGTCCTTCTCAGACCCTACCGGCCGGGCCGTGTTCCAAGTTTCCGCCTTCCCAACCAACACATACCGGAGTCTGGATGATCTGGTCGCCGACACTATCGAGGGGCTGGCGGCCGAGGGGGAAACTGCGGAGTTTTCGTTTCACGGCGCGAAGGCTGTGTTTGCCGATCTCGCCTTCACTGCCGGTCGATTCCCCGCGAGGGGGTATTTCGTATTCTGCACCATCGGTGAGAACCGCTTCGTCCTCAACGCCTTCGTGGCGCAATCGGCGTACGAACGCTTTCACGACGTACTGATCTCCTGCGTCGATTCCTTCGCCGCAGATGATGCGTTGATGCTCCCCGGAGCGGTCAGTCAGTTCTATTATCCCTATCCGGCTCCCGACCCCACGGAGTTCTCGATCGAAGTACCGGGGGAGACACGGATCGTGTATGAAGATCCCGGGGCCGCGGATGCGATCCAGGTTTTGATCGAACGGGAGGCGAGAATCCTTTCCACCTACACCGAGGGCTGGGAGGAGGCCTGGCGACGCTACTATCGTATCGTGTTCCGAGAGTGTCACCTCCGGTTCGTCCCGTATGCCTTGATTCTCGAATCGGCCTTCGAAGCACACGTACGCGAGAATCACGACACGGCCAACGGCCCCCTCGATCGACGGTTCGGGGCGACCACCGATCCGGCAGGATACGCGGCCTTTCTCCTGGAGTGGCTGCAGGGATTCGGGTATGAGCGCAGGCAGTGGACGGTCTCGGATCTCATTTCGCCGATTCGGGCGGTATTGGATCACACGGGCGACTGCGATGCCAGGGCCTTGATCTTCGTCTCCCTGCTCGAGCACGCAGGGATAGACGCGGTACTCATGGTATCCAGGCGGCACGCCCACGCGATGGGGGCCTGCGATGTCTCCGGCCCGGGGGCACGATTCCCATTCGAAGAGAAGCGGTACCTGGTGGCGGAGTTGACTGACCGTGTAGAGTTGGGACTCATTGCACAGGATATGGCCGATCCGGCCGGTTGGCTCGGGGTGCAGCTGGGAAGATAGATCGATATGGAGGAAGAGAATGCACTACATGCGGAAGGAAGTACTGGCAGGAAACCTGGTGTTCGGCACCTGGTGCAACTTGGGTTCGAGCATCACCACCGAGATGGCCGGCATGTCCGGCTTCGATTGGATCCTGGTCGATCTCGAACACGGTGCCGGGGATTACGGGAACCTGGTGCATCAGCTACAGGCCCTGTCCGCGACACCGGCGGTGCCGATCGTACGGATCGAATGGAACGATCCGGTGCAATTCAAACGGGTGCTGGATCTCGGCGCATCGGGAATCATGGTACCCTACGTGCAGTCCGCCGAGGAGGCGCAACTGGCCGCCAAGGCCATGAGATATCCGCCGGCGGGGATCCGTGGGGTCGCGAAGTTGAACCGGGCCTCGGACTTCGGTACCGGATTCGGTGAATACTTTCGTTCGGCGAACGACAATCTCCTGACGGTCGTGCAGATCGAGACCGAAGCCGGTGTTGAGAATGCCGAGGAGATAGCGGCGGTGGAGGGGGTGGATGTCCTCTTCGTCGGCCCATTGGACCTATCCACCGGGATGGGGATCCATCAGCAATACGACAACGAGCAGTTTCTGGCTGCCTTGAGCAAGGTGGGTGATGCGGCCAAGGCGCACGGCAAGGCCGCGGGTATACTGTTACTCTCGGATGAGATGTTGCCGGCGGTATTGGAACGGGGGTACACGTTCATCGCCATGGGCTCCGACGGCTCTCACGTTGCGGCCGGTATGCGCCGCGTAGCGGAGATGTTGAACTCTCATAAAGGCACATCGAAAAAGCATACATAACAACCAAACATCTAGTGAATCTATGGAGGATTACATGAAAGCCCTCGTGCTTACAGAGTACAACAAGTTCGAATACATCGATTGGGAGGATCCCACGCCCGGGGAAGACGAAGTCCTGATACGGGTAGCCGCCTGCAGCATCTGCGGATCCGACGTGCACGGCATGGACGGATCCTCGGGGAGACGGGTACCGCCGATCATCATGGGGCACGAAGCCTCGGGTGTGATCGAAAGCTGCGGGGCGAAGGTGAGTGGATGGAAGATTGGAGACCGGGTCACCTTCGATTCCACCGTGTACTGCGGCAGGTGTTTCTACTGCCGAAGAGGCGAGATCAACCTGTGCGATAACCGCATGGTCCTCGGCGTCTCACCCGGAGAGTATCGCAGGCATGGCGCCTTCGCAGAACTGGTGAGTGTTCCGGCACATATCCTTTACAGACTGCCTGAGGGTATGGATTTCGTGCAGGCCGCAATGGCCGAACCGGTCGCCATCGCGGTACACGCCGTAGAGAGGACCCCGGTCGCCCTAAACGATACGGCGGTGGTCGTCGGGGCCGGTATGATCGGGTTGCTGGTGATCCAGGCCCTAAAAGCCGCCGGTTGCGGTACGGTGATAGCCGTGGATCTCGAAAAGGACCGGCTGACGGTTGCGGAGGAACTCGGCGCGGATGCGACGATCACGGCCGGCGGCCGCGACGCGGAGTCCATCGCCGGTGATGTCACGGCGATGACCGGTGGAAGAGGTGCCGATCTATCTTTCGAGGTCGTCGGAGCCACGCCCACGCTCGCTACCGCAATCGCCGTCGTGAGGAAGGGTGGTTCGGTGACCTTGGTGGGCAACCTGGCTCCCGAAACCCGGTTCGCCCATCAGGCGGCGGTCACCCGAGAGCTGACACTGTACGGCTCCTGCGGTTCCATGGGAGAGTATCCGGCATGTCTGGAGATGATCGCAGACGGCAGGATCAGGGTAGACCCAATTATAAGCGCCACGGCCCCGCTGTCCGAGGGGGCCGATTGGTTTACAAGGCTGTATGGGAAAGAACCCGGCCTTCTTAAGGTTGTATTGAAGCCTGAAGCCTGAAG
>CAZAKE010000130.1:0-13635 GCA_964485495.1 uncultured Spirochaetales bacterium
TCACCGAACCGGGAGCACTTTCCGGAGTCCTGTCTTCGAAGATGCGGCGGTTTTCGTGGGAATGTACGATCTCTCGCTTCGATTCGATGATCGATTCGATGATCGAATCGAAGGAAGGGTCTTTACGATCTATATGAAACAGGGAAAACAGGGAAAACACAGGAAATGCGAAAAAAAGAGACGCGAAACCGGTCCCGAGGCGTTCGACCGGTTCTACCTGGAGATGTATGGGACTCGATGGGCGGCTCTGAAGGATGCCATGCTTCGCGAGTCTACCAGTGAACCATATACTCGCGGACTTCAGTTGCCCTACTACATGGACAGGGCGTCGATCATCGTGGCTATGACCGTAGATGTAATGCCCGGTAACCGTGTTCTCGATATGTGCGCGGCACCGGGCGGTAAAACAGTCGTCCTTGCCTCGCTTCTCGGAGGAAGCGGTAGTCTTGTCGCCAACGACAGATCCGCTTCCAGGCGCGGTAGGTTGCGGAACACCATCGAAACTCATCTACCCCCCGAACTCCGTTCCATGTTGACTGTAACGTCACATGATGCTACCAAGTGGGGATTGTATGAGCAGAACGAATACGATCGTATTCTACTCGACGCTCCGTGTTCCAGTGAACGCCATCTGCTGCATTCACCGAAAGACCTCGAAGGTTGGTCACGCAACCGCACGAAACGCCTTCAGATCCAATCCGCGGCGATGGTGCTGGCCGCGCTCGAGGCCTTGAAATCGGATGGAATTCTAGTGTACTCAACCTGCACCGTCTCCTGTAGTGAGAATGAGGCGGTGATCGAACGTTGTCGGCGCAAGCGTCCCGGGGTGTTTGACGTCATGGAGACAAAAAACCTCTTTCCGGATGAATACGACGGCATGGGCCCGATGTTCTACTGCAAGATACGAAAACGGTAAACCGATCTTCGGGGGATTTTGATGAACGGCATACGAGAATATCTTTTCACGGCAATTCTTTGCCTGGCTCCGATCTCAGAGCTTCGCGGGGCGATTCCCTTCGCCCTCGCGAAAGGGGCTTCTCCCATATTTGTGTATCCGTATTGTGTCATTTTGAACGCGCTCGTGGCCCCGCTTCTCTATTTGTTTCTTGGTACCGTGAATTCGGTTCTCTTGAAGCTAACACCGTACAAGGTCCTCTTCGACCGGATCGTGATCCGGGCCCGAAATAGGGTGCACGGCAAGGTTGAACGGTTCGGGTACCTCGGAATCGCCCTCTTCGTTGCGGTACCGCTACCCATCACGGGAGCATATACCGGTACTCTCGGTGCATGGGTTCTCGGGCTGGACCGTCGAAAGACATATGTGGCGGTGCTGTGTGGTGTCGCAGTCGCCGGCGTGATCGTCACACTCGTAAGTGTTTTCGGAATCGAGGCACTCGAAATTTTCAGGAAGAACATAGGGAGGGAATAGTGCTGCCGGGACTGAACGACCGACTCAACCCCGAACAACTACTGGCCGCCACGACCATCGATGGACCACTTCTAATAATTGCCGGAGCCGGGTCCGGCAAGACCCGAACCATTACCTACAGGATCGCCAATATGCTCCACATGGGCATCCCCCAGTCGTCCATCTTGGCACTCACCTTCACGAATAAGGCGGCACGGGAGATGTCGGAGCGGATTCGTGAACTCGCCGGAAAGCCGCTCCGCAACCTCACCGTCTCGACGTTCCATGCCTTCGGCGTGAAGATCCTACGCCGTGACATTCATCATCTGGGGTACAAGGACAACTTCAGCATCTACGACTCGGTCGACAAGATATCGCTCATCAAGGAATGTGCACGGGAGTTACATATTCCACGGGATGCCTTCGATGCCTACCAACTCTCCAATCTATTCTCCGGCGTGAAGACCCATCGCAGTACCCTGGATGAGGAGAGTGAACTATCTCATCACATATTTGAAGAATATCAGGACCATTTGCGGGTGTATAACGCCGTTGATTTTGATGACCTCATCGTACTGCCCATCAGGCTCTTCTCCGAGAAGCCGGAGGTTCTCGAATGGTATCGGAATCGATATGGATTCATCATGGTAGATGAATTTCAAGATACTTCGATGGTACAGTACCAATTCGTCCGCGCAATCGCCGGAGAGCACCGCAACATCTGCGTCGTCGGGGATGACGATCAGTCGATCTACTCCTGGCGCGGTGCGAATTATCTCAACCTTGTGCAATTCGAGCGTGACTTCCCCGAAACCAGAGAGATCAAACTCGAACAGAATTACCGGTCTACGAAGAATATCCTGGCCGCGGCGAACAGTATCATTGCAAACAATACCAACCGAAAGGTGAAAGCGCTATGGACCGGTACGGGTGAGGGCCGCTCGATTGAACTCTACTTTCCCGAAAACGAGCAACTTGAAGCCGGCTTCATCGCCGAGATGATCAAGACCTTGGCAATCCGTGAGAGAGTCAGGTATGAGAGTTTTGGTGTGTTGGTCAGGACAAACAGCCTGACCGCAGCCATCGAAAATGCGTTTCTGCAGGAGGATATTCCCTACCATGTCTCCGGTGGAACGAGTTTCTTCCAGCGTAAAGAGATCAAAGATATAATCGCATACCTTCGAGTCCTGGTAAACCCGGATGACGACGTGAATCTGCTTCGGATCATCAATACGCCCCGCCGCGGTATCGGGAAGAAGTCCATTCAGGAGATACGGGCGATAGCAGAGTCTCGGCACATCTCTCTCTACTCGGCGTTAAGCGCCCTCCGCTGGGCTGCCGATTCACCATTAGCGGAGCGTACACACCAGGCCATCGAAGAGTTCCTCATCCTCATCGAGTTCTATCAAGACCGGATCGGCGAAAAGGGAAAGCTTGCAGAGACGATCTCCGGCTTGGTCGATCGAATCGATTATTGGGGATATCTGTTGCAGGAGTTTTCTGACAACGACAAGGCGGCTAAGTGGAAATATCGGAATATACAGACGTTTATCGACGTGATGTCCCGTTGGGAGGAAGACCCGGAAAACGAACAGCCTTCCATGTATGACTATCTCAACAGGATATCATTGATTACACGGGATGATGTGACCGATGAAAGCGGCTCCGGAAGGGTCAACCTGATGACGATCCACTCGGCAAAAGGCCTCGAGTTCGACATCGTCTTTCTACCAGGCGTCGAGGAGGGGATCATACCCCACGCACGCGCACTCGAAGAGAACCCCGACAATATCGAGGAGGAGCGGCGCCTCTTCTACGTCGCGGTTACTCGTGCCAAACAAACCCTCTACATAACATCGTGCCGCACACGCCGACAGATGAGAGAGGTGATCGATTGTTCCCCTTCGGCGTTCCTGGACGAGATCCCGCGGGAGCTCATCGAGATCCACGAACCGAAGATCGAAGTTGATGAAGAAGAAGCCTTGGAGTATTTCCAGAAGATGCGGGCCGCGTTGAAAGGATGAGCCGGGGTGATAGGGAATCGACGAAAAACCTGGAGCCGGAATCAGCCCGCAGGGCGTTCGATACGATGAATGCCGGCGGAATCGGTCACCAGCCGGATCTTCCTGCGATGCACCCTCTCGCCTATCCGGCATTCTACCACTATGTTTAGATGGTAGATACGCCGCACGCGTTTCGACGAGACGGCATTTTCACCGAGTACCGGGATCGTATAGGTCTTGCGTGCGAGAAAGCGGAGTAACTTTTTCACGTCGATGATGCTGATATCTGCGACACCGTCGATCCGTGAGTCGATTTTTGTAAGCGCAGGTCTATCGAGAATGAACACTTTCTCGTACTCGAGAACGTGTTCCGGAGAAGCGGAGAGGACGACGCGCTTGAATCCACCTTGATCGCGAACCTGTAGGATCGGTTTGGGTACACGATTCGGCCTTACGAACCGGATCCGTTCCTTCACCAACCCCAACTTTCGGCTATGATGGAAATCCCGAAATATGGTACGCCGGTCGTAGAAGAGCCTCCCCAGAGATCGATTGAAGACGCTTCTGAAGAGGTCCTTGATCCTGTCCTTGACCATGTACGTGACCACAAGTATCAGAAAGAGCGTGCCCTCGAGACTCGTGAATCTGATCTGGCTGAGGAAGGAGACTGTCGTAGCAACCGCCATTGCAAGACCGGCGGCGATGGCATACGTGAGGTGTTCTACGCGCTTCGATTCGTTCTTCCGTCTGATCCGCAGGAACAACGCGGAGGAAACATACCGTTTCAGGTTTTTCTTCCTGTATACATACTCCTCACCCTTTCTACCGCCGTCTCCGACCGACACGACACTCGGGTATCCGCGCTCGAGTCTGAGTTGTTGCTCATCCGTTATATGCTTTTTTAGAATAGATTCGACCGTATCGTTCACTTGTAGGCGGGTGTTCCAGAGACACTCTCCGATATAATGCTCCAACGTCAAAGAGATATGCTCTTCGATCAGGTCGAAGTGCGCGAGAAGTTTCTGATCGTCTCGAAAGTGGATACGCAAGGTGTGAACTTTCCGCTCCGCTTTGGCAATCGAATCTATCGCCGTAAGGAACGGGTCGCACACCTCCTGCGAAAGTGGTCCTCCGAAAGAACTCTCGTCTCTTGTCGGCGTTTTAAAAGTCAGCGTTTTCAAGGAATCCCTTAGATGGGACTTGCAAATGGCTCCAAGCAGCTTCAACTCATAGATTATCCGGCCTCTATCCCAGGATGGTCCGCTGTTCGCAGCCCGCTCGATCGCGGCAATAGGAGAGAATTGCGGATCGTCACCAAAACTCTCTTCTATTTTTCTCTTGGGAGTGTCGAAGCGTAGATACAGTTTGATGTCATCGAAAAGGGTTTCGGTATCCAGAGTCCGCATATCGATTCCGAACGACTTGGGCAGGAAAAAGTAGATATTGACTCTTGTTGTATACTTCTTCCCTGGAGCGACGGCCTCAGTGGTGGAGGCAGCATCGGTTGGATCGATTCTATGTATGAATTTTAACTCTAAGGAGTATCGATCTCTTCTCCGTAGTCTCAGTCTGCTCATCTTCAATCCTACTATGGGACCTGGGAATGATGGTTTGCCGTATAGTATACTATATATTGGGGAAACAGTGCCGATACAGCGATTGAATCTCGACAATCTGGCGGTAACACTGTACAATTCGGGTCACAGATGAAAATACAAAACCCGCTCAGGAGAGGTCGGGTTTATTACCGGTACCTGCTCTCCTATTCCCTAATACTGTTGATACCCCTCATTCTCACAGTTCTTCTCTTCAACCGTGCGCAAAACATCGTCGATGAAGCAACAGATCGCGCTAACGAGCAAATTCTCGATCAGATGACATCGTATATTGACAGATTGATGACTGATGTCCTTACAATTAGCCATCTCATCTCCCACAACGAGCGGTTTACCGGTTTTATCTACCTCAAACCGCCTGTTGGAATTGACGAGGGCTATAGGGCATTCTCGATCGCCCTAGATTACAACGATTACTACGGAGCAAGTAGCTCGATCATCAAATTCTACGTATATATCGACGCCCTAGACATGATTATCTCCCATAGCGGTTTCTTCGATTCGAGAGAATACTATCTTGCCCACATGAGCGAAGTCGTAGAGAACGATACCTATCATGGGTACGATGATTGGATGCGTATCTTTCAAGGACCCCAGTCCAGACACTTCGTCGCAATGAATACCGAAACCCCGACGGACAATGTCGTCAGGACCATCGCGATGGTCTCTCCTCTTCCGGTCGGTCAACGACTTGGATCACCGAAAGGATGGATGGTTCTCGAGATCGATCTGGACGAGATACGCAAGGTAATAGAAAATACGAGGCGGAGCAACCGCAGCATTCTTCTCATCGACGATAGCGAAACCGGTATTCTCTTCTCATCCAATTCGAACTTTCCGGTTTCCCGGCTGGAAAAAGAAGAAGACCGTATCGGCGAAGTCGCCAATGGAGACATTCTCACCCTCGATGGCGTTCGATACGTCCTGAACTACCGACATAGCACGAAGATCCACCAGTGGAGTTACGTTTCTCTTGTGCCGTATGACATCTATGCCGGGCAATTCATGGCTCTTAGAAGATTCACACTGATTGCTTTCGGCATATGCTTCTTCGTCGGGGTATCTCTCATCTACTGGTCCGCCACGGCCCGATATAAACCGATCCGCTCTCTCCTTCGACTCATGAGTCCGGACAGTCGAGGGACGGTTTCGCTACATTCTGACGAGTTCAATCTCATTACCAAGAGCATCAATGCGATCCTCACTGAAGACAGGCGATTGAAGCAAGAGATCGACAGTGCACATCCGATACTTGGGCAACGGTATCTCAGGCAGTTGTTGACCGGAGAGAGCCCCCTTGATTCTTCGACGATAGCGCAACTGCGTGAGTATACCGTCATTCTACCGAACCCATTCTTCGTGCTTGTACTGGTAGATTGTGAAGACAGTATTTCGGGAGTGTATCGGCTTGAAAACCGCTTTGCACGAAGCTCGTTCGATACCCAGATTTCTGATCAGTTGACCTTACCCGATGTGTATCCCCACTATTTCGTGCGTGATCTCAACTATACCGTTGGAGTTTTCATCAATACCGATACTCGAAATCTCGAACCGATTCTCGCACTCTTCCTGGAAAAGAAGAATGACATCGAGAGGATACGTCCCGTGGTACTCTCCATCGGAATCAGTGAAGCACATCCGATCGAAGACGGCTTCGATATCTTGTACCAGGAGGCCGAACGCGCGTTGGGATATCGTCTCGTAAAGGGGTGTTCCAGACCCATCATCTATTCCGATATCAAGAAATCAACCCGGGCCTATTATTATCCCATCGAACAGGAGAAAAAACTCATCAACTCGATTCGAGCCGGCAATTTTCCGGTAGCCGACGCGATAATCGAGGATGTCTATATCCACAACTTCGGTGATTCGCTGATCTCGCTCGAGATGGCCAGGTGCCTTATGTTCGATCTGATCTCCACGATGATCAAGACAATCGATTCGACGGTTATAGAAGAGGGAGAGGTCGAGTTTTGGCACGAGGTAAAGCCCGTCACCAGGATGATGTCAAGCACATCATTCGAAAGGCTCCGTGTCGAGATGCAGAATATTCTCCACCGGGTGTGTGAATTCGTGCAAAACAGCAGAATAGGCCATAACGAGAGGTTGCGAGACCAGATACTCTCTTATATTCATGAAAACTATCAGGATCAAAACTTGTGCCCGGGCAGTATCGCCGATAATTTTAAGCGAAATCCAGCATACCTCTCCAGGTTCTTTCGGGAGCAGAATCAGATCGGGATAAGCACATACATTAAGCAGTATCGTATATCCAAGGCCAAGCCCCTCCTCCTTCGTGATGAAATCACCATCAACGAACTCGCCTGGAACGTCGGATTTTCCAGTAGCAACGCGTTCATCCGTGCCTTCAAGGAATACGAGGGCATGACTCCCGGTCAGTACAAGACCGTGAATACGATACCGAAATAAAAATTGACGCATGTTGGTTCTCTATCTTTGTGCAATTTTATGCAATATCGTCTATATGGAATATGGGCCTATCGTACGGTAAAATATTCAATCTCATTTGCCATCTACCCAAAAAGTACAGTATTAGATATACATGTGCTTCTTCGTAGATTAGGAATATCATTGAATGAGTATGAGTGTATGAAATCTCTGATTTACGGATCGAATTACCGGGTCCATAATGGAATCACCTAAATCATCGTCCTTAGTGTGGCGATAGAAAATTTTCAAAGGAGAAGAAGCTATGAGAAAAGGACTCGTGGTACTCGTATCACTCGTACTTCTTTCCGGTGCACTGTTTGCAGGCGCTCAGCAAGAGGCCGCATCGGCCGATGCACCGAAAGAAGTAACAATCTGGGAAGGACTCTGGGCCAACGCGGCCGTGTCCGTATCCAACCTCGCTGAAACACCTCTCTATAAAGAGGCCATGGCGAAGACCGGGATTCAGGTGACATGGATTCATCCTCCCCAAGGACAGGCGAATGAAAACTTCAACCTGATGATCGCATCGAACGAACTCCCGGACATGATCTACCGGAACTGGAACGCCTACCCCGGTGGACCGGAGAAGGCCATCAACGACGGCGTCATCGTGCAACTTAACGACGTCATCGAGAACAAGTCTCCCAACCTGATGGCATTGTTCAAGCAACACCCCGACTGGTTGAAGGCCGCGAAGACCGATAAAGGAACCCTGTTCGCATGGCCGTTCATACGGGGACATCAGGACCTTATGGTATTCTTCGGACCTCAGATGAGGAAGGATTGGCTGGACCAGCTCGGAATGGATGTACCCGAAACCATTGCCGACTGGGATACCCTTCTCGTCGCCGTGAAGGAAGCCGGTCTGTGTGAATATCCTCTGACATTCACAAATCTCCGCAGAGGCCGTGGTATCAACGCAGCCGGCGGTGTCTTTATCCAACCCTTCGGTACAACCTGGGACTTCCATCAGGACGACAGCGGAAAAGTCACATTCGGGCCATATAAGGATGAATTCAAGGATTTCCTTATCTTCTTCAAAGACTGGGTTAACCGTGGACTCGTGGATCCTGAGTTTATCAGCAACGAACGTAAGACCTTCGACGCAAAAGTCGTGAACGGCGATGCATTCGCATGGGTCTCCTACACCGGTTCCGGTATCGGTGCATACCTGGACGCGAACAGGGGCAAGGATACGACCTATGACCTGACTCCTACCCCATATCCGGTAGTCAATAGTGGAGACGTTCCCTTCTTCGGACAACGGGATAGTGCCGTAAAGCCGGATGGGATGGCGTTGACGACTCAAGCGAAGAATGTAGACGCCTGTGCCGAATGGGCCGACTATCCTTATGGGGACGAAGGACACGTCCTCTTCAACTTCGGTATCGAAGGTGAGAGTTATACTTGGGTCCAGGATTATCCCGGATTCGAGGGTGTTGACTTCCCGAAGTACACCGACTTGATGAATAACAATCCGGATGGGAAGACGCTCTCCCAGATGGGCGGTTTGTACACCCGTTCCTTCTACTCCGGCCCCATCGTTCAGGACAACCGGTACATCTACCAGTACGCCTGGCGACCGGCACAGCGGTATGCAATCGAGATCTGGGGTCAGACAGAGGCCGAAAAACACATGCTCGCCCAGAATATCACCGCCACTCCTGAGGAATCTGAAGACCTTGCGGCCATCATGAGCGAGGTGAACACCTATCGCGACGAGATGGTGATCAAGTTCATCACCGGCCAGGAATCAATCGATAATTTCGACGAATTCCAGGCCCAGCTTCAGAAGATGGGTATCGAAAGAGCCATCGAGATCAAGCAGGCCGGCCTCGACCGATACAACGCCCGGTAACACGCGAAGGTATCATCGCGTCGGATCTTTGGTATACTGTATTCGTATACCAAGATAGAGAAGCGTTACAGAAAAGACTGCCGGTCGGAATCTCCGGCCGGCGGCACAATTGTTTTCCGTATGATTGAGCGCCTCACCGGCTAGCCGGTAGACGCTCTTTTTCCAGAGAATTTCTAATATTTCGAGGATGCAGACATGTCGACAAGGACCAAGGCAGAGATACGTATAGACCTACAGAACAGACCTAAGATGGGCCAAGCCGGTTACGCTCTCATGCTGAAGAAGGATTTTCTCAAGAACCGATATATATATTTGATGGCGGTTCCGGTCATCGCCTTCTACATTCTCTTTCACTACATCCCGATGTATGGAGTCATCATCTCCTTCAAGCGTTTTGTCCCCGCCAAGGGTATCATGGGAAGTCCGTGGGCCGGCGTTGTCCACTTCAAGCAATTCTTCAACTCATACTACTTCTGGCGTCTGATCCGGAATACCGTGGTATTGAGCGTCTACGGACTCGTCCTCGGGTTCCCGGCACCGATATTTCTTGCGCTGTTGATCAACGAAGTCCGCAAAGTAAGTTTCAAACGAATCGTCCAAAGCCTAACCTACATACCGCACTTCATTTCGATAGTGGTCGTATGCGGGCTGCTCCTCGAATTCAGTCAAATGCGCGGTCTATTCAACGATATCATCACATGGTTTGGTATGGAACGAATAGCATTTTTCCAAGATCCAAAATATTTTAGAGGTTTCTATATCGGTAGTGGGATATGGCAGGAAGTCGGATGGGGTACGATCATCTACCTTTCCGCCCTTTCTGCAATCGATCCCCAACTGTATGAAGCCGCGACAATCGATGGCGCCGGGCGGTGGCGTAAGCTTATTCATATCACCGTTCCCTCCATCGTACCGACGATTATCATCTTGATGATCATGCGGATGGGTCGGATGATGTCTGTCGGACACGAGAAGATCATCCTTTTGTATAATTCGACGATCTATGAGACCGCCGACGTGATCGCGACCTTTGTCTATCGGAAAGGACTGCTGGAGTTCAACTGGAGCTACAGTACTGCGGTGGGTCTGTTCAATTCGATCATAAATTTCGGGATGCTGGTACTCGCCAACACTATCAGCCGAAAAGTCAACGAAACCAGCCTGTGGTAGGAGGATAGAAATATGATGATCCAAAAGCGAAAATTCGGCGAATGGGTGTTTGACATCGCCAACCACGGCTTCCTGATTTTTCTGTGCGTGATTATGCTCTATCCCCTGTACTACGTCTTCGTAGCATCAGTAAGCGATGGGCATCTTTTCATGGGACACACGGGACTTCTATGGCGGCCTTTGGGCTTGAGTGTAGCCGCATATAAGATGGTATTCCGCAATCCGATGGTAATTCGCGGATTCGGAAACTCTGTGTATCTTGTGGTGGTTGGCACATCCGTCAACCTTCTCATGACTTCCTTTGCCGCATACGTCCTCAGCAGGAAGAACGTATACTGGAAAAACTTCCTGATGAAGATGGCGGTGTTTACCATGTTCTTTCAGGGTGGACTCGTTCCCCTATTCCTCCAAGTCAAGTCCCTCGGGTTACTCGATACCTACTGGTCGGTAATTTTTACGTTCGCCATCAGCACCTACAACATGATCATCATGCGAACCTATTTTCTCACCATTCCGGATAGCCTCGAGGAGTCAGCCAAGATGGACGGCGCGAATGATTTTCTCGTGCTTTTCAGAATAATCTTACCCGTGGCGAAACCCGTTGTAGCAACTATGGTATTGTTTTATGGGGTCTCCCGCTGGAACGGATATTTTTATGTAATGATTTTCCTCCGAAATCGCATGAAATATCCAATTTCTTTGATCTTGCGTGAGATATTAGTAGCCAACTCCGCTGAGACCATGATGGATGCCGGATCGGTCGGAGATATCGGCGATACCGAACGGATCGCCGATACGATCAAGTTTGCCACAACCGTAGTAGCAACCGTTCCTATCCTTTTCATCTATCCGTTCCTGCAGAAGTACTTCGTGAAGGGTGTCATGATCGGTTCGGTAAAGGGATAGACGAATAGACACCGCTAAAAACATTTAGTTTTCATGGGTGCATACTTTTCAAGTTTTTTTCCCCTATTTTCACTGTATCGGCCGCTACGAAAAAAGAATCTATTTGACAACTCGGCGATACCGATTTAAGATTTCGTAAGAATCTTGACGGACCGGCGAAGTTGTGTACTGACGCCGCCGTCCACCGGAGGTATCTCTATGCGCAAGGCTGAGGACATTGCGACCGATGTTAAAAGACAAATTATCGACGATCCGACTATTGCCGGAGCTGCACACATACTCGTGTTCGCTCGGAAAAAAGGTTTCGGCCCATTCAAGAAGGAGGAGATTCATCTCACCGGCATTGTACATGTTGATAGCGACAAGAAGAAAGCCGGAGAGTATGCCCAACGAGCCGCCGGTGAATTGAAGGTGGTAAACGAGATCGAAGTAACGCCGAGTAAGTGATTGCTTGATTTTGAACACCTACTATTTTTCAATAAATACGGTTTGATTCGATTCAATACGGTGCCGTTCTTGGTCTGTCCGGGTGATGAGAAAACACACTCGCGTCCCATGCTGAGTTCATAAGCTTGTGTAGTACGTGTGCATACTCCTGATCATCCGCAAGATTCCGGTGTTCCCATGGGTCATTCATAAGGTCGTAGAGCTCCTTTATTCCTTTTCCATGGTATGAAACCAACTTCCACCTCGAATCTCGGTACATCGTGGCGTGTGTCTGATCCGGATATGCGATGACGCCAAATGCTTCACTACGAACGAAGTTTCGATGCTCCGTCGATTCACCCGTCAGTATCGGTTGTAAGGATAGACCTTGAACCCAAAAGGGTATATCCAATCCTGCCGCTTCATAGAGCGTGGGAACTACGTCGATAAGTTCGGTTAGGGCTCCAGACACCTGTCCCTCAGCATATTTTGCAGGCCACGAAATCACCAGAGGTATTCTCATTAGACCTTCATACATCCTGCACCCTTTAAGGGTAAGGCCGTGATCACCGAGCATCTCCCCATGATCACTAAATCTTCATGTTTTAGAGGTAGGCGATCACCCGTATTTCAATGTGACTCGTTGTCTTCCCAGAGAAAAGGTATTGCACACCGTTGGAATCGAGAATTTCAGGGTGATAATCTGTAAAGTAACTACCGGAGACGGGACTTGAACCCGTACAGCGTATTCGGCCGGGGGATTTTAAGGCAAATGCTTATAGTGTAAGGTTTTACAAGATTTTGGCGTAACTCACGAATTAGTAACGAGTTCCCATAACACTTCTGCAAAGCTATGCAAGGTCTTGTGAGGGGTCTGCAAGGCCATAATGCTACACTTTTGCTACACGAATTCAGAGGTTTTTCAGGGGAATTCGGCCCGACGGAGTCGCCTGAAATGCCCCCAATTCTACACGGAATTCGCGCCGTGATGCTACGCAGAATGCTACAGCTACAAGGCATTTACCGATGCGCTTCGCTCCGGTGACCCACTTTGATCACTACAACTGTGTTCTCGTCATCGTGGAGCTCGTAGAGGATACGACAGGTGTTGGAACGCACACGACGTAGTTCACGGCCGGTCACTTTCCGGCAGTCGTCCGGGATGGGAGCGAGCGCCAGGCTTTCCATCCGATCGAGAACTTGTCGTACATCAGGTCTGGGCACTCGCCGAAGGTCGTTTCGGACCGACGGCAAGACGCGGACTTCAAATCGTGCCATCGGCTCGCAGTTGCTTCAAGAACTCTTCGTAGCCGATCGCCTTCTCGTCCCGGCGATGGTTCCAATCTGTGATATCCTCGAGATCCTCAACCATGGCGACTCGTACCGCATCATTGATGAGTTGCGACATGGACTCGCGGGTCTCGGCCGACTTCATTCGGAGTGCCTTGTGGACATCGTCGTCAAGATAGACGGTAGCCTTGCTCATAGCACTACATTGACGCTACGACGCTAAAGCGTCAAGATGGTATGAGTTTGGCTTTTAGATCCTGATGGAGGCAGTCTTGAGCGCCGATGAGTCTCGACAGCTAAGTCGTAAAGGAAAGACCCGATTCCCCAGCATCGATACGATCAACAGCCGTGCGGCCGAGAGAAAGGATGTCCGAAAGAAGATCCGTTACTTTCGCAAGCTTTTGCTGGAACTCGATGGTGAGATTGGCGATCGACTTCAGACATTCCACGAGTTGATGAACGCGGGAGAACTCGTCGATCCCGAAGTCCCCCAATTGGAGATCGAAC
>CAZAKE010000131.1:0-13595 GCA_964485495.1 uncultured Spirochaetales bacterium
TCGATCGTAAAACTCCATGGTAGAGAAATGCTCACAAAGTGTCAACGCGGAAATAACTAGAAATCCACCGCGCCGAATCCAGACAGTTCGTCCGGCGTTGATCGTTCACCTATCTTGAATCGGTTTTTTCCTCAGTCCGGCTATTTCATCAGGCCTTTCGTTCCGCCCAGGCGAAACTCGAGAGGTTTCGCACGGCCGGGTCGAAGACCATGCCCACCTCGAAGACTCTTTTCCCAGGTTGCCCGAGATATTTTTCCGCGTAGTCACGGGTCCGGATCTGGTCAAGGGCGGAATTGGTATTTCCGCCTTTTCCGGCCAATCGGGTATCGTCGAGTTCCTCCCGCCCGCTTCCGGCGATCACCTTGATCTCCGTCACGCAGATCACCTCCGCAAGCTTAACCGTCAGATCTGCCTGTCCCTGGTTTGTCGTGTCCTCCGGGATTACCTCGCAGGTGATGGACACGAAGAAGGCGTACAGCACCGATGCCCAGTACCCCTCATATTCGACGATAGGGTTGTTGGTGAAGTTTCGCCAGGGAACACCTGCAAAGAGCCTTCGTATCACCGCTTCCAGCCCGATCATATCTCCGATCCGCAGGGAATCATAGCCGCTTGTCTGGTACTTGATTCGTCGATCCCAAATGTTCGTGTAGCCTGTGAACAGCGCATTGCTCAAAGCTATCTTTACTTCCCGATTGGGCACCCTGAGCAGATAGTGTAAGGTTCCCATTCTCTGAAAATGCTTGTCTATTGTCAGGTATCCGCTCTGAAACAGCAATACTGCAGGGGGAATGTGCTCTACATCGAAGGAAGCCATCTGCTCATCACTGAGCTCGATGTTTTCAAGATCCGGAAGGAAATACCGGTTCTGTTGCATCAGCCGTACCAGGAACGTAGGCGTGCCCGTCTCGAACCAGAAGTTCCGATAGGTGCGGTTTTCGCTGATGAACAGCAAAATATCGAAGGGATTGTAGACAGGCTCTCCGGAAAAGTTAAAGCCGTTGTACCAGAGTCTCAACTTCTCCCAATCGACCCCTTCCAGGTGTTCCGAAAAATCTTTCTCCAGGTCCTTCTGGGTATAGCCGCAGATGACTGCGTAATTGGAATCCAGGCTGATGTCCTTGAGGTTGTTTATGCCGCTGAAGATACTCACCTTGCTGAATTTACTCACTCCGGTGAGGAATACGAATTGCAGGTAGGAGTCCAGCTCCTTAATCGGGGAATAGAAATCCTTCAAGAGGTCTCTCATCTGTGCCGCCGTTTCCGGATTCTCAATATTGTCGAGTAGGGGTTTATCGTATTCGTCAACCAGAACGACCACGGGGGAACCTGTTGTTTTATAGAGGGCTTGAACCAGCTCACCGAGCCTGTTTGCGACGCCCCGGGCGGTGAGAGAGACACCATATTCATCGGCGATCCTGTCCAAAACCGGTAAGAGTTTGTTCTCAAAATCCTCTTTGCTGCGTAAAAGCCCTCCGGCGAAGTCGATCTTTACCACCGGATATTTTTTTGCCCAGTCCCATTGAGTATGGATTGCGAGTCCGCGAAAGATCGCTTCGTTGCCTTCGAAAAGCTGCTTGAAGGTATCCACCAGAAGGCTTTTCCCGAAACGTCGAGGACGGGAGAGGAAATAATACCCCCCATTCGCAGCCATGGACTTGATAATGCCGGTTTTGTCGACGTATACCATCCCCTGATCGTGGATCTTCTGTAATGTGGTAATTCCGATCGGCAGAACCTTCATCCGCTTCCCCCGGCAAGTATAGTATACCCTGGGGGGAGGGAGAGTCAATTTTAGTAGCCGGGGAGATTGTCGAGGATAGTTCGGTTAGAATGCTCGCGTTCTTTTCATCTGAACACACCATTTCGGGCACACGAAGGGATCATCAGGGGCGCGTAGCCCGCGTACACCTTCGCGAGAAGCCCGGCTTGCAGGCATGGTGTTCCGTGGAACATATAAACATATAATAGGCGCCGACCGGATTCGAACCGGTGCATAAAGGTTTTGCAGACCTCTCCCTTACCACTTGGGTACGGCGCCAAAAAAGGTAGACAGAAGATATCAGAAAAAAGAAAAATTGTAAACACTTTTGCGATGATCACGAGCAATACTACTTGTCTCATCCGAGAGTAGGGGAGTATCCTGATCTGATGAGTACCTCGGAGATGCCCCGAGTTGTCCTGTTGAACCCCCCGGTCTACGATTTTGCATTCTACGACTTATACGTAAAGCCGTACGGATTGATGCGGATCGGGCGGTGGCTCGCCGACGCCGGGTACGATGTTCGTGTGCTTAACGTCCTCGATTATGATGACCCGGAAGCATGTGAACAACTCGGCACACCCAGGCGGAAGGCGGACGGAACCGGGAAACTCCACCGGCGAGCCGCGGAGTACCCGCAGGCACTCCCGTCCATCGGAAGAGGATATTATCGCTACGGCATCCCCGAGGAGTTGATCGAACGGCGGCTGCGGGAGTTGCGACCGGACCTCGTCCTGATCTCCACGGGTATGACCTACTGGTACCTAGGCGTACAGGAGGCGATACGCGTCGCCGAACGGGTCTGCCCAGGGATACCCGTCGCAGCAGGCGGGGTCTATGCGTCCCTGCTTGCGGATCATTGTGCGTCCCTCGGGCCGGTGGAGGTCTTTCCGGGAGAGATCGGGGTGGAATTCAGGTCCTTTCTCGCGGGGTGCGGCTTCCCGGTGCCCTCGGCGTCACCGAGTGAGCGGCTCCTGACCGAGCCCTCAGCATGGAGGGACGCAGGGGTGGTGCGGTTGAATACCGGGTGTCCCCTGGATTGCGATTACTGCGCCTCCGGAATTTTGTCGCGGTACCGATCCGGAGATCCCGACGAGTCCTTCGAGGCCATGAACGAACTCTCCTCCTTGGGCATCCGAGATTTCGCCTTCTACGACGATGCCCTCCTTTTTTCGAAGGATGCGAGTCTCCTCCCGTTTCTGCGGAGGGTGATCGCCGGAGGCGCCCGATTCCGGTTTCACCTTCCTAACGCGGTTCACGTGACCGGGCTCGATCTCGAGACGGCTCGGATCCTGGCAGCGGCGGGAGTACGAGAGATCCGGCTCGGGTATGAGAGCCCGGCGGCGGATTTCCACCGGGTCCACGATCGGAAGTGGCAGGAGGGGGATTTCGCCGCGGCCGTGGACGCGCTTGCGGGAGCGGGATTCACCGGAGATCGGATCGGCGCCTATGTACTCGTGGGCCTGCCGGGGCAGCGGGTGGAGGAGGCCGAGGAGGCGGTACGGCACGCCGCTTCCTTCGGCATCGACGTGATCCTCTCCAGGTACTCTCCGATACCGGAGACACGTCTGTGGTCCGAGAGTGTGGCCCGCTGCCGATATCCGATCGAGGAGGAGCCGCTGTTTCACGATAACACCATATTCCCGATGGAGTGGGAGGGGTTCACCCGTGCGGACCTCGAGAGGGTACACGAACTGGTCGTGGCGCACAGGGCCGCCGTCAGGCGAGAATGATTGCACAGATGCCGTCCCGGCTGATACTATCAGACATGCGTCGGAGAATCGTCTTCCCTCTCTTTACTCTCTGCGGTTTTCTATGGTGCGGGTTCCATGCAATAGGCTTGGAGAGCAGCGGGAACATTCGAGACATAGAACCCGGCAAGACCGTAGCCGGAGAAGTCGAGGTCCGTGCCGGATATGTGAATTACGTCACGTTCCGCTTCCGTGTGCCGCAGACGGTGTATGCGGCACGAATTTCGATCTCGGGGGCACCGGCGGATCTCGATCTCTATCTGAATCATGGACGCGACATGCAGGACTACGCCTATGTCGACGCGGCCGGGGTTTCCGAGGCGTACAACGAGTCCCTCTTCTTCACCAGGATGGGTGATCCGGCGCTGCTCACCGGCGAGTACTACCTGGATGTCGTCTACCAAAAGGGTGTATATCCGGTCGTCTCGGGCAGGGCCCTGCGGTCGATCCCCTTTTTCGTCACCCTCGAATATATCCATGCGGAGGATCCGGTCGGGCTTGTGCCGGGGGAACCTCTGACTATCGTTCTGAAGCCACAGACGGGTATGTTCTCCCTCCTGGCTCTGGATGTGCCCCGGTCTGCTTCGGTTGTGCGTCTGGATATCTTCGACACCGCCGGCGATGTCGACATGATGGTCGGATGGAACCGACCGGCGCTCTCCCGGGAGGATGCCGATTATCTGGCCGAAAGCTACCTCGGAAGTGAGAGCCTCATCATCGAGCGGGAGGCCGTCGGTGCTCCCAGGCGTCTGTATGTCTCCGTCACGGATCAGCTATCCGATCGGGAGGTGGTCACCGCCTCTCTTCTCGCCACGTTTTCCCGGCGGGTACCGGAACGACTCACCGACTATCCCCGGCTGCCCCGATTGGTTCGCGACATGGACCTTGCTCTGGCGGCGGTTTGGGAGATAATCGGAGAGGCCGGCAAGGGATCCGGATGCGTCGTCTCTCCGGATGGCCTTATCCTCACCTCTCTCCATGTGGTTGAGGATCACGGCGGAGATATTTCCACCGGTCTGTACGGTGCGATGAGTCTGGATCACGAGCAACCGCCGCAGGAGCTGTTCAGGCTGAAGCCCGTCGCCGTCGACCTGGACCGCGATCTGGCACTGCTGCAGGTGGTCTCGGGCCTCTACGGACAGCCGCTGCCTGCAGGATACGCCTTCCCCTTCCTTCGTATCGGAGATTCCGAACGGGTCGTCATCGGTGAGACCCTTACCTTCGTGGGATTTCCGGGAATCGGGGGAGTCGGTTCGCGGCCCACCATATCTCTGACCAGGGGAGTGGTAAGCGGGTTTTTCCGGACGGGATTCGGCCGATACATCAAGACCGATGCGACCATTAGTCACGGGAGCTCCGGCGGTGCCGCCCTCGACCGGGAGTGGCGATTGGTTGGGCTGCCGGTGCTGACGATCGGCCCCGAGGAGAATACGATCACCTATGTGGTTCCCGTCTCGGCCCTTCCGAAGGAGTGGATCGACCGCATTGGTGAAAAACCGGCCAGGTAGGATACCTCAGGTACAGTAGGTCGAAAGTTGCTCCTTCACCTGGTTCAACGCCTCCTGATACTGCTGCTCCAACCGGGCGAGGTTCTTCTGTAGGATAGTTATGAATTCGGGGTCCTGCATCGGCGACAGCTGTACCTCGGTTCCGAACTGCTTGGCCAGCTCCTTCTGCTTCGCCTGCAGCTGTGGAGCATACTGGGATTCGAGCGATTCCTGGAGCTGGTCGCGGTTTTGCAGATACTGTTCGAAGAACTGCTCAACCTGGGCGAAGATTTGGGCGATCTGTTTGCGCTCTCGGCAGACCGCGGCGTACGCCTGGGAGACGGCATCGAGTCGTTGTTTATAGGAATTATCCTTCGGCAGGACCAGATTGGCCGAGAGTATCTCCGAAATTCCCTCCATGGCCCACTTCTTCTCCTCCCCCGGCAGCTTCTTGAGATATTTCCCGAGGTCGAGTTCCTTGTTCCCCGGCTCCGAGAGGAAATCCGATACGGCCTTCCGGGCCTTCTGCTTCGTCTCATGGGCCTTGATAGACGATTTATCGGCCTTGATACCATCGGTTCGCTCCATTGCGATTTCCAAGGCTGATTTTATGTGTGCCATGGCTACTCCTCCATCGACCTGTCTTCCCGCGGCTATGTGGGACAATCCGTCGAATATACAATACTCAATCCGGTGGCGGGGTATCAAGTAGTATCTGTCACAGCAATTCGAAAAGTAGGTAGGGTTGTGACGCATATCGGTTCCTTTTCCGCGATACCGATGATCTTGGCCAGCCGGTACAGATAGGGTAGTATACTATCTGTACCGGCCGGTTGTGTTCCGGCACATCACAATACCGAGGTGAATGCGATATGCCCCGTAAACCGAATGTCCTTTGGATCATGAGCGACCAGCACAACGCCGGCTGTGTTGGATATCGGAACCACCCCAACGTTCGGACCCCCAACCTCGACGCATTGGCCGCCGATGGTGTTGACTTCCTGTCCGCCTTCAGCAACAATCCCATCTGCGCGCCCTCCCGCATCTGCTTCATGACCGGACAATACGTGCACACCCACGGGTTCGTTGGGAACTGGAACCGGGATTGGCCCGATCCGAATCCCGATTCCATGGGGAGCGTGTTCCGCATGCACGGCTACCAGACCGCCCTGATCGGAAAGTCCCATATGGTCAGGCGGTGGGACGCCGATGGTTTCGAATACGTACAATATACCGACCTGTGTGATGCCGATCCGCGGGATCCACTGGGCCATCATTATTTTTCCTACCTCCACGAGCGGGGGTTGGCGGACCTGTACGAGGAGGGGACCCCGAAACCCGGACAGCAGACCACCATGGACGGCAGCGCACCGGCGAAACTCCCCTACGAACACTCCATCGAAGCCTTCACCGGAGAGAGGACCCTGGATTTCCTGCAGGGCAGGGACCCTGATCGTCCCTTCTTCATTCACATGAGCTTCCAGCGTCCCCATGCCCCAATCGCTCCTGCGAGGGAGCACTTCGATATGTATAATCCTGAGGAGATGGTGCTGCCCGAGAGCGCCTACGACTACTTCGAGAACCGGTTTCATGGCAAGCCTAGGTTCATGGTGGAGCGATTGAAAGACGGCTGCGGCTACCCGTTGGCGGACCCCGATCCGGGACGGCTGAAACGCTGTCTGGCCTCCTACTACGCCCTGATCACGGCGATCGATTCGGAGATCGGTCGGGTGCTGGACGCGTTGAAGACCTCCGGGGAGTATGAGAATACGGTCATCGTCTACACCGCCGACCATGGTGATTTTGCCGGCGAGCACGGCCTCTTTCACAAGAATTTCGGCATCTACGATTCGATCCACCGGATCCCTTTCCTGATCAAACCACCTGCCACCCTCAGGGAGCCTACCGCAGGCACAACCGTCCCGGGTATCGTCGAGTCGGTAGACTTGTATCCGACCCTCTGTGACCTCTGCGGTGTTCCCATGCCGGCCGGGAGGGAGGGGATGTCGTTGGTGCCGCTCCTGAGGCACGGCTGCGGAGGCGTCGAACAAGGCGATACTGTTCAGTCGTCGGCCGAATCGATTGCCCGGATCCCTGCCGAGGGAAAACCGGAAGCCTTCTGTGAGTGGGACTGGGCCATGGGGAGGATCTCCGCCGTGCGGACCAGGGACTTCAGACTCGTCTTCTACGGTGCCCTCGATGAGGGTGAATTATACGACCATCGGACCGATCCCGACGAAACCAAGAACCTCTGGCACGATCCCGGCTATAGAGACATCCGCCTGGACCTGGTGGAGCGGCTCCTACAATTTACGCTGGCGTATCGGACCCTCTCGAACGCCTCCACCGACCGGGAGAAACATCAATCCGAGCGGTATACCGCGGGGGAGCAGCTCCAGAAGCACCGGAAGTATTGGAGTGATCTGGATCAGGCCTATACACAGGTGAGGGAGTGGCCGCCGGAACCATGAGACGCATCCGAATTCTAATCGATACACGAGCAGGGCGCCACCTTCGACGGTTGTCGTTCGTGCCGGTCCTCCTCATCCTGCTGTTGTGTGCGGCATCGCCGTTTCGGCTCGATGCCGCCGACACCGAGGAGCACCGCACGGAGCGGCTGCAGATGGTGGAGTCTCAGATCGAGGCCAGGGGAATCGATGACGAGTTGGTGCTCCGGGCGATGAGGACGGTCCCCCGGCATGTCTTCGTGCCCGCGGATGTCGAAACCGCGGCCTACGCCGACCACCCCCTCCCCATCGGCTTCGGACAGACGATCTCCCAGCCGTACATCGTGGCGCTGATGAGCGAACTGCTCGATCTCGGTTCCGGAGACAGGGTGTTGGAGATCGGGACCGGCAGCGGATATCAGGCCGCCGTGCTGGCGGAGATGGGAGCCGAGGTGATCACGATTGAGATCATCCATGAGTTGGCCGACCGGGCGGAGGAAACCCTGAAAGCGGCGGGGTATGCCGGCGTCACCGTGGTCAAGGGAGACGGATACTTCGGCCGGGCCGAAGTTGCCCCTTTCGACGGCATCATCGTCACCGCCGCCGCGGGACACGTGCCGCCGCCGTTGATCGAGCAACTCGCGCCGGGTGGGCGGATCATCATTCCCGTCGGAAGCCCCTACGAGGTGCAGGTGCTGACCGAGATCCGGAAGGACCGGGACGGCGAGGTCTCCTACCGACGGCTCCTCCCGGTCCGCTTCGTACCCATGACGGGCAAGGTCCAGGAGTGAACAGGACGGCGGTACCCGCCATCTGCTCCTTCCTTATCGCCTTGTCTCTGATCGCATTCGAGGTATTGTTGCATCGGTCTTTGGCGGTCTCCAGCTATCAGTTTTTCGGATATTTCGTGATCACCATGGCAATGCTCGGGTTCGGGCTGAGCGGCGTATTGCTCCGGCTGCTGGATCGGCGGATCGGTCGGCAACCGGAAGCGTGGCTTGCGTTCTGGTGTGGTGCCACGACCGTTTCGATGGTGGCTTGTTACGGCGCGGCACTGAAGATCCCCCTCGATTCGGAATATCTCCTCTACGATCCTACCGGTCTGGCCGGGCTTCTTCTTTACATTCTCTGTCTGACCGCGCCGTTTCTCTTCGGTGCCGCGGCACTGGGAACGGTGCTGCGATACGGGACGCGCAAGGGGCTTCTGTACGGAGCCAACCTGGCGGGGAGCGGGATAGGGGGTGTCGTCGCTCTCCTCATTGCCACCACGGTTCCCGCGGTGTTTTCTCCCTTCCGCTGTGCGGGGGCCGCCGCCCTGGCGGCGGCCGTCGTGTTGGCCGCACCGACAGGGCGAACCTACCGGAGACCCGCGGCCGCAATGATACTGCGCAGCCTGCTGATCGCCGTTGTGCTGGGCATCGCCTCCCTGGGATATCTCGTCGGAGGAGACGGTCCGGTTACCCTCGACCCGTGGATCGAGCCGTACAAAGAGATCATGCATTTTCGTCGGCTGGCCGCACAGGGAGAGGCCGAACTCATCGCGGAGGACTCGAGTCCCGAAGGTGAAATAGCGGTGTACTCCGCACCCTCGTTTCATCGTGTTTTCTTCGCCGGCCTCGGAGCCAAGACCCCGCCGCCGCGGCAGGCGGCGGTCCTGATCGACGGAAGAGTCGCCGGTGTTCTGTTGGATCCGGCCGGCCGGTCCGCCGAGGAGTTCGCCCGTTCGGATGACCTTGCCATCTTCGATCATACGCCCCAATCTTTGCCCTACCGTGTCCGGGACCCCGTGAACGTCCTGATTCTCGGCGACACGGGAGGGCAGGCCGCCTGGGCGGCGCTGCGGATGGGGGTTGGGTCGGTGACTCTGGTAACCGGAGATGTTGCCGCGGCTGAGCTTCTTCGTGCCGAGGCGTCCGTCTACACCGATTCCTTATACGCCGATCCGCGGGTTCGTGTCGTGACGGTCGAACCGCACGTGTTCGTCGCCGCCGACGAGAACAGATACGACCTCATCCAACTGGCCGCCGCGGAGGGGATGCCGTCCGGCGGTCGCGGGCTCTCCGGCCTGATGGAGGACCGGCTCCTCACAGTCGAGTCGATCGGCAGATGCATCGACCTGCTCTCCGAAGACGGGATCCTCTTCGCGGTCCGGGGACTGCAGGTTCCTCCCAGAGATACCCCGAAGCTTATCGGACTCTTCTCCCGCGCCTTGGCTTCGAAGCGGATGGACGAGTACGGAATACTCGTGGGACATAACTATCTGGCCGCACTGGTCGCGGTGTTCAGGGGAGTTCCCGAAGGCCCGGAGGCGGCTGCCATCGATGATCTCTCGCGGGAGTTGGGAATAGAACTGGATTACCGGTTCGGAACTCGTCTTGGCGGAGACCGATCCGGCAGGGGCGATGTTGAGGCGGGAGAAACCTCGACCGTCGATCCGGGATCGTACTTCATGGCAGATCCGGGGGTGATCCTCGGTCAGGCCGCCGCCTCGGGACTCGGGGAATATGTGTACGATATACGGCCGCCGACGCTGAACAGGCCGTTTTTTCATAACTTCTTCGAGTGGGGCTCCATCGATCTCTTCAGAAGCATCTACGGCAGGGACTGGTTTCGCCGGTTGGAGTTGGGGTATTTCCTGGTGGTGGTAACCCTGCTCCTCGTAACGGCAATCGGGCTGGTCGGGATCGTTTTGCCGGCGTTGTTCATCGGGAGGAGGAGCCGCGGCGCCGGGAATCAAGGGAAGGGGAGCGCGGGAGCCGTGGCGGAGCCTCCTTCGACGAGGGTACAGGAATCGGCGCACTCCTCGGCTAGGGGCGGAGGAATCGTGTATTTCCTCGCCATCGGGGCGGGATTCATGACGGCAGAGATCGCCGCAGTGGGCCGGGCCGCCGCGATACTCCCCTCGCCGGCGTATGCGTTGGCGGCGGTGCTGACCGGGTTCCTGCTGGCCGCGGGAGCGGGGAGTGCGGTGGCGCCGTCGATCCGGAAAGACCCGAGGCAACGTGTCCTGACCGCGGTGGTCGGTATCGGGGTGTCGCTTCTCGTATCCTGGTTCGGAACGGGGCGGTTGTATGCGATGGCGGCGGAACTGGCCGTCGGACTGCGGTTTCTGGTGGTGTTCGCATGGTTGCTTCCCAGGGCCTTCTTCATGGGATGGCTCATGCCGGCGGGTCTGGATATCTATGGAATGAGAGCGGGTAGTTCGGCGAGGATTTCGCTCCTGTGGGCCGTCAACGGATTCGCCTCCGTGATCGCCGTGCCTGCCGCGGCGCTGGTCTCGATCTCTCTGGGGTTCAGGGCGGCCGGCGCCGGGGCGCTGCTCCTCTACGGCGCTGCGCTGGTCACGGCATCACGCTCTACCCATGCTTCAACCGTGCCGAAGCGCGCCGACCGTCACGCCGAATGAGGCGCAACTCGTCCAGACGGTGTACAGGTTCCTGCGCCAGTTTTCCATAAGATTCGTTCGCTCAGCGGAAGCGGATTCCCACGTGGTTGGCCACGGGCCGCTCGCGGCCCGGCATTCCCCCATGGATCGGACTGTTCAGGAGGAGTACCCCGCCGTCCTCGGTCCTGAGCGCCAGGGCGGTCGACCCGCCGCCGTCCAGGTTTATCCCGTCGTCGGCCCCGAAGGCTGCGAGCCAGCATCCAACCTCGTGGGTGGTCAGGCCGATACTGTGGTTCCTCTGCCGGCCGTCGGCGGTGAGGATGATGAGGGTCCGGCCCTCGTCGCCGATGCCTACGGCGGTGCGGGGATGCCGGGAGCCGTCTGTTCCTCCGACCTCTCCCCTGCGGACTATAATCGTAAAACCGCCGGCGGCGTGCCGGATCTGTGAGATCGGAACGGGGTATGGAACCTGGGGACCCACCATCGCCCTACCGTCCCTGAGCAGGTAGAGGGCATCCATTCCGCGGGCCGGAGGGGAGACCAGGTCGCCTTCATAGATGTGCAGGCCGGAGACGTCCTTGCCGGTTCCCTCCCTGCTTCCCACCGGGGCGAAAGGGGAGGCGTTGAAGGCCGCTACGGACCCGGAGACCTCGATAAACGCGCTGGTCTTCATTCCCATGGTTTCGGCGTCGGGGGGTATACCTCGAGAGTGTACGGTTTGTGCATGCGGCGGTGCCGAAACCGACGGCGATACCGTCGGCTCCAGGCCGAGGGTGTCGAGGTCGACGATCATGATCGTCACCGCCACCGGCGGCTCGGCGTGGGTGAACCGGGCATACCGGATGCCCGGATATGGAAGGACCCAGTCGGCTTCGGCGATGTCGGCGGCCTCCGGCAGGATGCGGAGATCCAGGTGCGCGTCGACATAGGTCGTGCACCCGCCGCTGAGGAGCCATCCGGCCAGCAGGACCGCCCCGAGTGTCACGGCCGCCGCACATGCCGGACCGGCGGAACGGGCAACCGGGTTCAATCGACCAGCTTCAGGATCAATTCGACCTCTACCGGGGCATCTAAAGGAAGCGCGGCCATGCCGACGGCGGACCGGGCGTGGTTTCCTGCATCGCCCAAGACGTCGAGGAGCAGCTGCGACGCGCCGTTGACCACCACATGCGGTTCCGCGAATCCGGTATCGGTGTTCACGAATCCGGTAACCTTGATGAGACGCTTGATCTTGGCGAGTTCCCCGACATCCCTGATGAATACCCGTAACAGGTTGGCGGCACAGATCTCCGCGGCCTTGGTCGCGTCTTCGACACTGACCTGTGAGGGGACCTTTCCCTTGAACGCGAGGCCGTCGGCGGTCGCCGGCACCGCCCCCGAAAGGTAGGCGACTCCGTCCTCGATTACTACCGGTGTATACAGCCCGCCCGGCTTCGGGGCGTCCGCGATCTCGTATCCTCGTCCCTTCAGAATCTCCTCTCGCTTTCCCATCTTCTCCTCCTATCCTATCGAATGTTGTGTGTTCACTATGCGTTCTCGCCACTTCCATGCCGTCGAGGGCACCGGTTTCATACGGTACGATTCAGCCGGGCAGGTGTGTGACGAAGAAATCGTGCCAGTTTCGCCAGAAGATGTTTTCGATATCTTCAGGGCAGTAGCCGCGGTCTTTCAGGATCTCCCGCAGCCGGTGTATTCCGGAGTAGCGTTTGACGTCTCCGGGCGTCTGCTCGGAGCCGAACCCGCCGTCCAAATCGGTCCCCAGCGCCGCGTGACGCGAGTCGCCCGCAAGGGTACAGATGTGGTCGAGGTGGTCTACGACCGCCGATGAATCCAGCTCGGTCGGTTGGGTTTGCCCTCTCACCCAGCGCTTGTGGAGCATCCAGGCGTCGAATGCCGTGCCGATGATGCCGTCCCGTTTGAGGATGGCGCGGATCTGTTCGTCGGAGAACTGCCGGTCTCCGGGGACGAGGGCCCGGCAGTTGTTGTGACTGGCCATCACCGGTCCGTCGAAGGTCTCCATGGCCTCGAAGAAGGCCTGCTCCGCGAGATGTGAGAGATCCAGGATGATTCCGAGCCCCCTGAATGTCGCCAACAGCTCACTCCCGGCCTTGGTGAGAGGCCCCGGAGTTCCCGTACCCGCCGCGAATATACCCTTTCCGTAGTGGCACAGGCTCGCGACCCGTAAACCCCGCCGGAACCAGACCTCTGCGTCCTCGGCGGAGAGGATCGGGTCGGAGCCCTCCATGCCGAGGATGACCCCGATAGGGGCAGCGGCGACCTCCTCGGCGGCCGTCTTCTCGTCTCCCTTTCCTATGGGGCTGCCCGCTACATGCTGCCTCACCTCCCGGGCCGATCTCAACAGGATGATCTCACCGGCTCTCTCCAGTGCCTCATAATACGCGAACTGTCCCACGGCGTCGGCATTGGCGATGTCCGGGGTAGCAAAATCGATGTCCATACGGGAATACCCGTTTGCAGGGCGGTATCCGGGAGAGTATCTTGCCAACACGGTAGCCACGCATACGACGACTCCGGCATCTCGCAGCTCGGGCAGCGTGATGGTCGCCTTTTCGCGCATCTGATGATCGCGCATTCCGCGCTCCTGCTCGTTCAGCCGATCCAATTCCTGGCGGAGATTCCTGTTCAGGTGCAGCGCATTCAGTGCTAAATCCAGATGGGAGTCGATGACGGGTATCTGTGTGTCGGTCATATGATCTCAACTATATTGCCGGCCGGATCGGGTGTCAATCGGCGACGGCCTAC
>CAZAKE010000132.1:0-13469 GCA_964485495.1 uncultured Spirochaetales bacterium
GGCAGCGAACGAAAGAGCTCATCCTCCTTGACCACGAGTTCCGGGAGATCAAATCCTGGGACCTCTCGGAAAACTGGGCACTATTCAAACCCGTCGACCTTGATGCGGATGGTGCCGTTGAGTTCCTCTTCCAGCGTCAGGATACGATCACCATCACCGACTGGGCCGGGAATATATTGAAAACCATGGAATTACCTGAAGACACGATCATCAATCTGATCATCAAAGATCTCGATGAAGACGGTGCTCCCGAGTTCGTCGTGATCGGACTCGAGACTGTCGAGGTGTGGGGCTATTGAACGAGGAACGGGCGTTCGTACATCTGATCCCTCTCCTGCGCGTGGCCGCGCTGCTGACCGGTACAGTCGGTCTCCTATCGGGATGTAATCACGCCGGGCGAACGGTCTCCGAATACCATGGTTGGCCCTACCCCGGCGGCGACCTCAACAATACCCACTACATAAAAACCGTGTTCGACGATTCCTTCACGGTGCATCCAACGGGTATCACCGAATCGGGATTTCCCGCGGAGGAGATCGGACTCTGTCTCGCGGGAGATATCCGCGGTACCAAGGACCCCGAGATCGTGATGGTTGGAGAAGACAGGATCGCCGTGTTCGACTCCGGCGGGAAACAATTGCTCCTGAAGGAGCTGCCCGAATACTGTGCGGCAGACGGCCTGCTGTACGACATAGACGACGACGGCAAGCAGGAGATAATCCTCGGTTCCCAGGCTGCCCCCCGGCCGGAGCTGTTCGCCCTGAATGGGTTCGGGGAAACGGTCCTGCTACGTCAACTTGACGAATCCGCCATGGATTTTTCAGCGATGTACCCGCGAGCGGTCCACACCGGAAGACTCATCGTCCGCTGTTACCCGGGCTCACAGCGTTCCCCACGCGGCCTACTCTTCCTCGATCCTGGAACCTTCCGACCCCTCTTCATGTCCATGATCAACTCCCTGCCGGCGGATCTCTGTTTTATCCCACAGTCCGACGACCGGGAGTCGATCATTGTCTCCCAGGAGACATACGATCAGGGAATATTCAAAGAACTCGGACGCAGAGGAGTGTTCCGCACCCCGAACGACACGGAACTCCACCTGATCACCCTCGATACCGACGGCTATCTCACGACCGCCGAGGTGCTCGAAGCCGCCGGCGAAACTCTCGGCGGCAGAGGCACGTTCCACCCGATCGGGCCCGTCGGCTCGAACACCCTTCTGATGGTACGCACTCCACGCCGACAGGAGGGAGACGTCTTCGATCCGTCTATTCATATTATCGATTCTGCCGGCAGCACCATCCTGCACAGCCGCGAATTTCCGGGACGGCAGATCACGGCGTACAGAGTACTCCCGGATTCCACGATCCTCCTGGTTTGCACTCGCCCCGACTATGCCGAAGGAAACGAATCCTCGAGAAATTTTTTACTGTATGTATTAGACTCTACCTTGAGTACGGTGCATACTCGACCGTTGGAAGTCGGGGAGATCGTCCTCGGACCGACTTTCCCACTCGCATCAGAGAGAGATCGGTTCGGAGTTCTCCTCTGGGAGGACTCCCGGCTATCGATGCAGACGACCGCTCCTCCGTATTCGGTGACGGTACTGGCGCAGAGTGAAACGCTACCGAAAACGATCCTATTCCTCCGGGAAGCACAGTCACCCGATGGGAGTATCGTCTGTATCGGAGAAAAAATGGAGATATTCCGAATATCGAAGATGGAGACCGCCACGGCAGCCGAGAAATAGGAGAATTGAAGAATGAAATTACGAAATCGAACCATCGTGGGACGGTTACTGCCGGCCTTTGTGTTCATGTGCATCTCGACCGCTTCGGGCCTTGCCGCACCGGACCAGGCCGCCGGCATCATCGTCTACATGGAAGGGGATGCCTGGATATATCGAGATGGCGCGTTAGTTGACGAATACCTGGACATCGGGTTCGAGCTGCAGGAATTCGACCTCCTGGAGACAGACGAAGGTAGCTTGGTGGAACTGGACATCGCGCTACCAAACGGACGATCCGTCACCGCGCACATACAGGAAAACACCGCCTTCTATTTCGATTTCGGCGACGTAGCCGGCGAAAAACACACCAAGCTGCGGCTGCTCTCCGGCTCACTGGGGCTGAAGGTACAGAAACTCATGTCGCATGAGAAGGTCTCAGTCGCCACCCAGAGCGCGGTGATGGGCGTGCGCGGAACTGAATTCGAAGTACGCGTATCGAAAGACCGGGCGGTCCTCATCACCTGTCCGATCGGCTCGGTCGTCTGCACCGACACGGACGGCGGCGAGGCGTTGGCGGAACCCGGAAGCATCGTAGAGAAGACGCCGGATGTTCCTCTCCAGGCATTCGCGGTGGGAGCCGAAGATATCACGCTATATACGGAATACTGGCAGCACACCCGGGACGAGATATTCCGGGCCTCCGCCGGGATGTTTATCCGTTCCTACGCACTGCGGTATCGTGACCTTCTCCCGCTGTTCGAGCTGGCCTACGTAGACCTAAATGGACAACGAAGACCGCTGAGTGAGTTCGATGCGTCGGCCGGTACCGGTGAGCTCATGCGGCTGAAGATGCAGATCAGCCCTTCGATATTGAAGATGCGGTCGGTGTTTCCCATGTTCGAACACATATTCCACGCACTGAAGGTACTCGAAGAATCCCATGCCATAGGCCTCGGACATGGGGACATAGACCGCAGGATGACGACGGGTGCCTTTTTTCAAGATTTCAACCACAATAGAGAACGGATACAACGGCAGATGTCGGAGGTCCGATACCTCTTCAAACTCTACGTTGCATTGAGCGTGGCGGCTTCGGACGGAATGATGGTCGAAGATCCCTTGGGACAGTTAGAGTCTTTCTGATTTTTACATTTTGTCCTATTTTCTACAGATTTATGCGGTATAATCGAAGCGGGAGGAACGAAACCGGATAACCTTCTATAGGGGAGAGAACAGAGAGTCGTAGACTCAAGCCTTGCTCTCACCGTGGAGGGTATCGTATGGGAGATCACGTAGTGACGATTGGACAACCGGAACTGAATCAGATAGGCGAATACGTTCAGGCGAATTTACCCCGTTGGCTGGACACCGCAGGATTTCGGACCCCGGAGCGGGATATCGACCTCATCGAACGGACGGTTCGTCTGGAGGAAGCGCTCAAGAATCAGTTCGAACTGATGAAACAGGGCTTCGATCTCATGGAGAAACGCTTCGAGCAGATCGATAAGCGCTTCGAGCAAGTAGACAAGCGCTTCAACTCTATGCAGTGGCTGATCGGTATCGGATTCACGCTGCTGACGATCGTGATGACAGCCTATCGCTTCTTCCAGTAAATTTACGAAAACAGGTACTCGATATCCCGGCCGTTGAGAGATTTCAGGAATCCGCTGTCCTCCTCGATCAACTCCTCGGTGAGGGCGGATTTCCGTCGCTGTAATTCCTGGATCTTCTCCTCCACCGTACCTACGGTGATCAGCCGATAGGCAATCACCTTCCCCGTACGACCGATACGGTGGGCACGGTCGATGGCCTGCCGCTCGACAGCCGGGTTCCACCACGGGTCGAAGAGGATCACGTAGTCGGCCGCGGTCAGGTTCAGCCCAAGTCCACCAGCCTTGAGGCTGACCAGGAACACCGGCACTCCCGGATCCTCCTGGAACGCTTCGATCCGGGAGGCTCGATCACGAACACTTCCGTCCAAATATTGGTGACCAATCTCTTTCTCCGCGAGATATTGACGGATTATCTTTAGAACTCCGGTGAACTGAGAAAAAATCAAGACCTTGTTGCCCTCCGAGATGATATCACCCAGGATATCCTTCAGGAGTTCGAATTTACACGATGAGATACCGCGAAACTCCTGGCGTACCAGTTCGGGAAACAAGGCGGCCTGCCGCAGCCGAAGGAGTGCCTCCAGCAGGTTGATCATCGACCCGCCGACACCGCGTTTATCCACGGTGTCGGCTATCTCCTCTCGAAAACGTGCTCTGAGTCGAGAGTATACCGCGGCCTGGTCGTCCGCCATCTCGATGGGGAGAGAAATTTCTTCCTTTTCGGGAAGATCCGGCGCCACATCCTCCTTCTTGCGTCTGAGAATGAACGGATACACCATCTTACGGAGGAGGCCGGTCCGCTCCTTCGCGTCCGCCTCCCCGCCTTCGATGGGTCTGGCGAATCGTTCGATGAACTCTCGCCTGGTTCCAAGTAGTCCGGGAAGCAGGAAATCCATCTGCGACCATAACTCGAGAGTCCCGTTTTCCATCGGAGTACCGGTCAACGTGAGACGATGGTCCGCCTTCAACCTACGAACGGCCTTGAATGTCTGGGTAGTTGCATTCTTGATGGCCTGAGCCTCGTCGAGAATCACGTACGTGAAGTGAAATTTCAAGAGCTCCCGTATGTCGTTCCGGACGGTTGCGTAACTGCTCAGGATAATCCGGTGTGAATCGAATTCATCTACGCTTCGCGAGGGACCATGATGTCGGAGACACGTCAATTCAGGAGTAAAACGATCGATCTCTCGATGCCAGTTTGAGAGAATACTCACCGGCGCAATGATCAGTGCGGTCTGCAGTGATCCCTCCTGAAACTCCTTTTGCAGTAGTCCCAGAGTTTGGATCGTCTTCCCGAGCCCCATGTCATCAGCGAGACACCCGTGTAGACCATATTCGCGAAGGAACCAGAGCCAACTCAGACCGGCGGACTGGTAAGGACGCAAGATGCCGTGAAATCCCTGCGGGGTCTCAACATCCTCGATGTTGGTAAGGTCGCGGAGTTTGAGTACCGTCTCACGAATACCCGTCAAGGCTCCTTCGGCTACCTCTCTGTCGCTCAACTCCTCCCAGACACCCGGATTGTGCACATGTGTCTTGATGCGGCCGTCCTCCTGCATTCCAAGCAGACGGAGCCTTCGGATGCGTTTCAGCATTTTGTTGTCGATTATGAAATACTCGTCCTTCCCCTGAAGAAGGATGTTGTCCAAGAGTTCATCCGACAAGAAGAATTCATGGACACTTCCGTCATCCGTCTCGAACCCGGCCTGTATGTCGAGCCAGTCCACCCCCTTCCGCACCGTCAGTGCCACCGAACGCGCATTCCGATACCGTATCTTTTCGCCTTTCTTACGAAGCTCGAAGCCGGCAGCAAGAAATCCGGCGCCACACTCGATCAGAAGATCGAAAAGTGAACCGGATACGGAAAACTGATACGTGGAGAGTACATTGAACTCTCGTATGATACGCTCACCGAGAATGGACTCGGCTTTCGCAAACCAGCGGCGCTGCACGGAGATCGGAAGATTCACTACGGTCATATCGGGCCCCATCCCCAGTAGAACCCTCGTCGGTTGAGCCGGATTATACGGCAGTTCCCCCCCATCCACGTTGAAATTGAGAGCGAGTGTCAATCCATGTTTGAATTCCGAAATATCAAGGACCGGTGTCGGGGTCGGCGTGCCGACACTATACGAAGTGTAAGGAAAGTCGAGTATAATCGCACCGTTCTGCGGTAGGGTTTTCCGGATTCCACTGATCAACGACAGGTCGGCCGAACCGGCCTGCATCACCCGATCCAACGCAGGCGTACTCGGAACCATCCACACCCGCTCACGTTCGGGTGAAAGTAGGAGCATCCGTTTGGAATCATGCACGGCCAGTTCACGGTCACGAAAGGCGACCTCTCTGCCGTACTCATCGTTACAATAGATCAGAGGGATGAAAACGATTCTTTCGCCTTCGAGTTTCGGTTCAAAGGTGACACGGATACGTTCCGGACGGATCAGGACCAGCGGCACGCTCTTGACACCCTCGGTCCAGAAGAACGCAATGGAGATCTCCGTAGAATCAGAAGGGCTATCAAAAGGCAGATATGCCAGAATCCGAGAGAGATCGACACCACTGCGTCTTTTCCGGAAGAGACCGATCAGATCATGGAATTGCTCCGCGGATCTCTCAGGATATCGCCCGAGATACGACATCACAGGGCGCTTCTTATCATTCAGGTATACGGCAATAGGAAATGAGATGGATTCACGATCGTCTGTCCATCCGGTCAGGGAGTCGTTTTCCGAAATCCATACCGGCGGTTTCTTCCGATATGCCATATCACCGATTATCCGATTCTTCCCGGCTCTTCCTGATACTCTCGAGCATCGCCTCGATGTACCCGTCGAACAGCTCCATTACGATCGGATCGTCCGGATCGGCAGTGTATGAATACTTCTCGAATTCGTTGTGTCCGATGAACCGCTGTTCCCGGGTGTCTCGTGCGAGAGTCAGGACGCCGATCCGATTCCCATCCTCACCAGGTGAGAACACCGGAACACCCCCCGGGCTAAGCCCCTCGTAGAGACGCTGCTCGTGTGCCACGATGAGGATGTCCACGCCGACTTTCACCGTGCCTGCAGAAACATCATCATCACTATCTTGATCAAAATCTACCCGAACCATACCCCCGGCCGTAGCATCGGCAAACGCCATCGCCTCCGATAGGGACCCGTGAAATACCGCGATACGCAGATCGGCGGAGACAGCCTCACGCATCTCCAACAAGGAACGAGCCGTTCGTACCGGATCCTCGATGCGTAGTCGTTCCGTAATGTTCTTCGGATAGAAGTAGAACACTCCGCTGCTGATAAACGAAGCAATCCACACCCGGACTCCTGATCGTGTTACAACGGTGGGTTGCGTGGCTACCGGCATGAAAGAATACTCTCGGACGGAAACCTGGGTCTCATCAGATATGAAGCCCAGATTTACACAGAGGAAGGGGAAATTGCTATCCGATGATGTTGTTCCCGTTGAGGTCGATTCGACGACCTGGTTCAGTACCGTAATCCCGTTCGAAAGCTCCTGGTCGCCGACGGCAATCACATCGTATTCGAGACCGAGGTAGGACTCGAGAACCTGAACGGCCATGGCCGGTTCGAACTCCGGGCTGAAGAGATCCCCCCCGTCAATCAAAAGTGAGGTACTCCGATCTCGGGAACGGAGACGCACGGCAGTCTTGGCCAGCCCCGCCACAGGACTCGTCCCACACTCGCATCCGATGAGATTGTTGTTCAACGAGGCGGTATAGTAAATGGCAAGAGACTCGTCACTCAGGAGAAGGGTTCCCCCGGTCACGAAAACCCACACGGTCGCAACGAGAGCGAGACGACGAATCATACGCGACCTCTATTCCTCAAACATCTGTGAGAGATGTTTCGACAACTCGTCCACATCGAGGCCGTTAAACACGATGATACCATTTTCATCGACTAGATAGTACACCGGCACCGAACTCTCTCCGAATTTCTTGTTCAGTGTGACACGGTATCGATCGATTAAAATTGGGAGTTTCGTCGGGTTCTTCTTGAAATACGATGCTACGAACTCGCTGCCCCCTTCATCGATAGCGAACAGAAGTACCTTCAGCCCCATCTCACCGTATTTTTCATACAAGGCTTCGATCTCAGGTAATTTCTCGTTGCAATTCACACACCAGGTCGCATAGAAATCCAATAGAACCGGGGAAGTGCCATAATAATCACGAGAAAAAACATACTTACCCTGAAGGTCCGGATTCACCCATGCCGGTGCGGGGTCTCCGACCTCCAATGCGGCTACGGATACAAATCCCACAGCCAATAGAACACTGAAAAAGACACGGAAAGAGAGACCACGATTCGAACTCGGCGAATTCCAACACATTAATCTATCACCTCACAAATATAGACGCACCACATACACACCATATACACAACAATACGGAATACACACCGGATCGGCAAGACTCGCTCCGACCAATCACGTTACGGTCTAACCCGGCGCCTGTCTCTGGGAAAGAGCGAAGCCTCCTTGATATTCTCGAGCCCGAGGATCTTCTGCGTGAGTCGCTCCAGGCCAATGGCAAACCCGCCGTGGGGCGGGCAGCCGTACTTGAATATGCGGGGGTAGTCACCGAGGCCCTCCTCGGTCATGCCGAACTTCGGCAACGCCTCGAGCAGCATCGGATACTCGTTGATCCGCCTCCCACCGGTAGTGATCTCCAATCCGCGGAACAGCATATCGAAGCTCATGGTCTTGAGTCCGTCTGGATATGTATAGAAGGGCCGCTTCTTCCTCGGATAGCCGGTCACGAATATCGCGTCGATTCCGTGCTCCTCGGTGGCCCACTCACACAACACACGCTCCGCCTCGGGATTTATCTCGAACACGCGTTTCCCGCTGCGTTCCTTGACGATGGCCTTGCCGTCGTCATGAGAGATGATCGGGGTCTTGGAAACCGATTCGGGATCGGGTACGGAGGCGCCCCAGAGTTCGAGAACATCGGTATGCTCCTCCAGCACCCTGGAAAACACGTGTGCGAGGATGCCTTTCTCGAGTTCGATCAGATCCAACTCACTCTCGATGAATGCCATCTCCACGTCGAGAGAGACATACTCGTTCAGATGCCTGGGCGTGTCGTGTTTCTCGGCTCTGTACGCCTGCCCTATCTCGAACACCCGTTCCATGCCGGACGCCACCATGGCCTGCTTGTAAAATTGGGGCGACTGGGCCAGGTAGACGGTGGTGTCGAAGTACTCCACCGAAAACAGTCCCGTGCCGCCCTCGGTACCGGAACCGATAAGTTTACTGGTCTTGATCTCGGTGAATTCGTGCTCCCGCAGATACTCAGCGAAGTAGTGAACCAGCCCCGCCTGAAGCTTGAAGATCGCCCTGATCTTCGGATTCCTGAGTGACAGGAGCCGATTGTCGAGAATCGCCTCGATGCCGACCCCCTCGGGATCCTGATTTACCTGGAGCGGAAGATCCGACGCTGCCTTGGCCAGGATCGTACAATCTTCCACCTGAAGCTCAAATCCTCCGGCGGCCTTATCGTTGGCAGCCACGGTTCCGATGGCGGTCACGACCGACTCATTGGTCACATCCGGTTTCTCATCCATAACCAGCTGGACCATCCCCGACCGGTCACGGAGAATGAGAAACGATACCTTCCCTAAGTCACGGGTCCTGTGCACCCAACCGGCAACTTCGATCTTCCGGCCCTCATATCGGCCGATATCAGCCGCTAATATACGCATCAGCTTCCTCCATTTGACGGACTATCGCCTCGTTCTCGTTTCCGCAGACGAGAGAAACGACCAACCGAGTGTATGCTGTCTCCGAGGCTACCGACCTCATCGGGACGGCCCCCTCCTTCCACAACGCGTGGCTGGTTATATATTCGGAGAAATCCACAATATCTTCCTGTTGGCTGGTACAGAAGAACGAGATATCACGTTCCTTCCCGAACAAGAACGCCTTCCTCAGGGAGTAGGGACTCTCCCGCAAGTTTGCCGTCCCGGAATCGTATGTCTCCAAAACGAAATGGGTGTATCCGGCTTGGATAAGTGAGATCAACGCCTCTCCTCTCATACCGGGAAAGATCCTGGAAATGAAGACCCGATTCACCGCCTCTTCCAACCTCTGCCGTAAGCCGGTCCGATCGAAATCGAACTCTGCGGGAATCGACCGACGGCCGGCGAACACAGGCGCATTCATGTTCCAATTACGGAATCCCTCGTCCGCCACCCGCTCGAACTTCAGATTCAACGGCGAGTACACCCGGCCGTCCACCATGACGTAGACTCCGGCATCGGACTCCGCCGCCTTTTCTATCGCAGCCTTCAGCGCCGCCCCGGCCTTACGCAATCCGTCCTCTGCCCCGCCCTCGGATGAGACGACACTCGCGGTGATCACGATCGGCACCTGAGTATCGGCAAAGAACCAAAACAGCAGAGACGCGGTGAAACTCAGGGTGTCGGTGCCGTGGGTAATCACGATGCCGTCGGTGTCTCCGCCAGATACTCTCTCGGCTACTGTCGAGATCAGCGCGGCCCAGTCTTCCGGTACGATCTCTTCGCTGAGGATCCGACCGGTTTCTATCTCTTCGAACCGTATCCTTTCGCCGGAGATCGGACCGTCCTTGAGGAGTTCTTCGAGCACACCGACATCACCCGGTACCACGATGCCCTCTTCAATGCGCCCCCCGATTGCGCCGCCCATAGAGAGCAGATCGATAGAACCGCCGGCGAACCGCTCCTTCAGGATCTCCTGCACCAGCTGCGGTTCGGCCCGACCCGAGGTGGCCTTCATCACCTGGCCCACCAGGAACCCCATGGGCTTCACATCGCCCTCACGAATGGAGTCTACCGCCTTGGGGTTCGCTTCGATGACCTGATCCACGATCTGCCCGAGTCTGTTTCGATCGGTGATCTGCTCCCACCCCTTCTCGTCTATGATCATCTCAGGGCTTTTGTCCTCATCGAAGACGGCCTCGAGCACCTGCTTCGCGATCTTGCCGTGAATACGCCGCTCCTGTAACAGGCCGAGAAGCGCGGCGAGTCGTGCGGGAGTGAGTGGTGATGAGGTTAGATCGGAACCGGTCCGATTTAGGAGCTTGGCGACATCCGACCCCATCCACGACGCAACCTGTGTCGGCTCCGCTCCACGGTGGATGGTCTCCTCGAAGAAGTCCGCACGATCCTTCTCATCACAGAGGAACTCGGCTTGAGACTCCAAGAGACCGTAATCGCGGATCATCCGCTCCTTCCGGATCGGGGGCAACTCCACCAGGGAGTCGTCTACCGCCGAGAGAAACGCCTCGTCCGCCGTAAACGGCGGCAGATCCGGATCAGGAAAGTAGCGGTAGTCGTTGGCCTCCTCTTTGGTTCGCATCGCCTCAGAGATGTCTCTGTTTTCGTTCCACAGCCGCGTTTCCTGCGGAACCGAGCCGCCCTTCTCCAGAATATCCGTGTGCCGTTCGATCTCGAAATTCAGCGCCTTGCGCACGAACCGGGAGGAGTTCATGTTCTTTATCTCGACCTTACTCCCGAGCCCCTGTCCCCGCAAGTTCACCGAGACGTTGGCGTCGCAGCGGAGGGAGCCCTCCTCCATGTTTCCGTCGCACACGCCCAGGTATCTGACCATCCGTCGGAAGTTTTGGAGAAACACCTCGGCTTCTTCGCCGATCTCGAGATCCGGCTCGGTGACGACCTCCAGAAGCGGAGTACCGGCACGGTTGAAATCGAGAAGCGACATATCGCCGGCGTGGATCATCTTCCCTGCGTCCTCCTCGAGATGAACATCGTGTATGCGTACCCGTTTGGGATTGCCGTGAAACTTGATATCCATGAACCCATCACGTCCAACCGGGGTCCCGAATTGGGAGATCTGGTAGTTCTTCGGAAGGTCCGGGTAGTAATAATTCTTCCTGTCGAACACACACTCCGGTTCCAGGCGGCAGCTCAAGGCCCTGGCGACCACGTAGGCCATCCGGATGGCTTCCCTGTTCAGAGCCGGAAGTACACCGGGATACCCCATACACACCGGACACACGTTTGTGTTCGGTTCATCGCCGAAGGCGGCACGACAGCCACAGAACACCTTCGTCTTGGCCAGGAGTTGGATATGGATTTCGAGTCCTATGAATGATTGATACACGTCATTCGCTCCATTCGGGGGTCTTACCGGTAGGCATTGGTGCCGGATATGCGTCCTCCCATGCCTCCGTCACCCGAAATAGTCGTTCCTCTTCGAACACCGGTGCCAAAAACTGCATTCCAACAGGCAGGCCTTCGGAGAGACCACAGGGAAAGGAGATGGCCGGTATTCCGGCCAGGTTTGCGGTGGCGGTAAACTTATCCGCCAACCGCTGCTGGAAGTGACTGAGTCCATCGGCGCCGTGCGGAAAGGCGAGGGTGGGAAACACCGGCATGAGTACTAACCCTACTCGCGAGAATACCGAATCGAAGTCGTTCCTGATGGCGGTCCGAATCTTCTGAGCCTTCACATAATACTGGTCCTGAAAGCCTGATCTAAGTACAAAGGTGCCCAAAAGAATTCGGAGTTTTACCTCTTCGCCGAATCCCTCGGTGCGTGCCTTGCGGATGAGTTCCTCCGGGTTTTCGGCCCACTCCGGCCGGTATCCGTATCGTATGCCGTTGAACCGGGCAAGATTCGCACTAGCCTCGGCGGTGGCGATGGTGTAGTAGGACGGAACGACGTACTCGAGGGTTGGAAGAGTCACCTCTACCATCTCGTATCCGATCTCACGAAGCCGTTCGACCGTCTGTGCGTACCCCGAGGCAACCGGCGGATCCAGATCCTCGAGTCCGGAAAGGTATCCGATGGTCGGTTTCTCCTTACCGGATCCTTCGACACAACTCTTCTCATCGTCTCGAGACCTGTATTCTACGGAAGATTGGTCGCGAGGATCGAGGCCTCGCATCCGTTCGAATACCGTCCTGCATATGCCGGGGTGTCGTGAGACTACCCCGATCACCTCCAGAGACGAGGCGTAGGCGACGAGTCCATACCGCGAGACGGTACCGTAGGTCGGCTTCAGGCCGTACACACCGCAGAAGGCCGCCGGTTGCCGGATGGACCCTCCGGTATCCGAACCCAGGGCGAACGGCACCATGCCGGCTGCGACGGCTGCAGCCGACCCGCCGCTCGAGCCCCCGGCCACTCGATCGTTATCCCACGGATTCGACGTACTCCCAAGGGCCGAATCATCCGTTGATGAACCCATGCCGAACTCATCCAGATTCGTCTTTCCCACGGGGACGGCTCCGGATCGTTGCAGCATCTCCACTGCCGTCGCAGTATACGGAGATCGTACCCCCTCGAGTATTTTGGACCCACAGGTGAGTTGATACCCCTTCACGGCAATATTGTCTTTCACGGCGAACGGCACCCCCGCCAACTCGTCCGCTACCTCAATAGCGGAGATCCGTTCAGGATCGAATTCGAGAAATGCCCCGACCTCTTTCTCGTGCTCCGTGACATAGGTTCTGTACTTCGAAATCCTGTCGGAATCCTTCAGGATTTTCTTCCATCCATCCAATCGAGTCATGTGGTATCCTTATGCATATGCCTGCCGCAGCCATGAAATCAGACCGTGCCGAAGCTATTTCACGTATATACCACGTATATATTGCGTATGTATATATTTAGTACGAACTATTGGTATCGTTAATGGTTTGGGGTCGATGCTCGCAGTTTATAGCACGTTGGGAATAACAATGAACCGATCTTCCAATTCAGGCGCGTTTTCCAGCATATCATCTGCCAGAAGACTCTCGTTTACGTCGTCGTCTCTCAGGCGATTGCCTCCCCGCAAGGCATGTGTGGTCGGTTTCAGGTCGGTCGTATCGACGGCGGACATCCGCTGAAAATACTCCAGCATCCGGTCCACCTCCACACCGAGACGCTGCAGCTCTTCTTCAGTGGGTTCGAGATTTGCGAGTTCCGCCGTTATCACCAATTCGCCTAAATCCATTAATAGCAGGGTATCGACAGTATATGTGTCTGTCAAGGCACCGAAGCAATTCCAAATGTAGCAGTAGCTACATTTGGAATGTGCATGCTCACTCCGTATTTTATGCCTTTTCGAGGCGATTCGACGAGGAACGAAGTCGATATCGCAGAAAAGGAAC
>CAZAKE010000133.1:0-13389 GCA_964485495.1 uncultured Spirochaetales bacterium
GTATCCTCATTCGCCCGGTACTCCTCCACTAGGGCCTGGTACTTCACGAATACGTCCCGCGTGAGGGCCTCCCAGCGTTCGGGATGCTCCTTCTGCAGCCATTCACGCACGTCGAGGCCGATTGTAAGGTCAAGGAGTCGGTCTCTCAGATCCTCGAGGCCCTTGTCGATGTGTTCGGCCTGATACCGCTCCATTCGGGCCTTCATCTCGGTGAGGATGGCGGCGTGCTCCGGACTATTTACCAGGTTTTCGAGTTCGTGGGGGTCGGTCTTCCAGTCGTAGAGCTCCTCGTCCGGCTTCCGGTCCTTGAAGAACAGAGATGTCTTTTCGTCCAGTTTCCCCTCGGCCTTAAGCCTGCGCATGACATGCACCACCGGACGGTAGAAATCCAGATAGGCCTGGTGGGCGTCCCACGGCACCTCAGGCATGTAGTTCCTGATGTAGTTGTAGCGGCCGTCGCAGATGGATCGGGAGCAGTCGTCGATCTCGTCCCACATGTCCCGGGCGCCGTAGATGTACTCCCGGCCCTGAAAGTCTTCGCGATCGATGAAGGGTGTGCCCTCCAGATAGTCCGGCGTTTCGGCACCGGCCAGGTCCAGGACCGAGGCGACGATGTCCAGAGTCGAGACGATCTTCTGTTCCGGTTCGGCGGGTTCCACGATCCCCGGTGCCCAGACGATGCAGGGAATATGCAGACCCGGCTCATACAGATAGCCCTTACCGCGGATCTGGCAGCGGCCATTGTCGGCGATGAAGATCACCACGGTGTTCCCCACCATCTCATTCTGTTCGAGTTCCTCCAGGAGCATGCCCATCTCGTTGTCCATGTACTCCACGGTATCCAGGTACGCGGCCCAGTCCAGGCGGGTCTCCGGCGTGTCCGCCGTGTAGGGTGGAAGCTCGATCTCATCGATCTTCACCGGCTTGGAGGAGTTTTTCCGAACCCCCTCCCACCAGTCGCCCCGGTGGGTCACCACCAGCTGGATGTGGTGGTAGAAGGGCATATCCTCCGAATCGGCCCGGTCCAGCTTGTCGAAGAGGCCGAAGTGCTCCTTGCCGTCATACGGTCCGAGTTTCTCGTGCTTGAAGTTGCAGTCGGTCTTTTGCCCCTTACCCATCACCTTCTCGTGCCCGAGGATGCAGGTGTAGCCGGCGTTCCGCAGGTGATGGGTGATCGGCATGAAAGGCTGCGCCAGAGGGGTATCTCGCTTGGAGCGGTGGTTGTGAGCGTCGATAGTAGTCTGGTAGGCCCCCACCATCATGGCCGACCTGGAGGGCGAGCAGATGGGATTGGTGCAGAAGCAGTTGTCGTACCTAATCCCCTCACGAGCCATCCGGTTTAGGTTCGGGGTAGAGACACCCTTCATGCCATAGCACTCGAGGTCGAGTCCCATATCCTCCGCCATCACCCAGATTATATTCGGTCTGTCTGTCTTTGCCATTGTACGTATCCTTTATCTGTCCAGTGTTGCTTACGCGTCGCTTCTATGGTCTACCATCAAGTATTTGTGTTCTTCTGATTCATTCCATTGTTTCATTCTAACAAAAAACAATAGACGCTGTAAGATCGACAACGTCTCTGGATCGGGTTATCCTTCACTCGAAAACAGCTTTTCATGGTCTTCCACAAATCGAACGAGATCTCGGCCGGGATTGCCGATAAGAACCTCGAGGTCTCCTGTGGAACCTGCCGCAGCACGACCGTATTTCGCCACCGAGTACAGCGCCAGCATCACCAGCCGGAACCCCAGCTTTTTCCCTTGCCTGCCGTGGTACCGCAGGAAAGATAGAGGCGAGGCGTCCTGATACTCGATTCGTCTGCCCAATACTTCGGAGAGTATCTCCGCGACTTCACCATATGTATAATCGCGTGGTCCGGTGAGGGTATAGGCTCGATCGACGTGACCCGTTTCGGTGAGAACCTTCGCCGCTGCATCCCCGATATCCCGAACGTCGATGAAATTGGTCCTGCCGTTCCCGGCGGGAACGAAAATTCTGTCCTCATCCCGGATTTCAGGCAGGTGAGTGGTGGTCAGGTTCTGCATGAAGAAACTGGGCCTCAAGTGCGTATACGGCAACCCGAGATCGGCCAACGCCATTTCAATCTTGTGGTGTGGTATCATCCGATTTCGCTCCGCGCCTTGTACCGAGAGGAATACGAGTTGCCGGATCTGCAAATCTCCCCGCGGATCTCTCACGCCTTTCAGATATGAGAGAAAAGGACGCATGTCACGCCTGACGTTTGAAAGTTGTGGAGGTCGGAGGAGGAACACCCGTGTAACCTCTTCTAACGCGCATTCCCATATAGTAGGATCGGTGAAATCGAACTCCCGAATGTGATCCACTTCTAAATCACCGAATAGCGTTCGAGCATGTTCGATCTTACCCGGCCTGACGGCCGCAACTATTGAGGCATCGCTTCTCTGAAGGCTGCGAATCACCTCCATTCCTACACCACCGGTAGAACCGGTGATCAATATCGTGTCATCCATGAATCGATAACTCCAGTTTTATACAACGTAGTGTACTATAAAAGTACTTGGATTCCCCTCCTGAATCAATAATGACCGGGTATGCTTACGGTGTTCTTCCATATGAGGTCACGCGTACCATGGCCAACGAGAGCACAATGAAAAACCCGCCCTCCGGATAGCCGAAGGGCGGGCGTAATGTACGTACTGAAACAGATCAAGGGAGCATGTAACGCATTCTCGACATATGCCGTCGAACCATAGTCATGCGAATCTTAGTCCCCGTACTGCCGTTCGATGGCGGTCTCCAACAGTTCGATATACCGGTCGATGCCGATCTTCTCGAGTTCGGCCTGGAAGTCGTCCCAGGCATCCAGGGGCAGGTCACCGGTTACGAACCGGGCGAAGGTCTCGTCCACGTAGGTATCCAGGGTACTCGAGAGCTCGGAGTACTCGTCTACTTCCACCGGCAGCATGGTGATCCGCGGGAGGCTGTTCGCCACCTTGTAGTCATTATACTTGGGAGTCCGCAGCACGTAATACGAATCGCTGTTGTCGGCCATACCAAGCCCCTTCAGGAGGTCCCAGGAGAGGTAGAAGGGCAGATTGCTTGTTCGCAGGCTGTTCTTTGTAGGCTCGCCCCACTGTCCGATTTCCTTGAATTTCGCAGGAGCACCGAAGGGTCCTTTGAGTCCCGATTCAGGGCCGACTTCGACCCAGTCCTCGCCCTTCTTGGCGTACCGCATGGTCATCGAGACTTCCTCGCTGTAACAGTAGTCGCCCAACCGGAAGATCGCCTCGGGATAATCGGCCTCATTGGTGATGGTCCAGCGGCTGCCGCCGAAGGGCTGATACTTGTTGCCGAAGGTCTGACGTTCACCGGTATCAACGCTCTTCAGGGCCGGAATCGCCTCGTACTCCTCATACTTCTTGTCCTTGACGGTGAGGAACTGGAAGTTACTAGCCAGGTGGGCACCTGTGATGGCCGGGCGGGTCTCTCCCATGACCTTGTACTCCTCCCTACCCTGGGTCAACGAAACCGGGTCCAGGAGCTCGTCGTCGATGAGCCGTTTGACGTATTTCACCCCTTCGAACCACTCCGGTTGCGTGTAGGCGGCCGAGACCTTGCCGGTCTTCTCGTCGTAGATCATGCGGTTGCCGTTCCCGGCGTTGTAGGCGATGAAGGGCATCATCAGGAAGCCTTCCACCTGGGTTCCCCATCCCTGCCGGGCACCCATCAGTGCGATCTCGTCACTCTCGCCGTTGCCGTTGGGGTCCTGGTCCCGGAAGGCCACCAGCATGTCGTAGAACTCGTCCACCGTAGCAGGCATCTCGAGCCCGAGCTTCTCCATCCAGTCCTTGCGTACCCAGCAACGCCAGATAGTCTCGCACCACTTACACACGTTCACCCGAGGCAGGCCGTAGATGTTGCCGTCGGGCATGGTGTACATCGCGACGAAGTCGACACCCTGCTCCTCATAATCGGAGATGATCCGCTTGGTGTTGACACCGTACTTCTCGATGAGGTCGTTCACCGGGATGAAGATCCCCTCCTGGCCGTACTTCAGAACGAGGTCGTTTCCCAACTCCCGGGCGAATACGTCCGGCAGATCGGTGCCGCTGGCCAGGATCAGGTTGATCTTGTCGTCCGCCTGCTGATCCGGGACCAAGAGCCACTCGATATTGATGTTGGTCTTCTCCTCCATCATCTGGGTCTGATAGTTGTCGTTATAATCGACAACACGCACGTCCTGTCCGGCAAACACCGTAATCGTGATCGGCTGGTCGACGATCGGGAATGTACCCGCCGGATTCACCTTCACCTCAGGAGTCGCTTCACCGCCGCCCTGCTGCCCGGCCCCGAAGAGTACCGGGGAAATGAGTATCGCGATACACACCGCGATCGTTACTGTAGATCGTCTCATACGATCCCTCCTTAAAAAATGTATTTGCTCAAAGGGAGTCGATCTTCCTGACGGTCGCGCGTACCCTTACAGGAGTCGACCCCCTCAGTCGCCGGATACAACCCTCCCCCGGCCTCCGTCAATCGTTATAGATTGAATGGTTTCCGATATTATTTCCGACATTATTTCCGACATTAAGAGACGGGGGATGTCGAATAATAACCACCTACAAGTATCTGAACCGGTCACTCAACCCTTTATCGAACCGAGCATCACTCCTTTGACGAAATACTTCTGCACGAACGGATAAAGCAGCAGGATCGGTACGGAGGAGACGATGATCAGGGCATACTTCAGTAACTCCCTGAGGTTCTCCATCTCCTGCATCTCCTCCGGATCGACCACCATCTCCGGATCTATCTCATTCATGACGAGTATTTCGCGTAGAAACACCTGCAGCGGGTACAGCTCGCGCTTGTTCAAGTAGATGAACGCATGGAAGAAGGCGTTCCAGTGGAATACCGCGTAGAAGAGGGTGATTACGGCAATGATGGCACCCGAGAGGGGCAACACAACCATGAAGATGAACTGTATGTCGCTGGCGCCGTCGATACGCGCCGCATCGAGCATATCCTGCGGTATGTTGTGCTGGAAGAAGGTGCGAGCGATAATGACATTGTACACACCCACGGCTTGGGGGATGATCATCGCCCAGCGGGTGTTCAGCATACCCAGGTTACGCACCAGCAGATACGTGGGAATCATCCCACCGAAGAAGATCATGGTGAAGGTATACATAAACATCAGGAGGTCGCGGCCCACCAGATCCTTCCTGGAAAGCGGATACGCCGCCATGATGGTACAGACTACGTTTACCGCGGTTCCGATAACGGTGTAATAGATGGTATTTCCATACCCGATCAGCACCGGCCGATATTGGAAGATCTCCTTGTATGCGGTCACCTGAAAGCCTACCGGCCAGATCCACACCTTGCCGGAATAGATGGCCAACGTAGAACTGAAAGAACACGCAGTGATATAGAGAAGAGGGTATGCCACCACCACGAAGATAATCATGAGGAGGCTGTTGTTGACGATGTTGTACACCCGGTCGGAGGCGGCTTCTTTTATTTTGGTCTTTTTTGTTGCCAATCCTCGGTCTGCAGGTTCGGGGCGCATCGGCTGTACGGTGTTGTCTACCATAAGCTGGTCTCCCCCAGGCGCTTGGCCAGCCGGTTCACGGTAATAATCAGAAAGAGATTCAGAAACGAGTTGAATAGGCCGATTGCCGTGGAGTATGAGTAGTTGGCCGTGGCCGACGCCAGCCCCACCTTATACACATAGGTCTGGATCACCTCGCTGGTCCTGAGGTTAAGATCATTCTGCAGGAGGAACACCTTCTCGAATCCTACGTTCATCATCCGGCCGGCGTTGATTATGAGGAGGATAATTGCAGTCGGTAAGATACCCGGAAAATCGATCAAGCGAACTCTCTGAAATTTACTCGCGCCGTCTATTACCGCCGCCTCGTGCAATGTCGGATCCACGGAGGAGAGCGCAGCCAGATAGATGATGGATGCCCATCCGGCATTCTGCCATATCCCCGACCAGACGTAGATCGACTTGAAATACTCAGGTTCGGCGATGAAGTTAAGAGGCTTCAATCCCGCCAGTGACCTGAGCTCGTTCACAATGCCGATCCTCGGGGAGAGAAACTGGAGCACCATGCCCACCATGACCACCACCGATATAAAGTGGGGGATATAGGTAGTAGTCTGCACCGTCTTCTTCAGGGCGTAGATATTGGTGCTGTTCAACGAGAGGGCCAGGATGATCGGGATCGGAAACCCGGCGGCCAGGTGGTAGATACTGATACCGAGGGTATTCAAAATCACCCGTCGGAACTGGTAGGAATCGAAGAACCGCTTGAAGTGATAGAGACCGACCCACGCGCTGCCCCAGATGCCCTTGCGCACCGAATAGTTTCGGAACGCGATCTGGGCGCCGTACATGGGAATATACTTGAAGATGATGATGTAGGCGGTGGGTATCAGCAAAATCAAGTATAACTGGTAGTTTCCTACGATACGCTGCCACAGGTCCCGCTTGTGGACAAGCGGCTGTTCGATTTCGTGGATTAGTGGTTGTACCATCAATTCAACCTGTCTCCTTCATGAAGTGTCTCATTATCACCCCAACATTGAACTCTTGTGAAGTGTGAAATTGTCGAGAAGAGTGTGAATGATTCGACAATCCGGTGTGAAATGACGTCAAGGTGAGTGAAATCATTGACAATATCGGATCCGCACCATATCATGAGTGGATGGATAAGGCCTCCCGCTCATTTTTCGGGTCCTTCTTCCTCACCTATCTCGTGGTCATCGGCATTAACCTCGCGGCGTTCCTGTTCGCCTACGTCGGCACTCACCGTGCCGCCGAGGCGCAGGCCCTCGATTCGGCCCGAATTCTCCTCGAACGCGGACGAGATCTTTTAGAAGCCCGATTAGTCGAGATCGAGGAGAGCGCCTTGCGCATCGCCAACGACGCCGACATTCGAGACTTCATGCGCGTAGAGGCACCGCTGCCGCTGCAACACTACTACACGCTGATACGACTGAGCGGAGAGTTCCAACGGTACAACTTGAAGACCGGATTCGTAGAGAGTGTCTATCTGTTATTCCGTAATTCCGGAACCGTCCTTTCTACTTTTTATATGAACCCCGACATACAATGGTTCTACCCGAATTTCATGCGGAACGGCGAGAAAAGCTTCGATGAGTGGGCCGCCGAGATCGAACTTTGGTCCGGGCGATCGGTACTTTACCCGAAATCTAAGATCACTATCGGAGATACGGTCTCATCTTTGGTGACGTTCAAGACACCCGTCGTCTCTTCCCTGGTATCTGGTCCGCCGAAGGCGGTCCTCATCGCGCTGATCCCCAGCGAGAGTTTCGATTTGTATTTCCAGGAATTCACTCGTTCCGGCGGGTACTATTCGATCCTCAATTCCCAAAGAACAGTCATCTATCGATCCTCGCCGGCGCCGTCTGCCGAACCGGCTACCGAAGATATGGCGACAGGCAACCGACGGACACCACTGGAGATCCGGGTAGCGGGGCGGACCGATGAACTCGATCTGCACTACCGGGCCAGCGTCCCGAGATCCTACGTACAGGCCCAAACAAGACCGCTTACCGTCATGTTCCTGGCAGTCGTGGTCGGCACGATCCTCGTCGGACTCGTAGTCGCGGCGTTCTTCGCTTCCCGCTCCAGCCGACCACTCTCGAAGCTCTTCGGCATCGTCGCCAAGCAGCATTGGGAGGAGCAATCTCAGATCGAGTATCGATACTCCTGGTTGGAACAATCGATGCGAGACCTCATCGGCGAGAAGCTGGACATCGAGAAGGAACGCGTACGCTACGGCCGCATCATACGGCACGGCATATTCGAACAGATCCTTCGGGGTGGCTTCACCGACGAGGAGATGCTCCGGGAATCGTTGGCCGATGCGGGAATCGCGTTTCCTAAAAAAGCCCTTCACGTGGCCGTCTTCGCCGTTCCGATGGAACGGAATCGGGAACGTGACGAGGGACTGCTGGTATTCCGATTCCTCGAATTTCGTATTCCCCTGGATTGGAATCGGCATAAGACGACGGAGGGAGATATCGTAATCTTCCCCGCCGAGGAGGGGAATCTGCGACTCCTCGAAAAGTTCCGGCACGAACTGGAGACGAATGCCGGTCTGCACACGCGTATCGGGGTCGGAAAACCCAGAGAATCGCTGCTCGAACTCAAATCCTCGTTTCAGGAGGCCCTGCGTACCTTGCGAATCTGGCCCGAATCAGTACACAAATCCGGAATCGCCTTCTTCCAGAACCATCAGGACAACGCGAACCCCTACTATTATGGGAGTAACGAGGAACAGCACCTCATCTCCACGGTCATGGCAGGCGACCCGGCGGGAATGAACGAGGTTTTGCAGGAACTCCGACGGAACAATTTCGAAGACGGGCACGCAATGCCGTCAACCACGGCCGTCGAGTGTCTGTTGAACGACCTGTCTTCCACCGTCGTCAAGATCGTATCGGCTGTGGATCTCGAGGCGGGGACCATTCCACCAAACTATATGAGCTATCTGTCACGGTACACATCCCTCTCGGATTTCTTCAACAGGTTACACGCCGTGCTGGACCCGGTGTGCATGACGCAGTCCAAGGGCAAGAAGAGCCACAACCAGGAGCTGAAGGAACGAATCGTCGGCTGTTTGGAGGAGAACTACCACGACCCGCAGTTGTGTCTGGCCATGGTAGCCGACCGGTTCGACCTGAACCACCAGTATCTTTCACGCTTCTTCAAGGAACAGGTAGGTGAATCGTTTTCCACATATCTGGAGACAATAAGGATGAGTCGGGTCGAAGAGTTGATGGCCGACACCTCCTTGAACCTGAAAGATATCGCCACGATGGTCGGGTATCTCTCCTGGAACTCGTTCTACAAGGCGTTCAGACGTCGATATGGGGTGAGTCCCGGCGAATACCGGCGTATTCGAACCGGCAGCAGCCTCGAAGTGCCCATCCAAACCGATTCGTAGGTCCCTATTCCGAGAAAAAAGTTACCTCTCATCGTGACACCGGTTACGCATTGCTCCGCGTCATATGGAAAGTCCATCAAGTATTCCATGGTATACCCTCTTTTATAGACTATCACCTGAAATCTCAGGATGGAGCCTTTGGCCGATGTACGAATCGAAGGGGACACCGTCTTCGCACAAACAAATTTCGGATGGATCCGCACCGGAGAGATCTCTACTAAACCGCCAAAGGGCCGTAAGCGTACCGCCTGAAGAGGGTGTGGCTCTCGAAGTTACCGGCGTCTACGCCGGATTACGTCGTGATCCGATCGCGATAGGCTCCGGGGCTGACGCCGAACCTGCGGCGGAATGCCTTATAGAAGGAGTTCCACGATTGGTATCCGGCCCTCTCCGCGATGACCCGTATCGGCACTTTTGTTTCAGCCATCTCCGTCAGCACGTCCTGCATCCGTAGGTCCTCCACGTAGGTGGAAAAGGGCTCTCCGGTCTGCTCCTTGAAGAACCTGGAGAGGTAGTTGGCGTTCATGCCGAACCTCCCCGCCACCGATGCAAGGCAGAGCAGCGGATCCCGATACTGCTCCTGTATGAACGCAGTTATCTCCCCACTCAAGGCTTCGTTGTGGCTTTTCTTAATGGAGTTACGGTACCCACAGAGAGTATCGAGAATCGTGCCGATCCGGGTAAAGCAGTCGCCGGCGGAAGTGAACCGTTCGAGATGGCGAATATAGTCCGCCGGCAGTTCCAGTTCGTGGGGGTCCTCAACACACGAATTCATAATCTTCACAGCCGTCGAGATCAGATCACCCAGAAGGCAAGCGGAGGCAGTGGTCGGAAGGGTGTTGTGCGAGAAGTTCACCGCGCGGATTCCCCCCAGTATCGACCGCATCGCCTCGGTATCTCCTGATGCCACGGCGTTCATCAGCATCTGTTCGTCTTGCAGAGTGTACGTATACGAGTTCGGATTATCCTCACCGGTCTCATACGCCACCAGGATCGGTTTCAGTGAATTCACGTCGGTAACCCGTATGGCCTGAACGGCCTCGTCGAAGGAGTGGCATAACTCCAGGAGTGTGGTTCTCGGTTTTCCGATACCCGCCGTGGTGATAACCTCGAGCTGCTCCGATAACTCCCGCTGCATGACCGAGATGGTGGTGAGATTCATGGTCGTGTACGGCATGATCAGGACATCGCCCTCACCGGTCTTGTGGGCGTACCCGTCGGCCGGGATCTGTCTACGAAAATAGTCGTGAACAAGCGCCTCGGTCACGCGACGCCCCGTCGCGTCCTGATCGTCCTTCACGGTGACGACCGCCACATGCCACGGCCCCGGCGGAAACCCCACTCCGGCGTCCTCCATGACATCCTCAGGTTGGGTGTCCTCGGTGAATCCCCCCCTGAGGAGACGCTCGTAGAACCCATGCATGAGCATGGTGGTCCTGCGCTCCAGTGCATTGGTAATGCTGACCTGGTCGCCGACCAGCCGCTCCATGGTGTCCACCAACCAGGAGTACTGGTTCCGGATGTCGGCAGGATCGAACTCCTCGGCCCGGGTCAGGATCCGGAACAGTCGCGTGAAGGGCTTCGAATTCCGGAACGCGAAGAAGACGGCCACCACGCCGCCGGCGAGCAACATGCTGATCAAAGCGATGAGAAAGACCAGCCGCGTCTGCCGCGTCCTGGCCGTTATGAACTCGGGAGGAAACACGGCCCGGAACCGTATGCCGTTGACGGTACTGACGGCCTCCACCTCCAGCCCTTCTGCCGGTTGAGACAACTCGGGATGAGAATCATACAATTCCCTGCCGCCGGCATCGAAGATCGTCAGCCTAGCCCCGAACCGAAGGGGATCCGCATAGTACTGCTCGATGCTGCGAGAAGGAATGAGGATCAGCAATGCCCCGAAGGGTTGAACTGCATTCTCACTGGACAGGGGGATCTTCATGGTGAGTGCACAGATCTTCCGATCGAAGGTATCGATCGTATAAAGCGGGAAAAATACTGTCTGCCCGGACCAAAGATCGATCGCCTCAGACCATTCGGAGAACGTGAGTTCGCTGTATCTCAGGAAATTCGGATAGAACCATTCGATGTCCGGGTTACAGTATTGATGGGATACCACCGCTCCGCTGCGACGGAAGATGATGTAGGCTCCATCTACGAAGGTTGTCTTGAGGTTGAACCAGCGGAACTCGTTCCGGAGCCGCCACAGACTGAAATAAACCGGTGTGTCCACGGGAGTCGTCACCGCGCCGAACTCGGCGATATTCCTGTTTGCCGCCACGCTCAGTCCGCTGTCCTCTATCTCCTCCAGCCGCGCATCGATCAGGTCCCGCCCGGTACTGACCATGAACCGTGCCGACTCTACCGCCTGAGTCCGTTCGTCCTCTACGGTTCGAAGATAGATGGCGAAGATGACCACCAAGCCGATCGTCATGACGGCGACGTAGGAGAAGAAAAATGAGAGGAAGAATGGGGTCCGAAATCGGGCCACCTCAGCAATTTTCAATATGGCTTCCGCCATATTGAGAATGTGCCACATCACTCATTTTTGCCGGCCTTTTCGTGGCGATTCGACGAGGTACGAAGTCGATATCACAGCAAAGGAACTGATATACGACCATCTTTCTGTTCATAATGAGAATTGCTCGGGCCACCTGACTACTCCTTGACAGAACAACTGCCTCTTCTCAATTCTGTCACCACTCGGACAATATTTCAACCATGTTTCTCATACCAGTCACCCTATTCTACAATATTTCAGACTATGCGATTCGGGCAAACCCGGGTGACAATACTCAACGACGACGGGCCACGAATGATCCACACAACCATATCTCGAGAGTGGAACCCGTCGATACACACACGCATTAAGGGAGGAGTTATTATGCGAAAATTCACGACTATTCTTCTGACCATGCTCTTTATGGCATGTGCGGCCGGAGTCTCCGTGTTCGCCGCAGGACAGCAGGCCGAGGGAGGAGCCGAAGGGGGCGTGACCGTCAGTCCCGCCGGCGTCTTTCCGATCGTCGATGAGAAGATCACGTTGTCGGTTTTCATGGCCCAGGATCCGATGGTAGTCGACTACGAGGACAACTACCTCACCAAGCTCTTCGAGGAGAAGTCCAACATCCACATCGACTTCCAGCTGGTTCCCAGTCAACAGGCGGCGGACAAGATGAACCTGGTCCTGGCGAGCGGTGCCGACCTGCCGGACATCTTCATGCGCGGAAGTTCGAACTCGCTGGCAATGAAGTACGGCCAGGAGGGGATATTCATCCCGCTTAACGACATGATCGAGAAGTATGGCGTCCAGATGAAGCGGGTCATGCAAGACATGAACGAGAGGGGCGTAGACTTCCTGAAGGTCTACCAGGCTCCGGACGGCAACATCTACGGCATGCCCTGGATCAACGAGTGCCCCCAGTGTGAAACGATCTGGCGCTGCTGGGTTGATATGCGGTGGCTGGAGAAGCTCGGGGCCGAGAAGCCCGCCACCCTCGACGAGTTCTACGATCTGATGGTCACCTTCCGGGATACCGACATGAACGAGAACGGCAAGCAGGACGAGATACCGCTGATGACCGCCAGCACCGGCTGGGGCTGCGGGGCGGAAGGCTTCCTGATGATGCCCTTCCTGATTTACGATCCCGCCACCCGTGTTATACTGGATGAGGACAGCGGAGAAGTCACCATGGCCTATCTGGAGGACGAATGGTTCGAAGGTGTCCGATATGTCAAGAAACTGATCGACGATGGCATCCTCGACCCCGTCTCGCTGACCCAGACAAACCAGGAGATGAAGGTCATCGGCGAAAGCGAGCCCACGATTACCGGGGCGTTCATGGCGTCGAACTTCCAGTGGCTGACGCTGAAAGACGAGAAATTCATGAACTTTGAGGTGATCCCACCGCTCAAGGGCGTGTATACCGGCGAACGGCAGACCTTCTCCAACAAGTACCAGCCCCTGGCCGGCATGAAACTCTTCATCACCGACGCATGTGAATATCCTGAGGCTGCCTTCCGTTGGGGAGACATGCAGTACACGAAGGAGAATACCCGGATCATGCGATATGGGAAAGAGGAAGAAGATTGGGTACTCGCAGAACCGAACGAGAAGAACCCCTTCGGCGACCCGGCGGTTTTCAAGGAGATCAGCCAGTGGGGCAGCCCCACCAACAATAGCTGGCGACAGGGCGGATTAGGATACATGGACGCCGGACTGGCGCTGTATGATCGTTTCTTCCCAGAAAGAAACCAAGCAACTCAATTTGTAGCCAATACAGTTCCCTACTGGGATGCAGCGGTGACCAACAGCATGCCTCCTCTGTTCATGCTGCCCGAGGAGGTTGACGAATTCGCCGAACTGGAGACGGCCCTGGACACCTACGTAGATGAAAGCTTCGCCAGGTTCGTCACCGGTGAC
>CAZAKE010000134.1:0-11953 GCA_964485495.1 uncultured Spirochaetales bacterium
TCAATTATTCGAGTACTTCCGAACTGCTATGCAAGATGGAAAAGACCGGAGTCGTTTCTGTTCCTCCCGTCGGTGGACATCATCAGCATCCTCGCCACGTGTATCGTATTGGTATCCGGCGGCCTGCTCGTGATCAACGGAAATGTCATCATCGGCGTCGTCGTCGCCTTCATGACCTATGTGAACCGCTTTTTCGTTCCCATCAGGGAACTCAGCCAGATCTATACCACCCTCCAGGCGGCATCCGCCGGCGGAGCCCGAGTCCTCGAGCTTCTGGACACCGAACCGAATGTCTCCGACCGTCCCGGCGCCGTGCCGATCGACACGATAAAGGGAGACATCTCCTTCAGGAATATCTCCTTCCGGTATCTTGAAGATGAACCTGTACTCGAGGGAGTGAGTTTCGACATTCCGGCCGGATCCACCGCAGCCATCGTCGGACCTACGGGGGCGGGAAAGACCACCATCACGAACCTCATCAGCCGCTTCTATCAGACCGACGCCGGCCTGATCCTGTTGGACGGAAAGGATATCCGTGACATCACGATAGACAGCCTGCATGAGGTCATGGGGTATGTGCCCCAGGATCCATATCTTTTCCCGGGAACCATCGCCGACAACATCGCCTTTGGGAAACCTTCGGCGAACCGCGAAGAGATCGCCGCGGCTGCCGAGGCAGCTCATATCGATACCTTCGTCAGGCGACTTCCGGATGCCTATGACACTCGGATCTCCGAGGGCGGCGCCAACCTCTCTGTCGGTCAGCGACAACTTATCTGCATCGCCAGAGCCATACTCGTAGACCCCAAGATCCTGCTGATGGACGAGGCTACCGCCAGCGTCGATTCGATCACCGAGGCGATCATCCAGAAGGCACTGGATACACTCCTGAAAGGCAGGACCGCGCTGGTGATTGCCCATCGTCTGAGCACGATCAGGAACGCAGGCATCATCTACGTGATCGAACACGGCCGGATCACCGAATCGGGCACCCACGAGGAGCTGAACAATCGAAATGGAACCTACAGAGACCTTTACAAGAAACAATTCATCAGCCAAGTCGCGACCGGTGCATAGCCCGAGAGCCAAGGATGTGCCGGAGCTTCTCGCGCCTGCCGGAAATCTCGACACCGCCCTCGCCGCGTTCGAACACGGCGCCGACGCGGTGTATGGGGGGTTGAAACGGTTCAACGCCCGCGAACGTACCGAGAATTTCACCGTGGAGGAGTACTCCCGTCTCATACGATACGCCGATGAACGGAACAAACGGGTCTATCTGACGTTCAATACTCTCATCCGGGATGACGAACTGCGCGAGGCCGCGGAGATCCTGGAGGCCGTTGCCGGACTCGCGCCTCATGCGGTGATTGTGCAGGATCTGGGAGTCCTCGATATGCTGCGCACCCATCTCCCCGGTCTGGAGATACATGGCTCTACTCAGATGGGCATCCACAACTCCGCCGGTGCCAATCTTCTCCACTCCCTGGGAGTCGCCCGGGTAATACTCGAACGCCAAGTCACATATGAGGAGATCGAACTCATCCGCAAACGCACGCGTATCGGCCTGGAGGTATTCATCCACGGCGCACTCTGCTGCGGGCTCTCGGGTGCATGCCTTTTTTCGTCGTGGATCGGAGGGTGGAGTGGCAACAGGGGCAAGTGCAAGCAACCGTGCAGACGCCGCTATCACCACGAGGATGGGAACGGCTTCTTTTTTTCACCCAACGACCTCTACTCCCTGGATGCAATACCCGTCTTGAAGAGGATCGGCGTCACCTCTCTCAAGATCGAAGGACGCCTCAGAAAAGCCGATTACGTAGCTCCGGTGGTCCGTGCATACCGACTCGTCTTGGACAACACCGATTTGGCCTCCGACGATGACACTGTGGCCCCCGCTCTCCTGAAGGAGGCCCGGGCGATCCTATCCGATTCTCACAGCAGGTATTGGTCACGAGGATTCCGGACGGAGCAGGACTTCGGCGGGGTGATCGATCATGAATCATTAGGGGTATCCGGATCGCTCTGCGGAGGGGTCGTAGACACGGCAGACAACGGATTCCTGGTTCAGGCGCGACGCTCGATCAAGGTCGGCGATAAGATAAGAGTCCAGCCGCCCTCGGGTGATGAAGGTCCCGGCATCGTCGTCAGCAGAATATCCGTAGACGGCCGTCCGACAGATCGGATCAGCCGCAATCGGCGGGGGTTCATCCATTGCGACAAACCGGTGCCCCCCGACGGCCGCGTGTATCTCACCGGTCGCAACGAAAGACCGTATCTCAACCTCATCGATACAATCGAACCATATACCCTTGCCGTCTCGATGAACCTCACCGTCTCCGATACCGGGTATCGGGCCGACATTCGCCCCTGCCACGCCGAACCGGACTCCGAGCCGGTTGTCTGGGAGTACCCCTTCGCTATTCAACAGGCTCGGACGCTTCCGATAGATCCGCAGACCGTCTCTTCAGAGTTCAAGAAAGTCCGGGGGGGTACGGTTCGGATTGTCCGAGTAGAGTGCCGGATCGACGGTTCGCTGTTCCTCCAGCAGCGTGACATTCGACATGCGCGGCAGGCGTTTGAAACCTGGCTTGCGGAACGACATTTTGATACCGCACCTATCTATGGACCTGCAACACCTGCAATGGATAGGGGAAATAGCGAGGATGATAGAGCGGAACGGCCCCCCGGCTTGGATTCACAATCCGAGGATACGCCCTCGGGCGGAAAACGAGCAGCGTATACCGTCACGCGGATTCGTTCGGTTCGGCAGGCCTTCGATGATTCGATACTCCGTGAGTCTCTGCCGTTGATAGGCGATAACGAGCGAGAGACCCCTATCGTAGAGGCCCTGCAGATCGAAACCGAAATGGACCGGAAGGACGTAACGGCGTTGCGGGAACGGTACGGAGACGCCCTCGAAGTGGTGCTTCCACCATTTTGCCCTGAAAAGGATATTGAGGCCCTGACATCAACGCTGCGAATGTTTTGGGAGGTTGGCGTAGTACGCTTCCGGGCCACGTCTTTCTATGGAATCGAGCTCCTCCGGATACTCCCCGGGGTGGAGATTACCGCGGCAGGAGTGATCCCCGCGGCGAACAGCAGGGCTTTCGCGCTCCTGTTGCGGCTCCGGTGCAGGAAGGTGTCCGCCTGGGTGGAACTGGACGCGAAGTCCCAGGACCGACTCGCCGCGAAATACGGCGGCGATTGTGAAATACTCATTTATGGACGGATACCCCTCCTGCGTACCAGGGCGGAAATACCCGTCCGCGGCACGGTTAGGGACGGAAGAGGCGGGGCCTTTCGCGTCGCCGGTGACGAGAGACTCGTGACGGTGCTTGCGGACGAGGTGTTCGGGAGGAGTGATCCCGGCATCTGTTGCGTGTGTCTCGATCTGACCCACACGGATCCGGGGGAGCCCTCTACCGGAAGATTCAATCTGGATCGGGAACTCAGCTAGGGCGGGTGCCCTCCTTGACTATCTCAACACTTTTGATCTGACGGCTTTCGCTCTCCTCGATTCGGTATAGGATCCCGCCCTCTCTGTACTCGGTGCCCGGTGCGGGAATCCGGCCGAGTCTCGTACTCAGGAAACCTCCGACGGTCTCGTAGCTTCCCTTTCGTATTCGGATGCCGGCCTCGTGGTAGAGATCTTCGAGATCGGTAGTGCCTGAGACGATAAAACTCGCCTCCGAGAGCCGATGGACATCCTCCTCTTCGAGATGCTTGCGCCCGGGAATGGAACCGATGATCTCGGAGGCGATATCCTGCGGTGTCACTAAACCGGCGATAGCGCCGTACTCATCGACGAGAAACACCAAGCCAAACCTCCTCCTGTTCATCTCCAGTAGCAGCTCCGGGGCCGATTTGGTGTCCGGATAGAAGATCGGCTCTCGCAGTATCTCTTTGATAGCCGCAGGCCGGGTGCGAAGCAGGTCTTGGATATCCACGAAACCCGTCACGTTGTCGGTTCGGTTTTCGTAGATCGGCATGTACCTGACGTTATTTCGCAATGCCCTGCGTACCAAGTCTTCCGGCGCACTGTTGACGTGACAAACGGGATAGGCATGAAACGGAGACATCACCTCCCGCGCCATGGTGTCACTGAAATCGAAGATATCTTCGAAGATCTTGTAGTCGGAGTAGGTGAGCCCGGATTCTCGGCTGCTCAGTCGCACGAGGAGACGAAAATCCTCCCGAGATTCCGGCATCTTGCCCTTCGGCGATCTGTGTTGGCCGACGAGAAACAGGAGTGTTCCGACGATTCCGTTGAGAACCAACGATAGAGGCAAGAATACGTAGTAGAAGATGAGGAGGACAGGCGCCAAGCGTACACACACCGTATTCGCATATTGTCTGAAGAACGACTTCGGTACGATCTCCGAAAGCAAAAGGAATACCAGACTCAGGATGAGGCTCCCCACCCAAGGAGCCCAATCGAGTCCCAGACCACGAAGGTAATTAGTCAGCAAGATTGAGGCCGTGACGACAGAGGTATTCGTGCCTATCAGCGTGGTGCCCAGGAGCCGCTCAGGCTTATTCAGGAGGAACTCCGTGGCTCGTGCGTACAGAACCCCCTCCTCTTTTTTGGCATATAATCGCAGCCGATCGGCCGAGAGGAGACCGGTTTCCAGCCCCGCGAAGAATCCGGCGGAGATGAGACAGGAGAGGTTAATCAGATAGATCATCAACGATCTCCTTCTCGACCTCGACGGATAGAACCCGGGTCCTGTCCGCCTCCCGTACCGCCAGCTTGAGTTCCTGGACGGTAGCCCTGGTTCCCGGTAGTGGGATCTCTCCGCACAGCTCCAGGAACAGGCCACCTACCGTCCGACACTCGGTCTTCACATTCGATTCGAGTGTATCATTCAACCTATCGATGGGGGTCGTCCCCGGCATGAGGAAGCGTCCGGGTTGTGTTTCGATTATCTCGATGTCCGATCTTGGAAAGAACACCTCCATGGCGTTTTCGATAATCCGTTCGAAGGGGACGATTCCCGCCGTACCTCCATACTGATCGACGATCAGGGCAACCTCACAGTCCTCATATTCCATCTCCGTCTTCAACGATCTCAGGTCCTTCGTCTCCGGCACCTTGTGAAAGTCATGAATCAGGTCCGCCGGTGCGGTTATCTCGGCAACTCCGTACTTGACTGCAATAAGATCCCCGGTTCGCACATATCCCACGAGATGGTCCATATCTCCACGATGAATGAGCAGGAATGTGTCGTATAACGGCAGTTCCCCCGCATCAGCCATCCTCAGCATCTCCTCGACAGAGATACTCATCGGCACACCGTCGAGTTCGCTCCTGGGGATCATGACATGCCTCGCGAACTTTTCATTCAGTGCAAAATGTGATCGGAAGAGGTGGAACTCGGAGTTATCGAGAACCTCTTGTTTATGACCGAGTTGCACCGTCGAGAGAACCAGGTGGCCCCGAGCCTCCATACCGTCAACCGTTTCTCCGGGAAAGAGGGAGATGATGGCGCCGGAGATTCGGCGAAATACGAATCGTATGGGGGTAAGAATTTTGTGCACGTAAAAGAGTGGAATCGAGGAAAACTGAGAAATTTCCCGAGGATGCCGAACCGCGATACTCTTCGGCGTGAGTTCACCGAAGAGTAACAGGAGCAACGTCATCGCCGCTATCGAGAGAATTTTAGAGTGGCCCTCGAATATCCGGTCCCCGATCACCTCACCGATGGAAGAAGCGAAGATGTTGACAATCATGTTGCCGCAGAGGATCGTTATGAGGATCTGGTCCTGCTGCGAAAGTAAAAACCGCAGGATGCTTCCGAGAAACTTCCCCTTGCGGTTCTGTAAGGACTCACGCTCGAGACGGCTCAATGAAAAAAAGGCGGTCTCCGTTCCGGAAAAATACGCCGAAAACAGGAGCAGCACCCCGATTGATATATACTGTACAAGCTCTCCGTCGGACAATGATGACTCCAGGCACCCGATTTGGTACGGTCATACTCCGCGAATTCGGGAGCATCTCCCCTTTTCATCGCCAAAATTCATCGCCAAAATCGATGAACCATTGTAGATGAGTTGCCGGTGCCTGACAATAGCAATACCGCACGCCTTTAGAACAGAAGAGAATCGGGGCAACAGAGGAACCCCTGGTTCGATTAGTTTCCACTCTCTTTTTCACTCTTCCTTTTTCACTCTCCGCGACTCTTGTAACAACCGGGTCTATCACCTACAGTGACGCAATCCATGGTACCAAAGAAAACGGGTGAATACGCAATACGAGGAGGTAGTTGATGGCGGATATCCGGATCATGACGGTGGCAGGGCCGATTCCGGCGGAAGAACTCGGGAGGACGCTGCCGCACGAACATATCATGTGTGATTTCATCGGGGCCGACAAAACCGGTCCACAGCGGTGGGACAAGGAGTCGGTAGTCGCGACGATGCTGCCCTATGTAAAGGAGATCGTACGACAGGGCGTGCGTTCTTTCTTCGACTGCTCCCCCATGTATATCGGCAGAGACCCGGAACTCCTCCTGGAGCTATCTAATCGAACCGGAGTTGCCTTCATCACCAATACCGGACAATACAAGGAACCGTTCTTGCCCGCGGAGACGTTCGAGATCGACGCCGAAGAACTGTCGGCACAATGGATCGGCGAGTGGGAAAACGGAATCGGATCCACACGTATTCGTCCGGGATTTATCAAGACCGCAGTCGAAAAGGAACCCCTCAGGCCGACTCAACGGAAGGTTACCAGGGCAGCGGCCCTCACGTCGAAGGCATCCGGACTCACTATCGCCACGCACACCGGCGTAGCCGTGGCTGCATTCGAGATACTCGAGATCCTAAATCAGGAAGGGGTCCGTCCGGAGAAATGGGTCTTCGTTCACGCGCAGAACGAGGAGGACCACGCAAAACTGGTGGCAATCGCACGACAGGGAGCGTGGATAGAACTGGACGGGATCGGCGAGAAATCGGTGGAAAAACACATGAAGCCGCTCCTGGCACTGCTCGAAGCCGGACTCGAGTCCCGGGTGATGCTGTCTCACGACGCCGGCTGGTATCGCGTGGGTGAAGAAAACGGTGGGGAGAAGCGCCCATATACGTTTCTGTTCGATTCATTCGTGCCTCTGATGCGAGAACACGGCATCGACGATGAAACGATCGAGCGCATCACCGTTACCAATCCGGCGAAGGCGTTCGGTGTAGAACTGTAAAGTGCGGATGCCACCTTCCCGTCACTGCCGATACGCCGGCGATACCGGATTTCAACCCGGACGGCTCTCCCTTGTCGACCCGAAACCAAGCCGATCGAACTGACAGGCCGGTGCCTCATACCGCGTGAGCAGCTCCCTCATCTGAGTCGACAATCTATGCTCTAGAGCCTTGTCGTGGATCGGTTGCTCCTGCAGCGGATCTTCCTTGATATCGTAGATGGGATTGAAATCGGGCGCATCCACATGCCGTTTCGAGCGCTGAGGGATTTTCATGTGTGGAATCTCTCCGGCGCTAGGCAGAAAGCGACCGTAATCGGCCCGTTCCAACGTCTCCTTTGGTATGAAGTCCCGAAATCCCCGGGGCATACAGGTGTAATGATACAGTATCGAGTCCTCCGCCGGTTGACGGCAGTAGGTATATTTGCCGTCGGTCATCCCGACATCCTTTCCGAAATAGCCGTAGAGGACGGCGTCGTGATGGGGTTTATCCTTCTCTACCATGGGTTTCAACGACTTTCCGTGTACACGGCCCGGAATCGCCGCACCGTGGAACTCCATGATCGTCGGCATGAGATCGATCGTCGCCGTGAGGGCCCTACTCCTCCTCGCACCTGCTTCAACACCGGGCGCGCAGACGATGAGCGGTATGTTCACCAACTCGCTGTATTCGAACATGTAATTCTTGGCCCAATACCCGTGCTCACCCAAAAGATGTCCGTGATCGGTGGTCAAGATGATGACCGTATCGTCCCACATCTTGTATGTATCCATCTTATCCAGGAACTTTCCGAGCCAATGGTCCGCCATCGTCAAGGCGCCAGCGTACCGTCTGCGAACGTGGAGCACGGCTTCCTGGTCATCGAGTTCCGGGTCCAATCTATCGTACTGAGGCCAGTTGTATAGATACCCGTCCCAGGTATCGCCGTAGAGCTCTCGGTAAGAGGCCGGACTGTCGAACGGCTCGTGCGGATCGAACACCTCCAGGTGGAGGTGCCAGTTTTCGACGTCGTGATTCCGATCAAGGAACTCCATCGCACGCATGAAACATCGCGGCGTCGGGTACTCCTCGTCCATCTCCGTATCCATACACGACCGATTTGCCCAGTAGGCGCGTCGCGTGGATCCCTTCCCGCGGGTCTCCGGAACCGGCGGATCCTGAACCATTGGCCGCCAGACATCGCCCTCTTGTCCTCGTTCGAATTCCCACGAGGAGAAGAGGGTATGATACCCCTCTCCACCTGAGTGGAAGTAATGGTAGTGATCGGTGATGCAATGGCTGTAGGTGCCCTTCTGTCGAGTCAACTCAGGAGGCATACACACATCCCACGGCTCGATCGGTCCCCACGGCGCTTCGAGAAAATTATACCTACCGGTGAACATCTCGCGTCTGGCGGGCATACACGGGAGTGAACCGGCGAAGTGAGAATCGAAGCAGACGCCGCGAGACGCTAACCTGTCGATATTTGGGGTCTTGATCCAATCTCCTCCGTACGCAGACAGATACTGTCGATTCAATGAGTCCATCAGGATCAGTATGGTTCGCATGATTCGCTCCCTTCCTTCAATTTTTGAGTGCGCAGTATGGATATCAGGATTGTCGATCAGTATTGTAGCTCATGAGAGTCGAGACAACAGGAACTCGCAGCTCTTGGCGACCGATTCGAATGGATCGGCACCGAAATATGCATCCTGCTCGACGAGGTACCACTCGACCTCGGAATTCTCCGCCGCCGGGAAAATCCTGTCCCACTCGAGATTGCCGTGACCGACGGGTGCAAACTGCTGTTCCCTGTCCGGGGTCACCGCCATGTCCTTGCAGTGCAATAAGGGAATTTTGCCCTCGCATCGATCGATCCATGCGGTTGGATCGCCCCCTCCGGCGGTGATCCAGTAGGTGTCGATCTCGAAATTCAGCGGTATCGCTTTCGATCCCTCATAGACTCGCCGAAGCCATGTGGCTCCGTCGTATTGCGCGAGTTCGTGGTTATGATTGTGATACGAAAACCGCATCCCGACGGACGCCAACCGTTCGAGTACCGGGCCCAACTCGTCGAGAAACCTGGTCGCCCCCTCCGCGGAGAAATATTCTTTCGGCAGACCGCCGATGGCCGGATCCTGACACCCGTACAGTTTGTGAATCTCGATCACTCGATCCACATCCTCCGTAAACATCTCCCAGGAGAGGTGGGTGGCCGCAATCGGGATGTTCGCGTCCCTCACGAGTCGTGCGATCACCTCGGGCTCCAGCCCCTTAATTCCGGATATCTGTACTCCCTGGTACCCCATCCCCGTTACCTTCCGAAGTGTCGAGGTCAAATCCGACTCGGTCTGCGTAAACTCCCGCAACGAGTAGAGATTGATTCCGACCTTTTTTTCTGCCATGTGTGTGCCCCTTCAATCATGTGATGTACATAGGGTTCACGGGTTCACTGTCCCGTGAGTCCTCATGTCGTATATCCCCCAGCCTAATAAAAACGCCGACACCGTGCAAGACTCTCCGCAAACGAGTATACTCGATATACTATTTGGTGAATAATGAGTTGAAAGAAGAAGATTGAACGAAGAAAATTGAAAGATGAGAGCGAAGAAGAAGAGAAGACGCATAGGAGACAACCATGAAAAAGCGTGAATATCATATCGCTTCACGAGTTTTCGGTATCGTGATGATGCTCCTGGTTTCAGGGACGGTGACGGCAGAGGCCTTTCTGCTTTGTCTCGGTTCCTTTTCAGTACCGAAACACGAGGCTCGATACACTACCACGCTTATCGATAACGGCATCCCGGCCGTCTCCTATTCTACGCGAGTCGGAGACGAGATGATGTATAGAGTCGTATACGCAGTTGTATATCGCAAAGTCTCTCAGGCCGTTGCCGAGATCCCTCGGCTACAGACGCACGCTACCATCAGGTCCGCAGGGATCGACGACATCTGGATCCTCCGGCTGCCCGATACCGAGGCGGCCGCTATCCTCTCACTCCTTCCCACCGTGGCACCGATGTCGATGGCATCAGCCGTCGAAGCGAATATGGCGGTGCCCGAACCCGAGAAAATCGTACCCGATACCCCCCGACTTGATGTAACAGTGGTTGATATCGTAACACCGGTTACATCGGAGCCTGAGGCGACCGAAACGGCTACCACGAAGCCTCCGGTCTCCGTTCCTGTTTCCGAAGAACAGAATACACCCGAGTCTCCGGACCCACCATCCGAAATCGATTCCTATACGGTTATTCATGCGGAGGGATACGCGAATTGTATCTTTGCCGTTGAGCCGATCGAACTCGGGAGGGAAGCCGAGTATACCTTGAAGACTGTCTTTACACAGCCGGAACCCGTATACGCCCGTTGCTATCTCCCCGGTCCAGTCGGCGAAACGGCACCGGGAGACTTTTGGCATGAGATCTGGATCGACGGGAAGATGCGCATGCGGACGAGTTTCACCACCGCCATCGATCCTTCCTGGGACCAGATACAAGTCTGGATCACCGAGGACGAATACAAGGACCAGATGGATGCACTCGACAGCGGCGAACATCGGGTGATACTCTGGGTCATGAAAAACGAATTTCACGGTGAACGTGCCGTAGCCGGTACGAATGCCGCCGGCGAGATAGAGGCCAAGATGGAGGAGGTGTGGATCCCGGTTCGACTCTCGAAAGGGTCATTCACCTACATCGTTCCATGATGGAAACCATGAATAGGCATCATTCGACCGTTCCCTGCAACTCTCGAGAAGTCACACGAGAGAATCTCACTCCACGCCGACGGGTACCGTACCCGATCGGACTCGCCGCGATCCTAACTCTTCTAATCGGTATCTCTTCGGGAGGCTGTTCACGGGAAACGGTGACGATCGCCTATTTCTATTCGGCCGTATGCCCGAGCTGTGCGGAGACCCAGATGTTAATGGACCTCGCCGGCAGCGTCCATGCGGTATCGCTCGGCAATCGCCGGGTTACCGTAAAGACATACGACCTGTTCCACGACCCGGGCACCTATCTCGATCTCCTGCGGAAATACTTCGAAGCCTACGAAGTTCCCTCCAATCGTCAGTCTCTGCCGATCCTGTTCGCCGGTGAGGAGTATTACCAGGGTTCCGATGAGATCCAAGCCGCCGTCCGAATAATGCAGCAAGACGGACCGCCGAAACACGGGATCACGCTTCCCGAAGACTCCGCCACGGTACCATAGACCCGGCAGATGGGCGTCTCAGAGCGTCTGCTTGTAGAGGGGGAACTTGTTGCCGTTCGGCGTGGTGTATTCTATGATTCCCGCCTCGATCACGGTGAACACATAGGTGAACTCCTTAACGGTGGACTCCTCACCCTCGCCCTTCACCACCCGCATGCGAAACCCATACATGTTGTCTTCGGTTTTCTCTTCGATCTCGGTGCCTATGGCGCGCAACTCCCCGTAATCGATGGAATCGTTCGTCAATTGTAACTGTATATTGGTACTGGAGAAGATCCAGGTGTTGTGCCCGCCCCGGTCGGCCCATACGCCTACGATCCATTCGGGAGGATGGAAATAGTCTACCGTTTCGTCTTTCGTGGACTTGGACCCGAAGAGCGTCCCGCATCCCGAAACCCCCAGCACGATCAACAGCACGAGAAACACTCGAATACTACCGACGAGGATAGACCTCCTGCAGGATCTATCCGACTGTCTCATTGCATCGCATCTCATGTCTACCTCTTCACTCATACGACAAGTTTGTACAATTCGGAAAACGCGAAGAATACCTCCGATCGGCATTCCC
>CAZAKE010000134.1:12053-13335 GCA_964485495.1 uncultured Spirochaetales bacterium
ACGACAAGTTTGTACAATTCGGAAAACGCGAAGAATACCTCCGATCGGCATTCCCATTCATACCTCGGATAGTGGCAACAGGTTGATGATACTATACAGTATCCGCACATTTCACAACCATGGTCCACAGGATAAATCGACGCCGTTGATTGACATGCCGCCGGAGGAGCTTCGTGAGTACACCGGGCGGGATCCCAAGCTACGTGTCAAGCTCTTGTGCAAGAAGCCTCTCGCAGTCGTCTTCGCCGATCTGGTCCTTCAGAAACAGCGTGAGTATGGCCCGTATCCGTTTCGGAAACCGCTCCCAGTACCGCTGCTGCCACTCCGGCATCTCGGCGTGAAGCGCAGCCTGCTCGTCGACCGACATTGTGCCGGTACTGAAGGCGAGAAATTGTCGAATCATGGTCAAAAGGGCGTCACGGTCCATCGCCGGCGGTTCCTCCGCCGGCTTACTACCCGGTTGCGGTACCCATGAATCGAGCATCTCGTCGACCTGTCGGTCGCCGAGTTCAGGGGCATTCTTTTTTATGATGTCTCGTGCGAACTCTTTTACCATCTCGTGAATCGAGTTCATCGAATACCCTACCTCCTCTTGAATGGATGAGGCGGTATCCATGGCCATCCGCTTCGGGCTAATACCCATCGGTCGACCGAGGCTCTGACTGGAGTTTCTTCTACGAAGCGCCTCCTGTATTGCCTCCAACTCCGAAAAATCGGCTTCGTTCAAGATGAACTCACACATCTGGAATAGACGTTTGCGGCGATCGTATCTGTCACTCACGAAGTTCCCCCTGATGTCCCTGCGTAACCTTGGGCGATAGTTTGAATTGCGGACACTGCCTGTTAGTGGCGCGAAACACCTCGTAACTTGGCAGATTCTTGGACTTGATCCCGAATACGGCGCACTGCCTGGGAAATCGGGGATCGTAACTGATGGAGAAGTGCCGACAGTCGAGGCAGTTCGGGGGGCGATCCGGTTCATCCATGCCGGTATTGTAACTCTTGGAGACCGTAGGCACAACCGTGATCGGCCGCTATAACGGCATATCCGCCATAGGCACCGCTACGCCGGACACCACGCCTGTGGTTCGGCCTGGATATCTCGATTCGTTTCGGCCGCCTTCTCGATGAGAATACCGAGATAGTGATCGTGACATGCCTCGGCGAGCGGATAAAAGGCCTCCCCGCCGGCGGCATACTCACCCATCTTCAGGAGACAGGTGCCGACGGCGATATCATCGTCCGATAGAGACGCCGGCTGAAGCGGGTTCTCGTAACAGAT
>CAZAKE010000135.1:0-13279 GCA_964485495.1 uncultured Spirochaetales bacterium
GGTGACAACGACGGTGTCCCTACACTACAAGAAACCGACAGAGGACACAGATCATGTACTTCATCATCCGCCGTTTCATATCTATGATCATCACCATTTTCGTCGTGACGGTTGTGGCCTTCATCCTGATCCAACTGCCGCCGGGAGACTACATCTCCGCCTATGTAGGAGCCCAGGAGGCCCAAGGTGACATCGTGTCTCAGGCCGAAATCGAGTCCATGCGGAAGATGTTCTACTTAGACGATCCCCTGCCGGTGCAATTTTTCAAATGGGTCGGCGGAATTATAGCTCGCGGCGATTTCGGCCGTTCATTCTACTACCAAAGGCCGATTAAAGATCTGATCTACGAACGCTTTGCACTGACGGCCATCGTCGGAATCGCCGCCATGATCTTCACCTTCGCGGTGGGAATCCCTCTCGGTATATATTCATCTCTTCATCAATATTCGGTCTTCGACTTTACCCTGACAGGTCTAGGGTATATCGGCCTTGCCACACCGAATTTCCTACTCGCCATGATCCTCATGTTCATCGGGTTTAAGTATTTCGGCGCGAGCGTGGGAGGATTGTTCTCGCCTGAGTTTCTTGAGGCGGAGTGGACCTTGGCAAAGTTCGTGGACATGCTGAAGCACCTGTGGATTCCGGCTATCGTGCTGGGCACCGCAGGCACTGCGGGAATCATCCGCATCACTCGTGCCATGATGCTTGACGAGCTCAGGAAGCAGTATGTCGTCACCGCCCGAGCCAAGGGACTCAAGGAGAGCAGGCTTATCTTCAGGTACCCCGTACGGATCGCACTGAATCCGGTTGTAGCAACCATGGGGTGGCAGCTGGCGAGGATCATATCCGGTGCACCGATCGTCGCCATGGTGCTCTCCCTTCCTACGACCGGACCGCTTCTGATAAGAGCCCTGATGATGCAGGATATGTATCTTGCGGGTACATTCATCATCCTCTTGTCTACATTCACCGTCGTAGGTACGTTCGTTTCGGACGTGTTGTTGGCGATGCTCGATCCGCGGATACGATTGGGAGACAGTTGAGATGGCGATATCACGCAGGACGGAAGAAAAAAATTCCGGCAAGGCCGGTGGAGATTTACACGGCAAGAGAGGCGGCCGGAAGAACCGAGGTAAGCATGATGCCGAACAGTACTATATCGCCTCCCAGTACCAGCTCATGTGGCGCAGGTTACGACGGCATAAGCTTGCGTTGATAGGATTCTTGATTCTGTTCATCCTCTATTTCGTGGGGATCTTCTGTGAGTTCTTCGCACCCTACAATACCTCGTATCGAAATACGAAGCTTATCACCGTTCCGCCACAGCGGATCCATTTCTGGGATGAGGATGGGTTTTCCCTGCGACCGTTCGTATACGGCTACAGTGCTGAGGAGGATCCTATCACGTGGCGAAAGATCTACACCGAGAACAAGGAGGAGAAACAGTTTATTCGCTTTTTTGTTCATGGCGTTTCGTACAAGATGTGGGGATTAATTAGGTCCGACCTTCATCTCTTTGGCGTGGAGGAGGGGCCGATTTTCCTTTTAGGATCGGATACATTCGGCCGGGATCTGTTCAGCAGAATCCTCTATGGTCTCCGGGTCTCACTTTCCATCGGCCTAATCGGCGTGGCTATCAGTTTTGTCATCGGGTTGTCTGTGGGTGGCCTTTCCGGGTATTTGGGTGGAATGGTAGATTATGTGACCCAACGGATCATCGAATTTCTGCGCACCATTCCGGTGCTTCCCTTATGGATGGCCCTAGCCGCAGCACTTCCTCCGAATTGGCCGGCTATTCGGGTCTACTTCGGAATCACCATCATTGTGTCTTTGATCGGATGGACAGGCATGGCACGTGTCGTCCGGAGCAAGCTGCTGAGCCTCAGGAACGAGGATTTCGTCACCGCCGCCATTGTATCCAACGCTACCACCGGCGGTGTGATTTTCAAGCACCTTATTCCTTCTTTTTTGAGTTATGTCATCGTAAACCTTACCCTGGCCATTCCGTCGATGATCCTATCGGAGACGGCCCTGAGTTTTCTGGGGTTGGGACTGCGACCTCCGGTAGTGAGTCTGGGGGTGCTACTGAACGAGGCCCAGAACTTGCACGCGGTGGCCCTCGCACCGTGGTTACTCCTTCCGGGGCTCTTCATCATCATATCCGTACTGTCTTTCAACTTCGTTGGCGACGGCCTGCGTGATGCCGCCGATCCGTACTCCGGTGCGTAGAATTTCAATACTCGTAGTACGAGACAAGGAAATTTAGCATGTTCGATAAGGATAATCTACACTGGTCCTTCAATCATAGCCGCCACAGGCAAGAGGAGTTCGGAGAGGAGCTCGTAGCGGTGCTTCACCGCTACGTATTCGGCGGAAGTGAAAAGGACGCGAGATCTTTTAACCGTAACGCTAATGAGCGAATTGTCTCAACATATACAATCTTACCCAACTTCTGGCGGGGGTATCAGAGGCAAGGGGAGGAACCTAGAGATAATATAACCCTCGCCATCGGACGAACGACTTTAAGTCGATACCTCGATAACGAAGGCATCATTCGCTACACATGGCAGTCGCGAAACGAAACAAGCGGCGAGAATCTTACGATAGAGTTTCAGTGCAAGGACTGCCAATGGCGGGAGCTCCTGAACAGCTGGCATATCAAGGCGAATAATGATGCAGGCTATCTCTACCGGGGGATTTCATGCGATGGGCACATTCATTCTTCTCCTGGGGGTATTCGACAAGTGACTTTAGTGGCGAGTGGCAGCGAGATCCATTCGGAAACATATTCAGGAACGGCGCCGCTGACATGTACTCACGCCCTTTTCGACGTGATACCGCGTATTCATGCCGAAGAGGTACTATTTGGAACTTCTCCTCCTGGCGATAGGATCGAACTCGCAATCATTGACGATCTAGAGAAACTGAAAGCACCGGTCTACATCGGCTTCCTGGAATCCATTAACTTCAAAATTTCCGGCCCACCTGAAGACTACATCTTCGACCTTGCCGGCTATTATGTTTACGGTGACGGCATGGTGCCGTCCTACTGGTGGGTGGATTCGTATGAGAATATCGTGATCTCGACGACGACGTTTCAGACCCATGTTCTAAAAAGTGTTATTGCAGGTGAAGATTCGGGACCGGGAGTCGATACATGAGAAAACGTCCCAACATCATCTTCATCAACACCGACCAACACACATATGACGCCATATCGGCTTACGGGAATACCTTTGTCAGGACACCGAGCATCGACCGTTTGCACAAAAACGGTGTTTCCTTCATGCGTTCCTACTGCACGGATCCGGTTTGCTGTCCCGCCCGTGCAAGCTGGACCACAGGACTGTATACGACGGAAAACGGTGTACCCTTTAATCCGGGACATCTGCACGAGCACATCCCGGATATCGGCATGCTCCTCCGGGAAACCGGTTACAACGCATACCATGTCGGCAAGTGGCACGTCCCAGGTCGCGATGTTACCGAGAGTTTCCGAACCCTCTACTTCGGGGCAAAGCGGATCGGGGCGGGGGGAGCGGAGTATTACGACGCCGTCAGCACCCATGCCGTACTGGATTTCTTCCACTCCTACGATGAAGATGCACCCTTCTACCTGCAGATCGGATACGTCAATCCTCACGACATCTGCGAGTATGAGCACAACTTCGAGGAGAAAGACGTTCCGGACCCTGTCCGGCAGGGAATTCTCACCGAGGAAGATCTCCCACCGCTACCGGCCAACTTCGAATACGATCCGGACGAAACCTTCATTCATCGAGTGGCACGGCGTGACGACGAGGCCTTGATTCACTGGCTGATCCTGCGCAAGACCAGGCAATGGTCTGAGCTGCAGTGGCGGTATCTCATCTGGAACCACTATCGCTTTGTGGAGAAGGCGGACCACGAGATCGGCCTGGTGCTGAGCGCCTTGGAGGCATCGCGCTTCCGAGACAACACGCTGGTTATATTCAGTATCGACCATGGCGAAGCCTACGGGCAGCATCAGATGTTTCAGAAGTTCACCCTGTACGAGGAGAGCATCCGTGTGCCCCTCATCATCTCCTGTCTGGGCGACGGGATCGAAGTTGAGCGGGCCCGGTTCGACGGTGAGCACCTCGTTTCCGGTGTCGACCTATTCGCCACGATCTGCGACTATGCCGGAATCGTTCTGCCCGAGGGCGCTCACGGAACGAGTCTGGGACCCCTTGCACGGGGGGAGAACCACGCATGGAGAGAGTTCGCTTATGTAGAGAGTAACTACTGGGGCCGCTCGATTATCGGCTCGAGATATAAATACATCACCGAATACAAACCCAAAAAAGTCGAGGACTACCTTCCCCAGGGACCCGATCCGGACGGATTAGGCCGGGAGCAGTTCTTCGACCTTCGCGATGATCCGGGAGAGACGCGTAATCTATCCGGTGATCCGGGACAGAAGCCCCTCATACAGAGGTATAGAGCCCGGCTATTCGATCAGGAATCCCGGCTCCGGCGACTCCCTCTCGATGAGGGACGTCCACGTCGAACCGTTGATCTTTGGGGAGAACGGTTGCGCGAGAAGTGGCGTGATGCTGAATAGTACGCGTGTTACAGGAGGCATGATATGGCAGATACGGAGATACGCATCCCGCGGGAATTGAAGGATGCATCAAGAGAGCCTTTCGTCATCGACGAGTTCGTTTCGCCGGAACTCGAACGGCACGATCCTTCGAACATCATCAAGTATAACGACAAGTACTACATCTGGTTTACCGAACACCCTAAGAGTACATCCTGGCATGAAGGCAGTGCCTTCATTTCGTATGCTACCTCGGTAGACGGGTACGGCTGGAAGATACATGGACCTGTGCTGGCTCCCCCACAATCGGGAAGCTGGGATGAGAAAGGCGCCATTACCGCCTACGTAGTTCCGGAAGACGGGAAGTACTACCTATTCTACACCGGTGGGGCGGCCGACTTCATCGCAGGGCAGAGCAAGACCGGAATAGGGTACGCGGTAGCGGACACTCCTGACGGACCATGGAAGCGCTGTGATACGCCAATACTGTGGCCATCCGACGATGAATGGGAATACCTCCGAAACGACGATACCAACATCATCTTCTGGAAAGACAAGTGGTGGCTCTACTTCAAGGGGAAACCGAGGAACGGCGATCCTCGTGCCACGAAGATCGGCTTGGCCGTCTCCGACAACCTTATCGGCCCGTATAAGAAGCACCCCGAGAATCCCCTGTTTGGCGGCCACGCCTTGACAACCTGGGTGCACCGGGACGGTGTAGCGGCGCTCACAGGCTTCGGAGTACACGGAAAACTCTTGTGGTCGGAGGACGGTGTCCATTTTGTAAAGGTGAAGAACTTTCGGAATCAATCGACCGGTTTGTACTGTCCGCAAAACTTCGAGAACCGGATCAACAGCGATGGCGTTACCTGGGGCTTCGATGTTGAGATAGCCTGTCCCCGCTTCATCTACCGTTTCAACACCAACATGATCCCAGCCTAACGGCGCGATAGGAAGGACAGCATATACCGATGTCCGGTGGTCGAGGCCGGAAATTCGCATAAGCGACTTTGACTACAGCGGCATCGATAACAAGGAGAGACTACATGTTAGAGCAAGAGATCCCCATTCCACCAGAACTACGAAACGCCACCAAGGAGCCCGTCGTGATCGACGAGTTCATCTCACCGGCTCACGAGCGGCATGATCCGTCCAACATCATCCGGTATGACGGTAAGTACTACATCTGGTTCACCGAGCACCTGAAGGATTCGGACGGATTCATCGGTTGCTACATGTTGTACGCCACGTCCAGCGATGGCTATGACTGGAATATCCAGGGAAAGGCGCTGGGCGCAGGCGGAAAGGGTGACTGGGACGAGAAGGGAGCCCTGACTGGCTATGTGGTGCCCCACGACGGCAAGTTCTATCTCTTCTACACCGGTGTTGGGCCCGAGTATACCGACAGGATGACTTGCAAGACCGGCATCGGCTACGCCGTTGCAGACACCCCGGACGGTCCCTGGGAGCGGTGTGACGCCCCGATCCTGTGGCCTTCCGACGATGAGTGGGAGTACCTGAACAATGACGACACCAACATCATCTTTCGGGAGGGCAAGTGGTGGCTCTATTTCAAGGGGAAGCCGCGAACCTCGAAAGAAGTCCGGGCGACCAAGATCGGACTGGCTATCTCAGATAACCTTACCGGGCCGTACGAGAAGCACCCGGAGAATCCGCTCTTCGACGGACACGCCCTGACTACCTGGGTGCATCGCGACGGCGTGGCGGCCCTCACGGGCTTCGGGATTCACGGAAAACTTCTGTGGTCGGAGGACGGCGTTCACTTCATCACGGTGAAGAATTACCGCAACGGTTCGACGGGCCTATACTGCCCGCAGAATTTCAGAAACGGCATCAACAACGAAGGGGTGAGCTGGGGGTTTGACGTCGAATATCACCGTCCCAGGTTCATCTTCCGATTCAACACCAACATGACGGTACGCTGACGGGTTTATCGGATGAGAATTTATCTGTTGGCCGATCCGACGTAATTGGGCCAGAGTGGTGATCAGCCAAATCATAAGACGCAGGCTTCACATATAGAGGCTTTCAGAATAGGCTACCTACATATTCGGAGGAACACGAATGACAGAGGAAACAGATTACACGTCCCGGGTACCGAAATACACCTTCGGCACGAAGCTTGAGCGGCAGATGGCCGAACTGGCCGAGAATCCGCTCCTGGAGCGGATGCACATGGTACGGGAGGAGATGGCGAGTGACCCGCATCGCCCGATCTACCACTACGTGAACCCGGAGGGCACCCTCAACGATCCCAACGGGCTCTGTTTTTGGCAGGGTAACTGGCACCTCTTCTATCAGGGATATCCGCCGGAAGACCCCCGACAGCACTGGGGGCACGCCTACAGCACCGACCTGATCCGCTGGAAGGATCTGCCCTACGCGATCTACCCGAACCCCGAGCGCTGCTGTTTCTCCGGGGCCACCCTGGTGGAGGATGACCGGGTGATCGCTATGTATCACGGCACCGAGGTCGGCAACATGGTGGCCACCTCGAGCGATCCGCTGTTACTCAACTGGGAGAAGGTCACCGGCAAGGCGGTGATCCCCATCCGCAGCGACGACGGTTCGGAGCTGCCCTATCGGGTGTTCGATCCCTGTATCTGGAAGAAGGAGGGCGTGTACTACGCCCTCTCCGCCGGCACCCGGCCTATCGGACCTGCAGGCAGGCGGCGCCGGGCGGACTTCCTCTTCCGCTCAACAGATCTGGCGCACTGGGAGTACCTGCACCCCTTCGTGGAGGACGACCTCTTCACCCTGAACGGCGACGACGGCGCCTGCCCCTACTTCTGGCCCATCGGCGACAAGCACATGCTGCTCTTCTTCAGCCACATGTCCAGCGGCCAGTATATCATCGGCGACTACGACACCGAGCGTGACAAGCTGATCGCCACCGGTCATGGCAAGTTCAACTTCGGCGCGGTAGCTCCCGCCGGCGTGCACGCACCCTCGGCCACGCCCGACGGGAAGGGCGGCATCATCGTCCTGTTCAACATGAACCCGGGCAAACCGGCGCAAGGGTGGAACCAGATCATGACCCTGCCGCGGCACCTCTCCTTGAACGACGATGGCGAGTTGCGCATGGAACCCGCCGGAGATGTCGAGTCGCTCCGCGGCGAGAAGGTCACCCTCGGGGCCCTGACCATTCCGGCCAACCGCGAGATCGTGCTGGAAGAGGTACACGGAAACGCCATCGAGATCGAGGCCGAGATCGACACCGGCGAATCGCCCATGGTGGAACTCGACGTCCTGCGCTCTCCCGACAGGGAGGAGTTTACCCGCATCGTCCTCTACCGGAACCGCGGGTACCGCAACCGTGACGACGATCTCGAGGTTCCCATGAGCATTGTCACCATCGACTCCTCCTACTCCTCGAACCTGCCCGACGCCCGTTCGCGGCCACCTGAGTCGGCGCCGGTGTATCTGGCCCCGGACGAACCCTACCGACTTCGTGTTTTCGTAGACAAGAGCGTGGTGGAGGTTTTCATTAACGGGAAGCAGTGCGTGGCCGTGCGGGTCTATCCGGGCCGGGAGGACAGCACCGGCGTCTCCATCAGGTCACAGGGCCAAGATGTCGAGCTGAAGTCACTCACCTGTTGGAAGATGGGGAATATCTATACAAGGATATAGTACTCAGAGTGGACAACAGCATGAAAACCAAGAAGATAAAATGGAGTCCGGTAGTCTCTCGAGAAAAGATCCGTCGCCTCTACGAAGGTGAAGGCCGTGGGCTCCTCGACACGGAGCTGCTGGAGGACGTGGGTATCTCCCTTCTCCTCAGGTGCGAGAGCATACTGATGGTCAGTACGAGCAGAGTGCGATGCCCGGAGTGCGGCACGGAGTTCCATCTTGAGAGTGAAACCTTGCGGCGTAACCGCGATGATCGGTACTTCTGCCTGGGAGAAGACTGCTCATGGGAGATCACATGGGGAGAATATCACTCCAGCTGGACCAAGCGGCGACTCTACGGGGGCAAGGCCCTCTCGGCCTTTCGGTGCTACGTGAAGGCGTATCCCCAGGCTGATACTCCGGCCCGGAAGATGATCGCCGTGGATCAACTCCTACACGCTTTCCACTGGGACCTGCAGGCCGCGGCTCCGAACCGGCTGGCGGCGGATAACCTAATCGACGGTAACCACTCTCAGGTGCTGCAGCTGCTGGATGATCTCTCCGGAGCATCCGACAGTCAGGATGAGAAGTGGCATGAAACCATGAAGGTGATGAAACGGCGGCGGAGTGGAAAAGGATGAGTCACATTTACAGAGACCGGATGGGGATGCTTTCGCTACAGCCGCAAGACTCGGGGGAACCTCTCAATGCCGTCGGACACGGGCAGGAACGGTATAAAGCCTTCACTTCAACCCGCAAATCGAGATCCTTCTCGATGGTGTGTAAAAGCGTAGATAGGTTCTGCGTCGTTGGATTGCCTCGACTGCTGAGCATCCGATGGAGACCCTTTTCGTCGAAGCCTGTCTGCTCAGATAACGTCTTGAACGATATGTGAGCATGGACTAGATCGCGCAGCATGGAAAGCGCGGTTTGCTTGTCGCCTTCGATAAATGCTGCAATCGCCTCCGAGAACAAGGCGGCCGTGAACTCACGATCGTCTCGCAGACGTTCAACAACGGTCTTTCGATATTCTCTGGTCAATGCCATCTTTCTACCTCGTCCTCCGCGCTGTACCAAGTTGAACTGCAGCATGTATTGGTAACCTATATCATACCATCGAAATAATCAACAGCATCCTCGCGATGCTTGCCGACGGTCGGCGGTATGCAGGATCCACACAAATTTCCGCTCTTCTTGCTTTGACCGACGTCGAGTACGACATCAGGATCAACTGGAACCGGATCCCCGAGAAGCTGTATCGGGAGGGTGAGAGGTTCTACTCGTGATCTTAATACCTTCCGATTTCCAGTGCGGTATCGATGATGCGGTGATAGTTCTTGGCTACCTGCGGCGGAATCGTCTGTGACGACGGCCCCCCGGTGGTTGCGAGGATAAAAGGACCGTTACGGCCCTCTTCAATGGTGTTACGGACGATCTGGTCCATCTCTTCTTCGGACTTGTCGTAGAGATCGCCGAACTGGATATTGCCGGCGAGAATGATTTCGTCTCCAAGGATCTCTCGTGCCTCGGTAAGGGTCGTGTCCCCCATCGGCGGGGCCTCTACCGGGTGGATCGATTGGGGAGCGATGTCGGCGATCCCAGGCAAGACCGCCTTTATACTGCCGTGGACATGCATCATCGTATGACGACCATGGTCGTGTATCATCTCCATCAACGATTTCCAGTATCTCACGATCAGCGGCTCGAAATAATCCGGGGAGAGCATCGGCGGAAGGACCAGTTCGGGACCGTCGAACCAGTAGATCTCCGAAGGGCTGTTCTCCAGTGCGTACCGGCAGAACGCCATGAGCCGTTCATGCATCACGTCGAGGAACGCCACTACCTTCTCGGTCTCCGTGGCACACAGGAGCACGAAGCCGGTCTCCGAGCAGAGGCCGTGGAGAATACTCACCGGATCCGCCATGCTGACACCGTACAGTCCGTGGTCGCCGAAGGCCTCTCTGTCGCGGTGCGACTGGGTAAAGTCCGGCTTGACCGGCAGGTAGGGTAACGAGAGGAGCAGATCCAGTTGGCCGGCATCTTCGACGAAGGGTTTGATAACGCCGCCGCGTTTCGAGACCTTGGTCAATTCGATGTCGGCATACCTAACACGCACCCGTGTCACCGGATCGTCCGCTTCTCCTTCGGTCTCGCTGGTCACGACGATATCGGGATGGTCCGAGAGGCAGAAGCCCGAATGATACGACCTGCGCTCGATGGTGTCCGTATGCGCGTATACCTTTTTCAAAATCGGTTTGTACGAGGGTTCCTCCCAGATGTTTGCGTACGAAGGTGACGGGAAGTATGGGAAAAGGAGCCAGACCGGGACCCGGTCGATCTCCCGGCCTTCGAAAAGTCGTTGTAATCTCTCTCTACTCGTCATTTTAGTACCATCCCGGTTCGGAACGAGGGTGTGGCGGAAGATCGATTCCGGCGAGACCGAGAAGTGTGGGCAAGATGTCCTGTTGTCCAACGATGCGGTCGTCGACCACCCCTTGGGGTATGCGGCCGTCGTCCTGTGTTCCCATCAGAACCATGGGGACCCGGGCGGAATCTTCATAGAACCGGGCCTTTGCCCAGAGGCCGTGATTACCGAGCATGTCGCCGTGATCGCTGGTAAACATCACCACGGTGTCTTGGAGCATCTCCTCCTGACGCAGCGCACCCAAGACGATACGGATCTGGTGGTCGATATGGGTACACTGGGCATAGAAGGCTCTCCGGGCGTCACGGATGTCTTGAGGGCGCATGCGAGCGGGGTCTTTGCAGGATTCGTTCTCTATGTTCCGTTGCTGTTCATCGGTGTCCTGCGAGGTTTTTCGAGCGAGGCCGGTCCACTCGCCGTAGTACGGGTCCGGTATCTCCCTGTCCCTATAGATGTCGAGGGAGGCCATCTCGTCGATAGTAGGGGTGAGGATCGTCTCGTGTCCCGCACAGGCTAAGAGAGAACCTGGCCAGTGGTCGACGGTAATCAGGAGCACGTGCGGTTTCAGTGTCATCTCGTTCATTCGTTGCACCCCGACTTGGTGAAATCATACTTCTCGAGTATCTCTGTAGGGGATGCCTGGCCGGTTTCTTTTAGTTTTTCTACTGAGACTCCGGCGGCCAGGGAGGCCAGTGCACCCGCCTCCATCGGATCGGCCCCGGCTACGAGGGCGGCGATCAGTGCGGAGATGAAGGTGTCGCCGGCGCCTACCGGATCCAAGGGGGAACGCACCCGAGCCGCGGGGAGTTGGACTGCCTTCGGTCCGTCACACACGAGTACGCCGTTTCCGCTCAATGTCACGAAGACCGGACGATTATTCCGTACGCTTAAGGTAATTCCAGCATCGGCCAACTCACGGTTACTGCAATTCCTGGCATCTTTTTCGGGATACACTGCGGCCACCGCTTCAGTCCAATTGGGCTTGAGGATCATGTCGTGAAATTCTCCGATGTTGCATCGAGAGTCCACTACAAAGCGTGTATCGGTTTCGCTGGATGCCGCTTTGCATAGGGCGTGCCTGATGTTCGCGGTCACAACGCCGTTCACCTCCAATTGGTCCGTCACGATGAACCCATCGGTCTCTGGGATGCTGTGCGATACCCTTTCCTGCAGTTCGTGTTCAATTTTCACGGTGGGAGGTTCGGCGTTCTCGAAGTCGATCCGTGCGTCCTCCTGTTCGGAGTCATAACCGAGGAGGATCGGCTTTATGAAAGTCGTGGTGTGGCGTTTCGGTGCAATGATGAGTGAGTCGGTGTCGATGCCTCGCGCATGCAATAGCTCGATCAGTATTCGGCCGCGCCAGTCGTCTCCCAACACCGAGAGGACCGAGACTCTGCCGACACCGAGGGCTTTCAGGTTGGCAGCCACGTTCGCTCCCGCCCCTGGTGTGTACGACTCGCGGACCACCGGGCGTGGGTAGCGAGGAGTCTCTCGTGATAGGAATGAGCGTGTCATGTCGGCGTACCAGTATGCATCCAGTCCGAGGTCGCCGATTACGCCGATACTGAGGTCGCGTAATGCCCCAATGATCTCTTCAAGGCGTCCCCTCCCGATAACCTCATGAAGAGGAAGAATTGGTGGTTCTCCCGAGTCATGTACATCATCCGTTTTATTCATGTATCTATCCATCCTCGGCGCTGCTCGGCCGCATCGTTGTATGTTCTAACTCAGCCCTTATGGGCGAAACGTATCCTGTATGATCTAATCTGGAACGGCGAAAGGGCGAACCAGAAACCGGTGATGGTGCGTTCGGGCCGCGTGGCAACCTCAGCTGCCTCTTCCAGATGATTACACTCGATTACGTCGTCGATTGGGAACATCGATCTTACAGATACCCGTCCCCTCCCGCCGTTCGGTTCGTAGAATCTGAAGATATACCCGTCTCCGTCTTCTGCGGGTTTCATGGTTTCGAGAATGGCGGGGCCGCTGACGTCGAAAAACGATCTCTCTGCGACGCTATGGGTGGTACCCGACGTGTGATTCGCCGATCGCCTGGAAACGATCGGCCTGAGGGGTACGTTCAGCTCCCAGCCCCGGTAGACGGTGCCGCCGCCGGTCCAGTCGCCGCTGTGCGGCAGAAGGGCGTAGGTGAATTCGTGATTACCGATGTCCGCTTCGGCGTCCGGCGATTCGGTGCCGCGTAATAGCGTTAGTCGGAGGGTGTCGTCCTTCGCATCGTATCCGTACTTCCCGTCGTTCAACAGGCTGACGCCATAACCCGCCTCAGAGATGTCGGCCCATCGATGCCCGCACACCTCGAACTTCTCTCGGTCCCAGGAGGTGTTTCGATGGGTAGGACGCTCAACCGCGCCGAACTGCACTTCGAATGTAGCCCTGGGCGATCTGATGAGGAGCGGGAAGGTTGCCTTCAAGAGTACCTGACGCTCCTCCCAATGCACCTTTGTCCTGAAGTCGATCCGTGGTATATCAGAGTAGATTGAGAGGTCCTGCTCGATCAGGCTTGATCGGTACCTGCGTACGATTCTTACCGTGCCTCTGACCGGACCTGTCTCCGTGACGGTTATTTCCGGCTCTCCCTCCCACTCGTACCGGCACATTTCGAAGCTGGAGTGCACATTCCAGGCCGCCTCCCGTTCGGGTCC
>CAZAKE010000136.1:0-13228 GCA_964485495.1 uncultured Spirochaetales bacterium
CCCAGTACCCAGGTGGGGGCGTGCATCGTGAGCCGAAGCAACAAGATCGTCGGCGTGGGATATAACGGTTTTCCCTCCGGGTGCTCCGATGACGAGTTGCCGTGGGACCGGGAGGGTGCGTTTCTGGAGACGAAGTATCCCTTCGTGTGTCACGCAGAACTGAACGCAATCCTGAATAGCATCGGAACCGACCTCTCCGGATGCAGGCTCTACGTGGCACTCTTCCCGTGTAACGAGTGCGCCAAGGCGATCATCCAGTCGGGGATCGACGAGATCATCTACCTCTCCGATAAGTATCGGGATACCGATCCGGTGAAGGCCTCGAAGCTCATGCTCGCGCAGGCCGGGGTCCGCCACCGGCGTCTCGAGACCCGGCGGGCCTCCATCTCGATCTCCTTTGCGAATATTCCCGATCGGGAGGAGTAAACGGTCGCCGGAATATCCCGAATGGTCTCTTATTCTCCGGCTTGAACCGGCTCCGTGGTCCAGGTCGGAAGCCAGCATTCCCCGCCGGCAGCCGGGATACGGACCCGCAGCCAACCCGGACGATGCTCTATGATTCTGAATTCGGTTCCGGCCGGCAGCCGTGCCTCGAACGCCGCCTCATAGCTCAGGCTGTCTCCCCTCCTGCATTCGGTTTCGTCCACAACGACGACTCCCCGCGGTATCCCGCGCGAGACGAGGTCCGCCGTCACAGACGTCCCCAAGACCAGGCATAGGACCAACACGCCGACAGCGATCCTCCGCATCGAAGGGATTTTCAGGAATCGGTCGAGGATCAGCCCCCCCCAGAAGCACGCAGCCAGGACCGCCACCGTGAGTGTCCGCACGCGCAACGGTATATCGTAGTGCCAGAAGAGTACCACGTCGAGTACCCGTCTCACATCGGACTCCACCAACGGGATGCCCCGTTGTTCTCTGACGGCTCGCAGATTCGCCTCAAGATTGGTGTCACCCGGTGTGTACTGCCGGGCACGGAGATAGTAGAGGATCGCATACCCCGCTTCTCCGGCCAGGTAGTACGCGTTTCCCGTATTGTATAGGAGCGGACCGTTTTCGATTCCGAATTCGGAAGAAACCCGTCGGTACAATGCCGCCGCCTTGGCGTATGCCTTCGCCGCGTCATCGGAACCCTCGGCGGCGAGACGGTTCGCATCGTGAAACACCTCATCGGCCGATTCGAGGAGGATATGTGCCTCCTCGGGTATCTGCCGTTCGTCCGGGAGTGCACGCCGCCCGGACTCGTCCGCACATCCTACCGTCGTCAGCAGGAGCAGGACCAGTGTGATCGAAGAGATCCGGGACACGGGAAATTTCCGCCCAATTCCACCGGGCTTCAGTCTCGCGAGAATCATCGCCGCCGGATCTCCATCAAATCGATTCGACGGCGGAGTGTCCGTTGGGAGGGCATCACGCGCCGTTTGGGGAGCGAATGCCGCCCGCTCGAGATCTCCGAGGAGAGATCGAATCGAGTCGGCGTCTTCTTCGCCGCCGACCTGACGGTTTCGGGAAGTCGTGAAATTTTCGACCGCCCGAGTCTTCGATACGGAAATCGGTATGGCGTAGCGTTCCTGGAGATATCCCCTGTATGCCTGTAGGCACCGTCGCGCATACTCCCGGCGTCGCTCGGTGCCGAACCCGCCCCGGTACTCCGCCGATATCCGACCGAGTCTCCGTTTCAACCGCCGGTACGCGAGAAGTCGCCGAGTTCCCGGCCGTTCCATCACGGCCGGAAACGCAAACGCCGCCTGCACCAGCAGCCAGACGAAGGGAGGAATCGCCAGAAGCAGCAGAAACACCGATCCGGACACACCACCTATCCGGGAGGTCGTGGCTCCCGACAACACATACGCCGGGTCGTAGTTATACAGGATTCCGCCGGTGTCCGCCCTATCGCCGGGGATGGCCGATCTCACGGCCGACCCGGCCGGACCCTCCAGGTCGTCGGCGGTCACCACGGTGGTGGGCTTGACGGTAAACGGGAGCGGATCGGTCACGGCGAAGCGGTATCGCTCCTCCTCGGGATCGAAGTAAGGAATCTCCACCGCCGGGATTCGGGAGACCGATTCATGGGCAGGCCGAACGGTGAGTTGAAAGACGGCCTCGCCGGGCGACTCTATGGCGGCGGTAGGCCCCTGTTCGGCCTTGTCGTCGATCCGGAACTCATCCCCGAAGAAGGGAGATAACGACGGGAGGGTAACGGATTCACCGGACGCTCCGGTGACGGTGATGCGGAGGGGGATCGGATCTCCGACATGGGCGGTATCGGTCGCGACTTCGGCCGTCACCCCGATGTGTCCGACCAGGCCGGAGAACTCCTCCGGTCGTCCCCTCTCGGGCAGGGGCAAACAGACGACGGTGTCGGCGTCTGCGGGAATTACGAAGGGGGCGTAGACCTCGGTGGATCCACGGTTTCCCCAGAAATCGGTGGTCTGCCGGTACCCGCTCACCCCTTCGAACGCGCAGGTGGCATCCGTGGGACGAAAGGTACCCGGATTCACCGTCAGCAGACGCAGCGCAAATCGCAGGAAGGCGAACTCCCGCCTATCGACGATCTCGCTCCCCCGATAGGCCTCGAACGTCTCTCCGTTCACCGGCACGGAATACTGTTCGAGAGAAGGGTCCCTCTCCCCGGCGGGACCCAGTATGGCGAAATTGTCGGAATCGAACAACGGAACGCGAAAAGAGGGCCCACGGACACTCTTGGCGAAATACCAGGTGACGGTCATGACCACTTCCTCGCCTACATATAGCCGGTTCTTGGACAGTTCGATAGAGAGACGGAAGTCGTCCGTCCGTTCCGCTCCGGACACCCGTATCCTGATCTCCCGGGTGGTCGCGGTACCGGCATCGGTGACGATCTCGAGGGGAGGGATCACGAGGAGACCCGCCTCCGTCGGTGTCACCGAGAACGAATACACATACCCCTTCCGGACGACACGCTCCACCCGCCCGTTGATGCTCGTGACCGATTCCATATTCCGTGAACGGCCGCCTAACGATTCGATCTTCGTACCTTCCACCATCGTCAGGTCCGGCTCCTCAACCTCGTCGCTCCCGTCGACATAGACATTCAGCACGAAGGACCGACCGATATAGGCCCTGTTTGCCTCCACCTCGGCACTTGCCGTGACCTGGGCGTAGAGACCGCATGGAAGCAGGAAAAGGAGGATACCAACACAGATGCGACGAATCCGACGTACCGAAAATCGACTACCAATCACGTTCCACCTCCGAAATCCCGCCCCGAATCCGGAACGTCTCCCTGCGTTCCCTGTTTTGGTCCTCCTCGCCGAGGATCGATTCCACCATCTGTTCCTCTTCGCTCTGTTCGGCAGACTTCTCGTCCCCGGACTCCTCTCGAGGTTCCTCACCTTCCGCCGGATCCCGTCCCTGCCGATCCTTTTCCGGCGGTTCCGACTGCTCCGTCTGTTCCTGCCCTTCGCCGTCCTGCGCCTGCCGATCCTGCTGTTGATCCTGCTGTCGATCCTGCTGTTGATCCTGCTGTTGATCCTGCTGTTGATCCTGCTGTTGATCCTGCTGCTCCTGCTGCTCCTGCTGCTGTTGCCCTTGCTGCTCCAACTCGGCCAATCGACGCTTGACCAGTTCGGCATTATGCGCCGCATCCTCGAGACTCCGGTCCAGGGCATACGCCCGTTCGTAGCTGCGGGCAGCCTTCCGTAGGAGTTCCGCCGGATCCGGTTCCGCGCCCGGTTCGGCTGCAGCCTGCTCAGCGGCGGAGGCCTCGTCCACGCCGGCGACCTTTGCATATGCATTTCCCAAATTATAGTAGCACCGGGCGGCAGCCCCTCCGTTGGTCGTCCCGGCGGCGGCGGCCTCGAGAAGGGGAACCGCCTTCTCGTACTCTCCGGCGAGATAGCAGGGGGTGCCCGCCGAAAAGTCGGCCTCGGCCCCGCGCGGCGTGTTTCCCGCCGCGAATGCCCCGCTCCCCACACAAAAGAGGAGAATCGAGATACGGAAGAGCCATACTCTCGGATGAGGAGTACCGTGTGCCGGACGAAGGGTTACCCGCACTCTTTCGCCCTCCCGTGGGGAACCAGGAGAGAGATACCGATACAGACCGCGGCGACAAGGGCGAAGATCCCGTAGCGCTTGTCCCACTCCACCACCGTGCCGTGATCATACTCGTATCCCGCGGCGGTCAACACCATGCGGCGGTACACTTCGGCCAGGTCGAAGGTGCCCGTCGCCACATGCAGATAGCCTCCGCCCGGGGTCGCAGACGCCATCTCACGAAGGGTATCGGCGTCGAGTCCGGACCTGACCGTCTCACCCCGATACGACAGGTATCCGCCCTCCTCGGTCGGGATCGGGCTCCCCTCGCTTCCGAGTCCGACGGCGAGTATTCGAACTCCCGCGGATCCCGCCATGCGGGCAGCCTCGACGGGGAAACTCTCCTGATCCTCCCCGTCGGTGATAAGGATGATGTCGCTCGTGCCCGGATTCCCCGCATCGAGGACCTGGTTCAGGACCTTTCGCACCGCGTCACCGATGAGCGATCCGCCCCGGCTTATCTCATATACCGAGAGGGACTCCACGGCATCGGAGAAGAACGCGTAATCGGTGGTAAGGGGGCACTTGACCACCGCGGTTCCGGCAAACGCCACCAACGATACTCGATCGCCTCGAAGCTCGGGTACCGTGTCGAGTATGGCCAATTTCGCCCGTTCCAACCGGTTCGGATAGAGGTCCGCCGCCAGCATGCTCTTAGAGCTGTCAACGAGAAAGACGACATCCCGGCCGGAGGCCCGTACCGTCCGTTCCCGGAGGTTCCACTCGGGGCCGCACGCGGCGAAGATCCCGGCGGCGGCGGCGAGAGTTACGAAGAGCGCACTCACCCAGCGGCCGGACGATAGGCCCCGCTCCTCCGGGTTACTACCGTCGAATCGTGCGGCGGCGGCACGCCGCCTGCGCATGCCGAACCGGAAGAGGAGCAGCACCGCCGGAACGAGCCAGAAGAGCAGTGCATACTCCGGGTGTGCCAGTCTGAATTCCACCTCAGGGCACCTCCCTGTGCACGGTCTCGGAGAGGATCACGGAGAGAAGAAGACACCCGAGGGCGCCGAGGACGAACGGAAGGTACCTGTCGTCGTACTGCATCCGTTCGGGATCGGGAATTTCGACCTTCTCCATCTCGTCGATCTCCCGATAGATCTTCTCCAAGGCCTCTTCGTCACCGGCGGTCCAGAACCTGCCGTCGGTGATCTCGGCGATTCTCTGAAGGGAGCTGAAATCAACGGTGTTCCCGGTGGGGATACGCTGCTTGCCGAAGGGGGTGTTCACCGTGAGATACGACTCGCCGGTCCCCACTCCTATAGCATAGACCCGAATTCCCCACTCCGCCGCCAGACGCGCCGCCTCTTCGGGAGTCCTCGATCCGGCATTGTTTTCGCCATCCGTCAGTAGGATGATCGCCTTGCCCCGAAGCCGATACTCCGGATCATCCTCCCCGGCATGATAGAGCCGTGCGGCGGCCAGTGCGAGAGCATCTCCGATGGAAGTCCCGTCCTCGGCTTCGGTCTCAGCCGGCCGAATCGTCCGCAGGGCTTCCCGAAAGGGTTGCCGGGAAAGAGAAAGAGGATACACGGTGTCGGCATACCGTGCGAAGGTCACCACGCCGATCAGGTCCGAAGACCGACCGGCGAGTCGTTCCCCGTCGCCGAACACGAAATCCTCGACCACCGTGAGTACCACGTCCAGCCGGGAAGCGACGGAATCGGCGAATGGCATCTCCGTGCCCATGCTGCCGGAGCGGTCGACCACGATCTCGATGGCCACCCCTTCGGTACGGTCACCGGCCTGAACGGTAACGAAACGGGGCGCGGCGGCGGCTATGCAGAGCAGCCCCATCGCCGTCATCGCGAGAAACCGCGGAATCCACAGAGTACGCCGGCGAAGTGAACTCGGTAGATATGCGGCGAACTCCGCGGAGGGAAATCCGAGGCCTTCGCGGCGGGAGCGCACTCTTCCGGCCACGAGTACCACCGGGATGAGGGCCAGAAATCCGAGGACCCACGGAGTACCGAACTCGAATCTCACCCGCCCGTCTCCTCTCCGGGCACACCGTTCCCGGCGCGAACTACACCGAGTAGGTACCGGCACAGTTCGGCCGCTTCGCCGGGAGCAATCGGCCTGCCGCTGTAGAGTTGTTCTTCCAGCTTCTTCACCGCGGCTGTGACGGCCGCGCCGTCGACTCCGGCCGCGGCTACGATGCGAAGGACCGTCTTGAGTGCCTCCCGGCAGCGTTCGACACGACTCGTACCCGTCGATTCCGAGGCCAACGTTCGAATGGCGGTCTCGATCTCCCGGTGACGGCGCTCCATGTCCGGAACGGGTAACGGGTCTCGACCTCTCCGGCGGGCGAGGAGATACACAACTATTCCGGCGGTGAGGACCAGGAGGGCCCCGATCGACGCCATGATCGGTGAAATTCGGGAGGGGAGCTCCGGTGCGATGACCGGCCGCAAGGGAATGGATCCGTTTCCATCGGCACCATCCGAGGGAAGCACCGAGGAGACGACTACGGGAACAGCCGCGGTCTTTAGAATTCCCGTTCCCGGGACCATGACCGTGAAGGGCGGAATGAGGTACTCCCCGGGTATGCCCACGGCGAGCCGGTACTCCCGCGTCAGTGTACAGCTTCCTTTCGAACATTCGGCAGGAGTCTCCCGCAGTCCCAAGAGCTCCCACGCCGGACCGATGTTGTCCAGGTCCGGCGTGGCGATCTCGGGAACCGGAAAGCCCGAATCGGTAGTGCCGGTTCCGAGGATACATTCGAGGGAAACCACGATGAGATCGGCCGGAGTTACCGCGACGGTGCTCACGGAAACGATGACCTCGAGTCCCTCCGTCTCATAGCTGAACCGGGATGCCGGTTGATCATTGACGGTCGCTTTCGTCGCCGATGCTGCCGTAGAAGCGGTGTCGACACACGCGGAAAGCACCATGAGGGGTACTACGATGATGAAGAGTAGGGAGAGAGAGAGCGCGCCGTATCTCCCGGTCATCTTCGAATACCTCTGAACTCACGGCGCTGAAAGAAGGAGGTCATAGGGTGCACCCAGTCCTCTCCCAAACGGATTCGCAGCAGGTCCGAACCGGCGTCGCGGATCGTCTCCTCTACCGTCTGCAGCCTCCCGGCGGCGTATTCGGCATACCGCTCCCTGACGCGCCTCGAACCCGAGTCGACCAGCACGAGTGCACCCGACTCCGCATCACGGATCCGGACAAGCCCGACCGGGGGGAGCGACTCCTCGACCGGATCGACGAGAAGGAGAGAGATCACGTCGTGTTCACCGGCAAGAACGGAAAGCCGTCTGTGGTAACGCTCCGGATCATCATAGAAGTCGGATATCAGGAAGACCACGGCTCTCCGGCGCAGCACCGTGGCGGTATATTCCAGCGCGCCGCCGATATCGGTCCCGCGGAACGTCGGCTCGAACGCCAGAATATCCCGGACGATCCGCCGGCCGTGGACACTCCCCTTTGCCGGCGGCACGAACAGCTCAACGCCGTCGGTAAACGCCGCGAGTCCGGTCCTGTCTCCCGCCAGGTTCGCCGCCAGTGCCAGGGCTGCGACGATCTCCGCGGCGGTCTCGTTGCGAGTTTCACCGGTGCTGCCGAAGGATCCGGACGGAGAGAGGTCGACCAAGAAGAAGAGAGTCAGTTCACGCTCCTCGCGGTATCGTTTGATGTGGGGATACCCGGTCTTCGCGGTGACGTTCCAGTCGATGGTCCTGACATCGTCTCCCGGAACATATTCCCGGACCTCCGCGAATTCGATGCCGTGTCCCTTGAACGCGCTGGAGTACTCTCCGACGAACCTGCCGGAGACCGTCCGACGTGTAAGGAAGCGAATACGACGTACCTTTTCGAGTATTTCGGCGGATATCATATCAGGGCATCGAGACCGCCCGGAATACTTCGTCCAGAAGATCCTCCGGCCCTCGGCCTTCGGCCTCAGCCTCGTAACTCGGGAGAATCCGGTGCCGGAGCACGTCCGGGGCCACGATGCCGACGTCGTCAGGAGACACCCACCCCCGTCCGGAGATGAAGGCCTCGGCCTTGGCGGCGATCGTCAGATAGATAGTGGCCCGGGGTGAGGCCCCGAACCGAATCAGATGGTCTATCTCGAGTCCGTACTCTCCCGGGGCCCTGGTGGCACGAACGAGATCGACCACATACTCCTGGATGGCGGGATCCATATAGATACGGTCCAGGAGGGCACGAAAGGAGATGATCTCTCCGGCCGATGTCACCGGCCGGATCTCCTCGAGCGGCTCCGTGGCGGCCATGCGTCGGAGGATCCCGATCTCCTCCTCCCGGGAGGGGTAATCCACCCGGAGCTTCAACATAAACCTGTCGACCTGCGCCTCCGGCAGCGGGTAGGTCCCCTCCTGATCGACGGGATTCTGGGTCGCCATCACCATGAAAGGACGTGGCAGAGCCAGCGTCTCTTCACCGAGGGTCACCTGCCGCTCCTGCATCGACTCCAGGAGTGCGCTCTGGACCTTGGCCGGAGCCCGATTGATCTCATCCGCCAGCACGATGTTGGCGAATACCGGCCCCTTCTTGGTGGTGAACTCCCCGCTCCTGGGACTGTAGATCAACGTGCCGACCACATCGGCGGGAAGGAGGTCCGGAGTGAACTGGATACGATTGAAATCGAGGCCGATGGCCCTGGCGAGGGAGGTTACACTCAGCGTCTTGGCGAGTCCGGGCACGCCTTCGATCAGTACATGCTGGTTGCACAGCAGCCCGGTGAGTAACCGTCGCACCAGATACTCCTGGCCGACCAGTACTTTCCCAATCTCCTTCGAGATCTGCGTCAGCACACCCGCAGCGGCCCGAATTTCGGTTTCCAGGAGATCCGATAGTGCGGACGACTCCGGCCTCTCGGGGACACCGGCGCCGTTCGCGATGGAGGGGTCGCTCATACTGATGGTTACTTGAAGGTTAACGAGTAATCCAGGGGTGTGTCGAGGAGCAGCACCCGGATCACGGGGATCTTATACATCACCCCGCCCGGAATGGTCGTGCCGTTCTTCTGGGAGACCAGCGTGCCGTCCACCTTGACTACAACCTCGATATACGAGTCCATGATGTATTTCCCACCCTCTTCACCGAGGGCGTAGGACATCATCTCGATGTATTCCTCTTCGGTGACACCCTCATTCGCGAGTGGCCCGAACATCTCCACCATCGGATTCTGGAGGATCTCCGCATACTGGATCAACTGGGCGAAGATCTGCCGGTCAACGAAGAGACTCACGGTCTTCTCGCCGTTTTTCTCCGAATAGGAGACCACGCCCACATTGGCGATGTCCTGATCGAATCGAACCACCTCTTCGATATTCTCGAAGGAGAATCGTCCGGTCAATATCTCAGGCTTCGGCGATTCGAGTTTCACCACCGCTATGGTAGGGTTCTTGTCGAAATCCGCCCGGATCTTGTCCAAATTGAAGAGGGTGCCTTCCTCCAGCTCGGATTCCTCGGTCACCAGCCCCCCCATCTCCTTGATGAATTCGATGAGAAAGGGCTCCAGCCTGTAGTTGATCTCAATGGTTCCCGCACCGCTTGGTTGCATCGTCACGTTGTTCTTGATCGTACACGCGGGAAAAACCAACAGCAACAGTATGCCCGAAAACAGCATGCACACGAATTTTGCTACCGTCCGGCATCGTGCGGTGATGCCCCCACACCGGGATGTCGATTCAGTCATTTTCAAAAATCCTTCCGTTTAAAGTTGATACAGTTGTCTCGCGATTTTACTACTATACCGCGGAATGGCCGTGATAGCAATAAAAGGCGCTGTAACCCGCCTCGGTTCGAATCGCCGGCTCTCACGTATACTCTGGAAGCATCGACCCATGCGCGTCGATCAACTCGTCACACATCGTCCGAATCCGGTCGAGAGTCAGTTCGCCGGCGGTATGCGGATCGAGCATCGCCGCGTGATAGACGGAATCCCGCTTCTGCCGCAGGGCCGCATCGATGGTCAGCAGTTGGACGTTGATGTTGGTGCGATTCAGCGCGGCACACTGCTCCGGCAGTTCACCGACATAACAGCCCTGTACCCCGTTCCGGTCGACCAGACAGGGAACCTCGACACACGCGTCCGCGGGCAGGTTGGTGATGAGACCGGTATTTTGGATGTTACCGTGGATCCGGAAGGGCACGTCCGTCTCGATGGCATTCATGATGAAGGAACCGAACTCGTGGGTCTTGGAGTGACTGAGGTCGGGGTTCTCCACCAGGGTCCTGCTCATCTCCTTCCATCTGGCGATCTGATTCACGCACCGCCGGGGATACTCGTCCAGAGGGATGTTGAACTCTTCGACGAGTTCCGGATCGGCGTTCCTGATCCAGTAGGGCATATACTCGGCGTTGTGCTCCGACGACTCGGTTACGTAGTACCCGAACTGGTGCATGATCTCCAACCGAACCATGTCGTTGTGCTTCTCCGCGCCCCTCTTCCGGGCCGTCGCATTCAACTCCCGGGCTCTCTGCTTGATCTCCGGATAGAGATCCCGTCCGCCGTCGGCGATCCGCAGGAGCCAGGCCATGTGGTTGATGCCGGCGATCTCCCACTCCAAATCCTTCACATCGTCTATCATGCCGACACGACGGAGCAGTCCCTTGGCGCACCCCTGCACCGAGTGACACAGACCGACGGTCCTGATCTCGGAGGCCTTCAGCACCGCCCCGGTGATCATGGCCATGGGATTCACGTAGTTGAGAAACCACGCGTCCGGGCACACCGCCTCCATGTCCCGCGCGAAATCCAGGACTACCGGGATCGTGCGGAGCGCCCTGAAGATCCCCCCGATCCCCAGCGTGTCTCCAATCGTCTGTTTCAGGCCATACTTCTTCGGCACCTCGAAATCGATGACGGTGGAAGGCTCGTACCCGCCTACCTGTATCGTGTTTATCACATAGTCCGCCCCTTTCAGGGCATCCTTCCGCTTTTCGACCCCCAGGTAGGACTCGATGGTCGCCCTCCCCTGGTTCACGTTCTTGTTGATCGTCTCGAGCATGGTCTTGGACTCGGACAATCGGTCTCCGTCGATATCGTAGAGTGCGATCAGGGAATCCCGCAGGGACTCGGTGAGCATCGCGTCCCCCAAAATATTCTTCGCAAACACCGTGCTGCCTGCGCCCATGAAGGTAATTTTCGGCATCTCGTGCTCCTTGTGGTCAGGTATACTCTCATACGGGAGATTCCAAATTGATACCAATTCGAGCGAAAAAGGTAAAGGTCACCGAGCGGGTGATATGCGGTTTTCCGGCAGGAACCCCTTCTCCGCGGCGTCTCGCCCCTCCTCCGTGGGAACTCTCTCTCGACCGATATACTCCACCCACGTATTCTCCCGTTCCAAGAGCTGGTTTGGATAGAAGCGGGACTTGTACCGCATGTGCCGATTCTCTTCGATACAATACCCCAGGTAGATATACCGAATCCGGTGCCGCCTGGCGTACTCGATCTCCTTCAGGATCGCCAAGGTTCCCAGACTCGCCTGTTCATACGAGAGATCGTAGAAGCAGTACACGGCGGAGAGGATACCCGTACCGCCTCGATCGCCGGGATACGGATTGCACGAGAGCGACCCGGCAGGCGGAGGGGATACCGCATCGAAGTAGGAGACGGCTATGAGTCGATCATGATCGAAAATCGACAGCTGATAACTGAAGGGGAACCTGCCGCGGAAGGAATCGAAAAACGTCGCATACGACTCCCTCCGATCGGTGCCGAATTTCTCCTTGTGAGCCGTATAAAGCTCGTAGATTCGTCGATCGGGATAGGGTCTGCCATAACTTACCGTGTACCCGGCCGCCTTCGAGAGGACCCGGCGCAGAGAACGACCGCATCGAAATCTCCGCAGGTCCACACGGATCGGGATGCACCTGCGGCACTGTGGGCAGTGGGGCCTGAAAAATATCCTGCCGAAGTGGCGAAACCCCATGTTCAAGAGCGAGACGAATTCACTCTCCGATACCGAGTCGACGATGAGGATCTCGGTGGCCGCCTCCCGCTCGGAGAAATAGCTGCACGATCCCCGTTCAAGGGGCTGGATTAATCCGCGAATACTCACTACCCCTTTCGACACCGAAAATGTCCTGGAACCGCCCACCTATCACCGGCAGGTCGCTGGGCAAACAAAAAGCCGGCATGATTACCGGCTTTAGAAATCCTGCGGGATGAAGCCTTTTCAATTGCCCTCCACGTCAGGTCTCGCACAAATACAGTCTCCGAAGGAGCGGAGTCGGCCGGAAACACCCCCGACCAGTCTACAAATTCAGTATACTCCGAGTTCGCCGATTCGTCAAATAAAAAATGACGAAAAAAACGACGAGTACGAGGACCCCCGGCGACGATCCGTGTATACTGAAGGCGATGGAAGGTAATACCGTATCGAAACTCCGAGGTTTCATCGTCCATCCGTTTTTCAGGACGATCAGAGGCGGTACCCAGATCTGTCTCGTAGGCCGCTCCGAAGACGGCGAAACCTTTGCCGTCATCGATGATCGGTTTCGATCGTCCTGGGGCGTGCGCGTCTCGGAGGGCGGCTCGTGTCGATCCGTCCTCCGACACGAGATTGCGACGCGCCGCTGCTCCATCTCGGAGAGCGAGTTCACCACCATGGACGGTGAGGCGTGCCTGCTGGTCGAATGGGGAACCGAAGCCGATTCGTCCCGCGGAGCGGCCGCGCTGACGGATCGAGGCATCAGGACCTATGAGGCCGACATACGGCCGTACGAGCGATTCCTGTCGGACAGGCACATCCGCGGATCGGTGACCGTCGAGGGAGCATGGTCGCCGGGAAACCACGTCGACAAGGTCTTCATCAATCCCGTGTGCACGGCCACCGAGTGGCATCCCCGGATATCGGTGCTCTCCATCGACATCGAGACCGCTCCCTTCGGGAGCGAGATTCAGGCGATCGGCTGTGACCTGCGCGATCCCTGGACCGGCGTTGAGCGGCGCGAGATCCTGTTCGTCTCCGAATCTCCGGCCGACCGCGACATCCACTGTGTTCCCGATGAGCCGAGTCTGTTACGGGAGTTCGTCCGCTTGGTTCGGGAGGCCGACCCGGACATCATCACCGGCTGGAACGTGATCGAGTTCGATTTCCTCCGCATCGCCGAACGGTGCGCCGTGCACGGCGTGCCGATGGATTTCGCACGCAGCGACGAAGGAGCCCGTTTT
>CAZAKE010000137.1:0-13099 GCA_964485495.1 uncultured Spirochaetales bacterium
ACATCGGGGCTGCGGCCGCGGTCACTGTGCTGGTGCAGACTACCTTCGGTACCGACGCGGTCTCCGCCGCGTCGGGAGCTCTCACTATGGTGATCCTGATCTTCTGTGAGGTTACTCCGAAACGACTCGCCATCGCCCGGGATCGGCAGATCGTGTTGATCGCGGCATATCCGATATATGGATTGGGCATCGTCCTGTATCCGGTGGCCTTCATGATACTAACGGTGAGTTCACTGATTACCCGGTTCTTCGTGGGGAAGGGCCCGGTGGTTGCCTCACTCGAGGAGATCCTGCATGCGGTCCGTGCCGGTGAGTCCGCCGGCATCGTGAAACAATACGAGAGTCGGATGATCAAGGGAGTGTTCAGGCTGGACGACATCCCCGTGAAGGCGGTTCTCACACACAGGATCGACATCTTCAGCCTCGAGAAGTCGGAACCCATCGAGACGGTGGTCGACAGGGTGATCGAGCGCGGCTTCTCGCGGATACCGGTGCACGACCGTGATGATCCTGAACACATCGTCGGGATCGTCCTCGCCAAGGACATCCTCAAGGAGTTGGCCGCAGGACGGCCGACGACGCCGGTCGGTGATATCTCCAAGGACCCGATCTTCATTCCGGAAACGCACAAGATCAACGAGGTATTCGGACGGTTCAAGAACGAACGGCTCAAGATGGCCATCGTACTCGATGAGTACGGTGGGCTGGCCGGAATCGTGACGCTGGAAGACATCGCCGAGGAGATCTTCGGTGATATCTATGACGAGACCGATCTGCTCTATGATGACGCCGTCGTCAAGTTGAAGCCGCGTCGATACCGGGTGACCGGCGACGCCACCTTGCCGGCCGTAGTGGATGTACTCGACATCTCGCTTCCTGATGGCCGGGTCGACCAGACCATCGGCGCCTACGTGATGGAACGTCTCGGACACGTACCGAGACGGAACGACGTTGTGACGGTTCCGGACGGCACGCTTACGGTCGAACGAGTCCGGCGCCGGCGAATCATGTCGGTGCTTCTGGATCTGTTCGAACCTATGTCGTCGGAGGAATCTTCCGGAAATGAGACAGTTACGCGGGAGGTACCGGATGAAGCCGAATCGGATGAGACCGATAGCCGGAAGGACAATACGTGAGGGAGTGGTTAGGCGCGGTCGGCCCCCATTGGAACGAACAGAGCGTGTCCTCGGAGTGATTCGAAGAGTTCCGGTCGACAGGTGAAGATCATGCTCTGGATCCCATTCGAATCGAGCAGCGCCGCCATGATCTTTTCCAGCCGCTCGTGGTCGGTATTCACGAGAGAATCGTCCAGCACCAACACCTGCGGCTCCCTATCGGACAGGTATTCGGCCAGCGTGAGTCTGAAGAGAAACGCGAGCTGTTCCCTGGTTCCGTAGGAGAGTTCGGCCGGATTCACCGTCGTGGACGCCGAAGTGGCAATCGATGCGAACCCGAACTCCTGGTTCAACCCGACCCTCGAGTAACCGTCGCCGACCACCGAGGAGAAGGCCTCGGTCAGCCGTCGGGAGACCGGTTCGGCCAGGTTCCGCTCCAGTTCGGCCTTGCGTGTGTCCATCAATTCGACCAGCAACCGAGCCGATTCGATCCGTACCTCCTCCTGCGCGAGTTCCCTCGACAACTCATCCCGCTTCTGAGACCAGTGTCGCTCCTCCGCCCACGGGTCTCCGGCCGTCTGGAGCCGCCCCTCCAGCGTAGCCCGCCGGACTCGCAGTTCGGTCAGGCCGTTCTCGAGGGCGGACGACTGCTTCGCCGCTGCGGTAAGCACCGACGGATCGGCAGCATCCGCATCGGCCGGCTCCATGCCGTTTACCCGTTCGGACTCCGCCTCGAGTGATGCCGTCCGCAATATGTAGTCGCCACGGTACTCATCCGGATCGGCCCCGTCGAGCAGCTCCGCGAGCCGGGATGCCGCCGCGTTCAGCCGTTCGATGTTGCGGGTTACCTGCCTGTCCAGTCCGGTGATATCGATCTCGTCGATTTCCCCGGAGGATGAGGTCGTCCCGGAATCTTGGCGATTCGGCCCTCTCGCCGCGCCTGTGGCGGCCGAAAACCGATCGGCGGCGATCTTCTCGGCTTCACCATCGCCTGTCTCTCGCAGGATACGCAGGACGGTCTCGCGTTCGTGTTCTCCGCCGGTGATCATCGTCCCGAGCGTGGCCCTGCCCTCGACGTATCGTTCGGCCCCCGCGATTTCGGTCTTGAGTTCGGCCAGCCGTGCCTCCAACTCTCTATACCGACGCAGAGACTCTCCAACCGCCTCCGTGGAATCGAGGCCGCATCCCGCGAGGATCGACCGGGTCTCCTCCTCCGCCTTGGAGCGCCGTTCCTTAAGTTCCAGCATCTCCTGTCGGCTCAAGGGACCGGTGCAGACGATCTCAAACTCGCCGGGCCGGATGAACACGATGTTTCGGCCGGCATGGACCGCTCCGTCTCCGATTCCATAGGTGACGGCCGGCCCCTCGTCGGTGGAAATCTCGAATTTCCATTCATCTTTCCGCTCGAATGTGGGTCCGTTCCCCGGTTCGCCGGTGCCGGTGCTCTCGTTCTCGTTCACATCGTCCGTCGCCGAGGGGATGGAACCGAGTCGGCGTGACGTGAGGGTCAATCCGGCGGCTTCGAGCCGGATCCGCGCCTCGTCTGCCCTCCTGCCGAGGGCATTGAGCCGCCGTTCCACGGTCGCATCGGTGACCGGGCACTCCTCGATTTCGGATTGTACTCGGGAGAACTCCTCTCGGAGCGCCGCCTGTTCACTGAGTCTCTCTTCGATTGCCTCGAGCCGTCGGCGGGCCGCGGCGAGTTTTCTCTCGATCCGGTCGGGCAGCGTCTCTGCGAGGTCATGGAGGTCACGGCGTGTCTCCGCGATCTCTCGGTAGACACGTTCCATCCTGCGGTGCTCCTCGATGAGGGGGCGGATCCGTTCGAAGGCCTCCTGCTTTCGTTTCAGTGCTTCCACCCGTCTTCCGGCCCGTCGACACTCCGTTTCGGTCTTCTCGATCTCTTCTCCCAGGCGGGTGTACTCCGACCTGTCGGTCTCCGCCCGGACCGCCCGCTCCGCCGCGGCCTGCGCATGCTCCGCCGCCTCTCCGACCTTCTCCTTCAGCGTTGCCAGGCGCGACCCCTTACTGACCTTCCCGGTGCGGGTATAGGTCTTCTGTAGCTCTTCGGTGAGGGTCTCGTAGAACCGCTCGACCCTGGGGGAGACCATGTTCGCACGGACCGCGTCTCTGACCCACTGTGCAATGCTTCCGCCCACCGGTTTTTCCGAGAGTACCGAGAAGGTCTCTCCCTGGGGAATCCAGAGCAGACGGTACAGCTCCTCGGCCCCTTCCGGCATCCCGAGGAGACGCAGGAGTCGTTCGTGCGCGGCCTTCCCCTCGGCCATCGGGACCGCCGTGCCGTCTTCGAGTGCCGCGAGGTGGGCCTCCCCCTTGGGAAAGGTCTTGACAATCCGATAGACATTACCGTCGACGGGAGAGAGATCCAACTCGACCCGTGCCTTCAGATCGGTGCCCCATGGAACGATATCCCTGAACGCCTTCTTGCCCGATTCCGCGGGTTCAGTCAGGACGAGGCGCATCCCTTCGAGCATGCTGGACTTCCCGGCCTCGTTCGGTCCGTGAATAATGGTGATACCCTCGGACGGGCGGATCTCCGCGGCTCCGACGCCGCGAAAATTTTCTATCCTGATTCTGATGATCCTCATGAGACGGCTCCGTCACGTTGGTTGAAAAAGTCATAGATTCGAAGCAGCGCCGCCTGGACGGCAGCCGTACGATCCGGCTCCTCCTCCTTCAACGTCAACAGTTCTTTCACCACCGCCCCCATGTATCCTTCGGCCCCCATCTCGGCGATCTCGGCCGAGGTCGGCATGATCTGCAGCCGGTCGATGAGATCCAGCCGGAAGAACCCGTCGGCATAGGCAGCGACGAGGTCGCGGATGGATCCCCTATCACCCGCACCGATTCGGCCCTCCAGTACCAGCCGGGCGAGTAGGGTACCGGTCTCAATCCCTTCGTCGTCACCGTTCTCATCACCGACACCGTCGGATTTCCGGAGCATCTTTTCCAGGTTCATCCGTACCGTCTCCACCGGACCACCGGAGGGACCCAGGACGATCCGTGTGTTGACCCAGCGGAAAGCCGCCGGATCCACAGGCCGAATGTCGGGGACAGCCCCGGGTGCGTCGATGGTGACCTCGAGTATTCCCCCCTCCTCATCGTAGGCCATCGGCTCGGGCGTTCCCGGGTACGCCGTTCGCTGATTCGCAACATATCGGGAGTGCCAGTGTCCCAGTGCGAGGTAGTCGATCCCGACGGAATCCGCGAAGTCTACCGGAAGCGGGAAGTCCTCCGGCGAGTGCCTGCCCTCTATGGCGAGGCTGCCGTGGGCCAGTCCGACCCGTATCGTGTGCCGGTCTGTGTCTTCGTTTGTGTCTCCGATACACGCCTCGAGCGGGTTCACCCGTCCGGACTTGGACGTGAGTGACGCGGCCGCAACAGATAGGCCGTATTCCGGGAAGTCGATCAACTCTCGCTCCCGTACGATACGGACATTGCTCGGAATTATCGAAAGCTCCACGGTCTGCCAGGGGGAGCCTGGTCCCGACGGATCGTGGTTCCCGGCGATCATGACGGCAGTGACGGAGGGGTATTTCCGGATGCGACCGAAGAGTTTCAGGAGGTCCTCGCGGGCACCCGGCCCGACGGAGTCGAGTTGGTCTCCCGCGCACAGGACCAGAGGGATCGCCTCGGCGGCGGCGTATGAAAAGATCCGTTCGACGGTGTCGAACCGAACGCTCCGAAGACGCTCAGCCTTCACCTCCTCGAATCCCGAGAATGGATTGCCGATGTGCCAGTCGGCGGTGTGTATGAATCGAACCATGCAATCTGTACCTCTACTTCTTGTGTACGAACTACTACTACTACTATTTATTACTACTACTAATTAATACCTGATCGTGCGTGTCGCTTCAACGATATGGCTTGGAGATGATCTCTTCCAGCCTGCGTGTACTCAGCGAGAAGCCGAAGGTCATGATGAAGTACATGACCGTGATGGTGATCCAGGTCTCGAAGGTGAGGTAGGTCGCCGACATCAGCTCCAATCCCTGGAAGGTGAGTTCCTGAATCGAGATCACCGAGACAATGGCCGAATCCTTGATGGTGGAGATAAACTGACCGGCCAGCGCCGGAAGGATGTTGCGGAGCGCCTGAGGCATGATGACGTGCCGAAACTTGCGCCACGGTGACAACCCTAGTGCATAGGCCGCCTCCCACTGCTCCTTGGGTACAGACTGGATTCCCGCCCTGACTATCTCGGTGATATAGGCGCCCTCATAGATGCCGAGGGTGATGATCCCCGAGAGGAACTCGGTGTACTGACCAGGGGGTGCGAAGAGAAGCGATAGGACACGGCGGGTCATGGGTTCCGCCGTGTCGATGAAGGCACGGACCCGCAGGGCATCCATGATCTGGCTGCCGAGGAAGAAGTAGGAGATGAACACGAGCACCAACGGCGGCAGGTTGCGGACCAACTCGACATAGGCACGGCCGAAGAGCCTCCCGCCAAGGTTTTTGCCCGACAGGAGTATACCCATGACGGAACCGATGAAGAGCGCGACGATGGAAGACCAGAAACTCAGCTTCAGCGTCGCCAGAAACCCTTCCACCAACAGGTTTGGTATCCAGCGGCCGGTTTCGCGACTTCGCTTGAAGAAGTACTGGGGAATGACCTTCCAGTTCCAGTTGTAGTTGAGACCCGTCGTCGCCCTCCAGACCAACCATGTACCGGCGGCAGCGAGTGCGGTGAGGAGAATGGCGTCCAGGAGGGTGAAGGCGCGTCGTTCACCCTCCCTCAGAGGTAATCGCATGGAATCCTATCCGTCTCTTCGATGTCCCGTCGAAGGGCTATCGGTTAGATTGACGAATTGGCCCTGTTTGTCTCGCCGGTATCCGTCACTGGATCTGGTCTTCCCAATCTCTGGTGCCGAACCAGTAGTGGTGCCGCTCCGCGAGCCATCCCTCCGACTCCACCACGGTGATCCAGTTGTTGAAATAGTTTAGGAGATCCACGTCTCCTTTCCGAATCGCGAAGCCGATCGGTTCCTTGGTGAAGGTCCCCTCCAGGGGCAGGTACAGGCTGTCCGGGTAGTTGATGGTTTGATAGGCAGGCAGCGGGGCGGATGCGATTACCGCATGTGCCCGATCCGACAATAGTTCCTGGATGGCCTTCGATTCGTTGTCGAAGGGTTTAAGCTGCGCCTCGGGCATGTACTTCTTGGCCGCCGATTCGGCAGTCGTGCCGATGCGCACAGCGATGGTGACATCCGGCTTGTTGAACTCTTCCAGGCTCGCATATCCGGGAGCCAGTTTCTTGTTGGCCACGATTGACATTCCCGAGTAGTCGTAGGGAATCGTGAAGTTGACCTTCAGGTTCCGCTCCGGACGAATTCCCATGCCGCCGATGATCACGTCGAATTTTCCGGTGAGGAGCGCCGGAATGATGCCCGACCACTCCGTAGGGATGAACTCGACGTCCACTCCCATCTCCTCGGCCAACCGGGTAGCCACGTCGATTTCGAACCCGATGAGGTCGCCGTTCTTGTCTTTCATGGCCCAGGGCACGAACGTAGACATCCCGACTTTCAGGGTGCCCCGTCTCACGATATCGTTCAGGAGACTCGCTGTCGCACCATCATCCTGAGCCTCGCCGGCCGCCTCTTCCTTCGGCGCGCAACCTGCAAACAGCAGAACGATCGACACGATAACAACACCCAGAATCGTAACTATCTTCATCATTTTGCTCATCATTTGTTCCTCCTGCCATGTAGTATATTCATTGTGATAGGAAAGGGCAAACATAACTCGCGCTTTTTCGGCAGCTCATTAGACGTGAAGAAAGCTGAGGTCAGAGCACTTTCGCCAGGAACTCTCTGGTGCGCGGTTGTTGAGGATCACCGAATATCTGTTCCGCCGTGCCCTCCTCGACGGTGGCGCCCTCCTCCATGAAGATGACTCGGTCTCCAACCTCCCGTGCGAACCCGATCTCGTGGGTCACGATCACCATGGTCATCCCCTCCTGCGCGAGGGTTCGCATCACCTGCAGCACCTCGCCGATCATCTCAGGATCGAGTGCGCTGGTGGCCTCGTCGAACAGCATGACCTTCGGATTCACCGCCAACGCCCGAGCGATGGCTACCCGCTGCTGCTGTCCCCCCGACAGCTCCCCCGGATACCTGTCGATCTTGTCTAAGATGCCCACCTTCCCGAGTAGTCCCCTCGTGGCCTCCTCCGATTCTTCTCGTCCCTTCTTTCGGACATACCGTTGTGCGAGGTCGATGTTCTCCTTCACGGACATGTGAGGGAAAAGGTTGAAAGACTGGAAGACCATTCCCACCTCGGTACGGATAAATCGACGGTTACGCCGTTCATGATTGAGGGGGATGCCCTCGATGATGATTGTCCCGGAGTCGGGTTCCTCCAGGCCGTTGAGGCAGCGCAGGAAGGTCGATTTCCCCGAACCCGACGGACCGATGACCACCACCACCTCGCTCACACTCACTCGGGTGGATATGCCGTTCAGCGCCTGGACACCCCCGGGGAAGCTCTTTACCAGATCCTCCACGACGATGATGTGCTCGGGGAGGGGGTCAGAGGGATTCCCGGCGCCGTCACCGGGCGGCCGAATTTTCGAGTTCTCATGATCAATGGATTTCATAGACGCATCCTCTTTTCCAACAGTCGGGTAAGAGTGGAGAGCGTTATCGTAACGATCAGATATATGGCCGCGACGATAAACCAAATTTCGAAGGTGAGAAAGGTCTCCGATACCACGGCCTGTCCGTACATGGTCAGGTCGAAAATGGCGATGGTACTCACTAATGCGGAATCCTTGACCAGGGAGACCGCCTGTCCGGCCAGTGGAGGCAGCATCTTCCTGAGTGCCTGAGGAAGAATCACCAACCGGTACGAGTCGAGTGCAGACAGCCCGATTGAGTAAGAGGCTTCCCACTGCCCCCTGGGGATAGAGAGGATGCCACCTCGGATGATCTCCGAGGCATACGCTCCTTCAAACATGCTCAATGCAAGAACCGCCGACACGAAGGGTGTGATACCGAGTAGCGGTGAGGCCACGAAGTAGATGACGAAGAGTTGGATCAGCAGCGGGGTGTTCCTGACGCCTTCGAGATAGATACGGGCCAGGAGTTCGGCGGTGTATGATCTCGAGAGGCGCAGAAGGGCCGTGGTGAGCCCGATAAGGAACGAGAGCATGAGGGAGATGCCGGAAATTTTCAGGGTGGTAAGGAGTCCCTTCAGCAGGATGCCCGGGTGGAACCCCGTCTCGTCGACGGTATAAAGATACCGCGGCACCCGGTACCATTGCCAGTCGTACCCGAGACGCGCGGTGTTGTACGCCAGTAGCCAGATGATCAGTCCCGAGGCGATGAGAAACTCCAACACCCCGATTACCTTCCCGACGAGCAGGTGCCTTCGCATCCACCTTCTGTATGATTCAATGAATCTGCCGACCATACAGCGAGCAGTATAGGTCAGGGAGTCGGTAAACACAAGCGCGATGTCGTGCCACGCATCGGGAAAGATGCTATGATGGGACGAGGTCGAGTCGATCGGCTGCAACAAAGTGGAGGGGTGAATTGCATGTCGCAACTGAGGAAATCTATCCATCGTGAAAACATCGTCCTGATCGGGGCGGGGAGTGCCTCGTTCACCAGGGGGCTCGTACGGGACATGGTCGAGCGGCAATGGGAGGGTGAGATCCGGCTGGTGGACATCGATCCCGCGGCCCTGCGGGTGGCGGAGGGACTGGCCGTGAAGATGACCGTTGATACGGGGCTTTCTGTGCGGGCCTCTCAGGATCGAAAGGAGCTCTTGCCCGGTGCCGACGTCGTCATCTGTACCATCTCGGTAGGCGGACGCAGGGCGTGGGAACAGGATCTGTTCATCCCCCGAAAACACGGTATCTACCAGCCGGTAGGCGATTCCGTCCTGCCCGGCGGTTCCTCCAGGGCGCTGCGGATGATTCCCGCCATGGTCGAGATAGCGCGGGATGTGGTCGACCTGGCGCCGGACGCGCTGTTCTTCAACTACGGGAACCCCATGGGGCCGGTGTGCCGCGGGATTCGCAAAGCCGTTGGGGCCCCGGTGACCGGGCTCTGTCACGGCGTGATCCATGTGGCTCGGTACCTCCAGGAGATCCTGTGTCCCGACGCGCCGGACTTTGCCTATATCGCCGCGGGGATCAACCATCTCACTTGGTTCACCGATATGTCTGCCGGCGGTATCGACCTGAAACCCAAACTCGAGGCCGCGGCGGCGAAACGGGCGGATACCGTCCGGGTCCTGAAGGCTGAACTGACGAAGGGCGGCGATCCGAAGAAGCTGCTTCGCACAGAGCCGAATCCGTTCTCCTGGGAGATGTGCGACCTCATCGGCGCCTTCCCCGCGGTGCTCGACCGCCACGTGATGGAGTTCTACCCCGGTCTCTTCGTGCGTGAGGGCTCCTATTATGGCTTGACGCCGGGCGTCGATGCCTTCAGCATCGAACGAACTATCGAATCCGGAGATGCCGGTTTCGAGGAGATGCGGAAAGTGGCGGAATCAGAAGGTCCGCTGCCGGCAAATTATTTCGAGGCAATGGGCGGTGAACACGAGCAGGTTGTGGCCATCGTGGAGAGTATCCGTAGAAATGACGGACGGGTGTATTCCGCGAACCTTCCCAACCAAGGTCAGATACCGAACCTGCCTGCCGGCGCCGTGGTTGAGGGTCCCTGTAGGGCCGGCGCCGGTGGACTCGAGCCCGTCGCCGTGCCGCCTCTCCCGGATGCCGCCGCCGCCCCGGTCGAGGCCTCCCTGCGATGGGGTGAACTCGTGGTCGAGGCGGCGTTGCATTGTGACAGGGACGCATTCGTGCAGGCCCTCTTCGTGGAAGGGGCCGTAGGCGATGTCTCCGCCTGCGCCGCGTTGGCGAACGATCTCCTGAAGGCACAGTCACGGTATCTTCCGGGAGAGTGGAACCTATGACACTGTCGGTTCTCCGCGAGATCGGAGTGCGGATTCCTCATGAGGAGACGGCGTCGAGGCTGCGGCAATCCCCGACGTCGATGTTGGACCGCGGGTTGGAGGAGATTCTCGAGGCCGCAGGCGGCGGAGATTGACCATAAAACTGGATACACGGAGAGGAGTGACCATGAAAGACTACGGACCCATCAACAAGAAATGCCCACACATGCTGCACGGCGGGGACTACAACCCGGATCAGTGGCGGCACATGCCGGGGATCATCGACGAGGACATGCGTCTCATGAGGTTGGCCGGGTGCAACGCCATGAGCGTCGGCATCTTCGCCTGGTCGGCCCTGGAACCGGAGGAGGGCAGGTTCGAGTTCGGCTGGCTTGACGACGTCATGGACAAACTGGCCGAGAACGACGCGTACGCCGTCCTGGCGACACCATCCGGCGCCAGGCCCGCGTGGCTCTCGTTCAAGTATCCCGACGTGCTGCGAGTGCGTCCCGATCGGGGCAGGAACCTGCACGGCCGTAGGCACAACCACTGTTACACCTCGACGGTGTACCGTGAAAAGGTCGCGGAGATCGACCGGCGGCTGGCGGAGCGGTACAAGGACCATCCGGCGCTCCTGGTGTGGCATCTCTCGAACGAGTATGGCGGCGAGTGCCACTGCCCCCTTTGTCAGGAGGCTTTCAGGGAATGGCTAAAGGTCCGGTACGAAGGCGATCTCGACCGGCTCAACAAGGCCTGGTGGACCGGCTTCTGGAGTCACACCTACACCAAGTGGTCCCAGATCGAGTCCCCCTCACAGTTCGGAGAGACCGCGGTGCATGGCCTGAACATAGATTGGAAGCGGTTCGTCACCGATCAGACCGCCGATTTCTTCCGACACGAGGTTTCGGTGCTCCGGGAGGTAACTCCGGATGTTCCGGTCACTACCAATCTCATGGGCACCTATCCCGGACTCAACTACTGGAAACTCGCCCCCATCGCGGACGTGATCTCCTGGGACAGCTATCCCTGCTGGCACGGCAGAGGCACCGTGGTGAATCCGAGGGGGCAGTGGGACAAGGAGGGCCGGGACTGGATGATCGCCGCCGACGCCTCCTTCGCACACGACATCAACAGGTCGCTGAAGGACGGAAAACCCTTCATGCTGATGGAGAGCACTCCCAGCATGACAAACTGGATGTCCGTCTCGAAACTCAAACGCCCGGGCATGCATATCGCCTCCTCGATCAATGCCGTGGCCCATGGAAGCGACACGGTGCAGTATTTCCAGTGGCGGAAGTCACGTGGGTCGTCCGAGAAGTTCCACGGTGCCGTGGTAGATCATGAGGGAACCGAGAACACCAGGGTCTTCCGCGAGGTGGCCGAACTAGGCGAGATTCTCGGCAAACTGGATGATGTGGTCGGGTCAGGCGTTCCGGCACGGGCCGCCATCATCTTCGACTGGGAGAACCGATGGGCCATCGAGGACGCTCAAGGACCTCGGAACGACGACCGCAAGGCCTACGAGGAGACCTGCAAACGCCACTACTACCCCTTCTGGCGGATGGGAATTCCGGTTGACGTGATCGACTCCGAGGGGGACTTCTTACAGTATGACCTGGTGGTGGCCCCGATGCTCTACATGGTCCGTGATGGAGCGGGCCGGAGAATCACCGAATTCGTACGGCAGGGCGGCACCCTCGTCGCGACCTACTGGAGCGGGATCGTCGACGGAAACGACCTCTGCTTTCTCGGCGGCTTTCCCGGCCCCCTGCGGAAGGTTCTGGGTATCCGGTCGGAGGAGATCGACGCGCTCTATCCGGAAGACTCGAACAGCGTGGTGGTCGGACCCGCGGCGGTACTGGGGTGCCCGTCCACCGGCGGGAAGGCTCTCGAGATAACCGGAGAGTATACGGTACGTGATCTCTGCGATCTCATCCATCTGGAAGGGGCGGAGAGCCTGGCCGAATACAAATATGACTTCTATGCCGGGCGACCGGCACTGACGGCCAACAAATTCGGCGAGGGTCACGCCTACTATATCGCCGCCAGGATGGAAGATGGTTTTCTCATGGATTTCTACCGGAGCGTGTCCGGGCTGACGGGTCTGCGCAAGGCACTGCCCACCGAGCCCCCGGAGGGCGTAAGTGCCAAACTCAGGAGCGACGGCGTGAGTGACTTCCTCTTCCTCATCAACTTCACCCCCGAAAGCGAGTTCGTGCGGACCGGGCCCAATCAGTGGACCGACGTGCTGAACGGCGGCGCGGCCGCCGATCCGGTGGGACTACCACCCTACGGCGTTGCCGTGCTGAAACGGCCGCGGAACAGGTGATCCGAGGGCTATCCTGCTTTGACGAATCTGACACACACGGGCTTGGGGATGTTGGTGATCTCCTTGCCGGTGGGTGACAAACCGCCGTCCTTCGGGTCGACGGCGAACACGACGATGTTGTCGCTGTCCTGATTTGCCGCCAGCAGGTACTCTCCCGCGGGATCGAGACCGAAGTTCCGCGGCGTCTTTCCCCCGGTGTGCACATGCCCCCTGGCTGAGAGTCTTCCGGTAGCGGGGTCCGCGTCGAAGACGGCGATGCTGTCGTGTCCGCGGTTCGAGCCGTAGAGGGTTCGGCCGGAGGGGTGGAAGTGGATGTCCGCGCAGGTGCTATTCTCGGTGAAATTCTCCGGGAGGGTCGGATAGGTTTCGAGTGGGTCCAGTGCACCTGAAGCCGGATCGTGCCGGTAGGCCGTGATGGTTGAGTCCAGTTCGTTGATGCAGTACGCAACGTGTGCGGATGGGCTGAAGGTGAAATGGCGTGGTCCGGCGCCTGGATTGGCAGACACGGACGGAGGATCGGCCGGTGTGAGGATGCCTTTTTCGGTATCGATCTCGTAGATCATTATCTTGTCCATCCCCAGATCGCAGGCGTAGACATACCTGCCGTCCGGTGAGAAGGTCACCGAATGGGCGTGGGCCTTTTCCTGCCGTTTGGCATTCGGTCCGGAACCTTCATGCTGGATGAAACAGCTCCGCTCATCCGGTAATCCGCCGGGTCCGAAGGGGATCA
>CAZAKE010000138.1:0-10843 GCA_964485495.1 uncultured Spirochaetales bacterium
GTGACCGGCGGAGGCAGCGGCATCGGCAGGGCTATCGCCCTGGCTCTGTCGAAGCGGGGCGCCACGGTGGTGCTGGTAGGCAGGACCGAATCGAGGCTTCGCGCCGTGGCCGACGAAGCAGCGGAACTCGAGGGATCGGCGGTGGTCGTACCGGGCGACGTGAGTGGGATCGACGAGGTGGACAGAATCGCGACCGAGGTGCGGAGCAAGGCGGGCGATCCCCAGATCCTCGTGAACGCCGCCGGGGTTTCGGGGCAGTTCACCACCATCAGGGAGAGCGATCCGGAACGCTGGATCAAGATCCTGCAGATCAACACCGTCGGCCCCTATCTTACCAGCAGGATCTTCGTAGGGCCGATGATGGAAAGCGGCTGGGGACGCATCATCAACGTCAGCTCCGCGGCCTCCCTGGGGACGGGCCACGTGAACAGCGAGTACTCGCTGAGCAAGGCCGCCCTGAACCACTTCACCCGCCAACTGGCCGACGAGGTCGCAGGCAGCGGCGTCACCGCCAACGCCATCCACCCCGGCGAGGTCAAGACCGACATGTGGCGTGCAATCCAAGACACCGCCACCTCCCGCGGAACCGAGGCACAGGGCGGCCGTAACTGGGCCGCGATGGTGGAGGAGACCGGCGGCGATCCGCCGCGGAAGGCCGCCGACCTGGTGCTGGAGATCATCGACGGCGACGTGAACGGCAAATTCCTGTGGATCAAGGACGGCATCAAGAAACCCATGCCTACGTGGGATTAATGGGGGAGCCGAGGCAGCATTGACGTGCCGATAGCAGCCCTGGATACTAATACTATAGGAGAAGTACTGAATGGGAACGACGTATGTTACCGTGCGTGTAGAGAACCTCACGAAAACAGGCGCTGCATATGAGGCGGAATTTCTCGTAGACACCGGCGCCATCGACTGTATCGCACCCAAGAAGGAATTGGAACGGATCGGAATCGGCGTGGAGGGAAAGGAAGTGTATGAATTGGCAAACGGCCAACCGGTGGAATGCGAATACGGTTTCGCCCGTATCGTATTCATGGGGAGTGAGACGGTCACGCAGGTCGTGTTCGGCCCCGACGACGTGGAACCTCTGCTCGGTGTCGTGGCCTTGGAGAATGTCGGCATTGGTGTGGATCCGGTTACCAAGACCCTGCGCCGGATGACGGCGAAACCGCTGAAGTGATGGGTATCTGTTTCACATTAATTTGACACATTGTATACACCATGTGTATATTAATACACATGAGAACCAATATTGAAATTGATGATCATCTCCTTGCCGAAGCACGAAAATATTCCACGGCTCGTAGCAAGCGGAAATTGCTACACGAAGCTCTGGCAACGTTCGTTACGGTCAAAGCCGAGGAGAAACGCCGCGCCACGTATAGATCTCGACTTGAATCAATCAGATCGCGCACGACCAATATTCATGTTGGAATCGATTCACGTGATCTTATTCGAAGCGACCGCGATTCTCGATGACCAGGTATATTATCGATACGAACGTAACAGTAGCATGGTATTTCAATGAGGAGTTCTCACCTTCCGCACGGGAATGGCAAGACCGAATGATCGAAGGGAAAGCCTTCCTTATTGTTCCATCACTACACTATTGGGAATTCGGTAACGCACTTCGGACACATGTAATCCGGAATATTCTCGATGAGGATCTGGCACAAGAGATATTTACCCTTCATCTTGATTCTCCAATCGAAGTGTTGGAACCGGATCGAAACGCCGTACTCACCAATGCGTTTGAATACAGAGCTACAACATATGATGCGGTTTTCATCACCCTTGCCCTCTCTCAAGACATACAGATTATTACCGCCGAACGAACGACAACACACTGGGTAACCAAGCTGGGTTCGAGAGCAATCATCGTAAGGTAATTCCTCTTTCAATCTTATATGCAATTTCCAAAGGAAGATACGATTCCGTCCGGCAGGTAGGCCCACGGAAAATCCAGCAGGAGGGGTGTCACCAGATACGGGACTGTCTTATTTTGTCATCACGAGTACCTCCTGTATCATAGCTCGAATTTAGTATAACCGGATCGACAATCACAGCCAATCGGGATAGACTATAAAATAGGAGAGGTGGAGGGCATGGGGCAAGTAATTGCAGAAGTCGAGTTCAGTAATGCGATACATATGTATACTCAAGATGATCCGGGAAAAGTCACGCTGGACTGTCTGGTGGATACCGGTGCAGTCATGATCCTTCTCCCTCAAGACGTAGTAGAGCGACTCGAACTCCCGCCTTCGGGGAGGGTCATCGTCCGCTATGCCGACGAGCGCAGAGAAGAATTACAGAAAGCCGGTCCGCTATACGTGAAGATAGGTGAACGAGAAGGCAACTTCGACTGCCTCGTCGGACCGCCGAACTGCGAGCCGTTGATCGGTCAGATCGTACTCGAGGAGTTGGACCTGATCGTCGATTCCCTCTCCAAGGAACTCGTGGTCCGCCCTGAGAGTCCCTTCCTCCCCCTGCTGCGGCTGAAATAGGAGTCATATTAGTACCGGTCTACCCTTGCCGTTGGACCGTTGAGTCTTTGGTCTAGCCCGGCCCAGTCCGCTACCTATTTCATTCCGAACCGCACCCAGCGGCCTCCGTAGGCCTCCAGGGAGATCGGTGATCCGAGCGAGAGAGACTCGCCGGTAACCGGGTCTTCAGCGGAGTCGTAACGGTACTCCCGGGTGTCGAGGCAGACCCGCTTGGCCTCCGCGTCGTTGATGAAGAAGTAGTGATCGGCACCGGGCGACGCCAGCCGATAGACCAGGGCCCCCTCGCAGGCGTAGGGCGGTTCCCACCCATCCTTGACGTACTGCCTGATGATCCCCTCTATAAGAACGTTTCCGGGTCTGAAGGTCAGGTGACTCGCCTCGAACCCTAAAATCACGGCGCTGCCCATCCCCAGCCGGTTTACAACGATCGCAGCTTCGCCGGTCTGATAGAACTCCACCGCCCGTGCACCGGTAGGTTCCAGTTCCAGGATGAATCCTTCCAGCCTCTCGCCCCGCAGATACCGAGGTACGTTGTTGGAATACTGAAAATCCCTGATCATAGCGCCAAAGAGTTGTTCGAAGGGCGTTCCCTTCCCGGTGTTCAGAACCCGGCCGTACTCGTCATACCATCCACCAGGAGCATCCATCACGACACATCCCCCGTCACTGACATAGGAGATCAGGATCTCCAGGATATCGTCGGAGAGCGCCAGATGGGACGGTAAATAGATCGTCCGGTACCGTGGGGCCAGTCCGTTGGTGAGATCATCCCGAGTAACGTGCTCCCAGGGGATGTTACCGTTCATGAGGGCCCTGGAGGCCCCAACCCGGGAGTGGACAGGTGCAAATCGGTACTTGGTGCGCCCGCGTACCGAGACGCCGGACCAGACGGCCTCGTTTTCCCAGTTGATGAATACGCCCACTTCCGGCTCCTTGTGGGTCTGCCACAGTTCGTCGCGGTACCGCTCCGCCGCCTGGGCGATCCTGCCGGCGCGGATCGCCCGGGGAGAGGGCTCATTCTGCCGGTTGAGAAGTGCGTATTCGCCCCCCTCCCAGCCTGCGCGGCGGAAGTTCCAGCACCAGAGCCCGGCCCCGCGGAATCCACCGGCCAGGTAGGAGAAAAGGAGCTGAGACATGGTACCCGCATTGACCGTGAAGCCGGCAGTCTCCTCGGCGGACTTAGCGTTCCACCCCTTGCCGCCGGAGAGCTGTTGGGGACCGCCGGTGCTCTCCCAGGTAGCGGACCATCCGCCCTTGAACCAGTCGGCCGCCAGGGAACTCTGCATGTAGATACAGCGTGCGGCCTCATACTCCACCTCCTCATAGTGCCATGCGAAGTGGATAGAGGGATAGAAGGATCCGGCCTCCCGCATCATCTCGGCGATCCCCTCCATGTCGGTTCCCCGCCAGACGAAGGGGAGGAAAAGCCCCATTTCGCCGCCGGCACGGAACGGCTCATGGGGATCGCGTTCCCGGTGCAGCTTGACTCTCGCCCGGATACGAGCCAGGTTGTAGTCCGCCTTGAACCTCAGGATATCTCGGACGAACCGATACTCGCGGATCGGCTGCCTGGAGAGGCTATCATCCGACTCGAAATCGTTCCAACTCGTGTAGGGTTTATCGGTGATGCCTACCTCATCCTGGTTCCAGGCGTCCCGCAGGTCTTCGATGGTCTCGTAGCGACTCCGTACCCATGCCTTGAACGACGGAATGGCATCTGGCCGCAGTTCCGGGTCGGCACCGAGGATGATGTCCCTGTCGTCGGACGGCTTGATGCCGGCATCCTCGAGGACCTGGCCCTCGATTCCCACCGTTTCGATCTTCGGATACTTGATGCGCGTACGGATTACTTCGGTCTGGTACTCAATCATGCGAGGTTCTCCGCGGATCTCCTCCACAGGGGTGTCTCGGGGAATTTCGAGCCGATCGAGGAGTTCGTCGGTGAACGGCTCCCAGCCACCTTCGCCGTACCAGAATGGGATCACCCCCTCCTCGAGGGCGATCTCGAGCACTCTTTGGACAGGCCACTCCGGAGTGCCCATCGTCTGCTTAAGGTTGTGAAACCCGAGTTGCTTCATGGTGCGGAACTGGACACGCATCTCCTCCTCGGTCATTCCCTTCCATGGGAGAAACACAACCCCAAAGGGCATCGGCCGGATGGTCCGGAAGTGCTGCTGCATCTCACTGTCGTGAAGGCTGTCGTATAACCCATGCAGATAGTCTCGCGTCTCGCTTCGCTGTTCATCTTTCCTCTTGTCCATCTTCTCGCCTCCCTTATCTCTTCCGACAGTATACCTGCATTCCGAGATGGGGTGTCTTGAGGAGAATGATAGATATTAGGAATCGGTAATAGAATTTCGATCACGGTACTCCTTGGGAGTCACGCCGTGTCGCTTCTTGAACTTACGAATAAAGTAATAGGGATACGCGTACCCGACCCGGTCCGATATCTCCTTCACCGAAAGGTATGTATTCTTCAACATATCGACCGCCGAATCGATTCGGACATCGTGGAGGAAGTCGTTGAAATACCGGCCGGTATACTGTTTGAAACGGTGACTGAGGTAGTATCGGCCAAGATTAAAGCGCTCCTCCAGATCGATGAGCTGCAGGGTCTTGTTCGAGTAGTTCGTTCTAATGAACACAATTATCTCCTCCATAACCCTGTCCGCGGAATCTTTGTGCTGAAGCGCGAGACTCATCAGTTTCATCACGGCCTCCGCGAAGAAAGTCTTCACCGCCCCGGCGCTCTCGGATGTTAGGAGTTCCTGGCATCCCCTCAGTAACCCATCCTCTCCAGGATTCAATCGTTGTTCGAAGGAATATCTATTGAGAACGTCGAGCAGCCGCATAGTCACGAAATCCAACTCCCACCGGTCAAGCCTGGCCGCCAGCGCCGAGTCGATGATATCGTCGATGATGCCGGTTACCTCCGCTACATCACTGTTCCTGAGTGCCGTAGACAGGTCCTCCTCTCGACGATAGGGATACTCGTACTCACTCGACTCGAAGCGATGGACATCATAGGCGGATACCACCGAGCTGGAAACACTCAGTTTGTAGTCCAAAGTCCGGCGTGCTTCCATAAAAGAAGTTTCGAGACGACAAGGAGATTCAACGATAGTCCCAATCCCGAAAAATATCCGGTCCCGGATCTCCTTAGGAAGAGAGTGCGACATGCTGTCGGTCAGCCTGTGCAAACCACGATTGACGTCGTCTCCGACCGCAGGAAAATTTAGAATCACCCCGAACCCGTCACCGCCCATGTCCACCGCATATCCGTGCGGACCATTATCACGCTTGAAGTAGCTCTCGAGATGATCACCTATGAATACCCTGAGCAGGTCGAATTCGCGGTTCGCCAGGGCCTCTCTGCTGATTCTCACGCACAGCGCCGTGAAGTACGGAGATGGGAACACAATGTCGTGGTGTTCACACCGTTCGAACACCTCCGTCTCCGGGACCCGTCCTTCCAGGAGATCTAGTACAAAGCGGCTCTGATAGAAGGGAAAGGCCTGAGCGTAACGCTTGCGTAGGTCTTTGTTCTCTTCGGCCAACCATTCGACGTAGGCCCCGACCGCGGAGAGTTGTCCTTCGATTTCCGGATTCTTGGCGGTAACCCTTCGAACGAGATCCTTCAGCGGACGCAGCGCGTATGAAAAGAGAATCCACAACAACAACACGGTGCCGAGGGTTACGGCCAGAACCTGCACCGCGTAGACCCCAATCTTTCCCGTCCGTATCCGGTCGAAGGCGGCAGGATCTATATCGATCCGGAACTCCAGATCGTACACCGATGAGACCGCATTCACCGAGATGCCCTCCGAATCGTCTGATTCCCGGGGCAGATTGGAGAAGAGGAGAGTCCCCTTCTGTGTTCGGATGGAGAGAAACCGATCGTTTCTCAAACCGAATTCGGAAACCAGCTTGTGATACAGACGGGGCATGTCCAGGTTGAAGACCAATACGCCTGTAGAACTGCCGTCCGCGACCGGGAAACTGATGCAGAGCGAGAGATAGGTCCGCTCCTGGCCGAAGAGTTCGATTCGGTACTGGTCCATGATCACGATCGGTTTCAGCGGCGGTTTCGTTACTGTCAACGGTTCCGGATGATAGAACGACTCCATCGGATAAAACCGCCCGGTCTCCGTGGAGACGACGACATCCTTCTCCGCCAGATAGATATAGACACTACGGATCTCCTGAAAATCTGTAATCAGGAACTCCAGCTTGTTCATGAGCCCGGTCTTGTAGAAATAATCAGGCCGGAACTTCAGCACAAACTCCTCCAATTCGGGGTCCCGGTACGCCATGGTGAACGCCGCGTTCAGGATACTCTCGAACCTGTACTCGTACTCCCGTCGGACTCTTTCCGCCTGGGACCGACCCAGGGTCCGGATCTCCTCGGCGTAAATTCGTGAGACTCTACGGTAGTGCATCATAAGATTCAGCATGCCCGCCACGATGAGAACCGGTACCAGATAGAGCAGTAGGCGGGTGAGTAGAGTCATCTTCAGTCGCAGTGACCCCGATTTTCGCAACATGCCCTTTCACCCCTCCTTCACCCGAGTATTTCGCAGGCATTCACGATATGTATTACGAATACCAAATATCTATTATATCGTATATCCGGCTACCGGGCGTACAATATATCTCGTGATATTTCGTGCGTCGAACGGTCGACGCCGAATACACTATACACTGAAATGGAGGTTTGCATGAAACATTTCATCCTAACAACCTGTGTACTGCTGCTCATGTCGGGTACGCTCTTCGCTACCGGACAGGTCGCGACCGACGTCACAGGAGACGATGAGGTCGTCGAGATTTCGACGGTCAGATTGACGGGCGCCAGCCATCGGTATTATGGAGACGACACGCCGGAGGACAATATCTGGACCGACTACATGATGGATAGGTACAAGATCAGGGTTGTCTTCAACTGGATCATCACCGGGAAGATGTCCGACTACAGCCAGAAGCTTAACCTGTCGGTCATGAGTGGCGAGGTGCCGGATGTCTTCCACATACCGAACATCAACGTCCTGCAGGATTTCGCGCAGGCAGGCCACCTGATGGAGGTGAAGCCGGTATTCGACAGACTCGCGGTGGAACCGTTCAAGAAGCGCGTCAACATCTACAACGGCATGCTCTGGACGGCGACCCAGGTGGACGGCAAGAACTACACCATTCCCGACAGGAAGTTCTTCTTTCAGGACAATAAGTCGCTGTGGATTCGTCAGGATTGGCTCGATGGTCTGGGACTCGAGGCTCCCTCCACCCTGGACGAGATGTACGAGGTGGCCAAGGCGTTCGCCACACAGGATCCGGACGGTAACGGCAAGGCCGACACCGTAGGGTTCGGCTTCGACAACACGCTCATGTCTTGGATGGCGTCCATCGACCCATTCGTCGGCATGTTCGGTACCTTCCCGGGCACCTGGCTGAAGGGGATCTGGGTGAAAGACGACAGCGGTGGGCTGGTCTACAGCTCCATGCGGCCCGGCATGCGGGAGGGGCTGGCGGAGCTGGCTAAGTGGTACGATGAAGGCCTGGTGAACCAGGACTTCGTCACCCAGAAGGAGTCTGTACTTGCCCAGATGATCGGAGCAGGCACGGTAGGCATGTACTTCGGATCCCCATGGAACCCCTCTTGGCCCCACCCCGATACCCTGAAGAACGTACCCGGCGCAGTGTGGAAGCCCTATCCCATCCCCGACGGACCCGATGGAACACATGTGCTGTTCGACACACCGATTATCGGCGGTGCCGGAACGGCCTACAGCAAGGAGTTCAAACACATCGAACGGCTGTTCGAATATTATAACGACAAAGCCGAAGAGTACACTACACCCGGGGATACTGAGTACAACCTCAAGTACGAGCTCGGGAAATATACCGAAGAGGACCCGGAGGCAGGAGGCGTGAAGCGAATCCCGGGGGTCGAGAATCACTGTGCCGCATTCGGAATAGGCAACGATCCGTTCCGGTACAAGGAACTCATCCGCATGTACGACGCCGGGTATCATCTCGACCCGAAGAGGTATAAACCCCAGACCCCTATCGCCTACTGGCACGACCTGCAGCTTCAGGCGGATCAACCCGATTATATGGCGGCCCTGAGAATCTGCGTGCAGGAGGAGCCGAACGTATTGGTCGATCAATTTCAGGCTGCGTCTCCCGGACCGGTACACCAGGAGACTTGGGGGTTCTTACAGAGTATGGAACTGGAATACATCTCCAAGATCATCATGGGAGAGCTCCCGATATCAGCTTGGGATGAGTTTGTGGTAAATTGGAGGAAGTCCGGCGGTGATCGCTTGACCGAAGAGGTCAACACATGGTGGGACTCGGCACGATAATCGTCTTGCGAATTGATACAGTCATATAGCGAAATCCTTACTACAGGCCGGTGTCAAAGCCACCGGCCTGGCTGGAACGGTCAACTACAACTTGCCCAAAACGGTGGAATCATCCGGAAGAAGATGGGGAGAAGACGCGATGAAGAGCATCACTCAGGCATCCAGACGGAACTTCCTCCAGGAGCTGCAGTACAATAACTTTTTCTATCTCATGATCATCCCCGGACTGGTATTCCTGGTGATTTTCAACTACATCCCCATGTACGGCCTCGTGATGGCGTTCCAGCGGTTCAATCCCGGACTCGGGTTCAACCGGTCCCCATGGATCGGGCTCGACAACTACCGGTTCCTCTTCAATCTACCGGACATGGAACGGGTGATCCGCAACACGCTGATCATCTCAGTCTCCAAGATCATCATACGCCAGGTCGTGGCAATCTTCTTCGCGATCTTCCTGAACGAGGTAAGGATCCTGGTCGTGAAACGCACCATCCAGACTATCTCCTATCTTCCCCACTTCCTCTCCTGGGTGATCCTGGGGGGTGTGTTCATCACCCTTCTTTCCCGTACCGGACCGGTCAATCAACTCCTAGGGGCGCTCGGTATGGATCCGATCTATTTCTTCGGAGACAACACCTGGTTCCGACCGACCATCATCGCCACCGACGTGTGGCAGGACTTCGGATTCTCCAGCATCGTCTATCTAGCCGCTCTCACCGGCATCGATCCCGGATTATATGAATCAGCTGTTATTGACGGGGCCAAGCGTCACCAGATGGTATGGCATATCACCATCCCGGGGATACGAGCGACTATAGTCCTACTCGCGGTCCTCTCGCTCGGATCGATCCTCAACGCCGGATTCGACCAGATCCTGGTTTTCTACAATCCGGCGGTGTATGAGACCGGAGACATCATCGACACCTGGATCTACCGGTACGGTTTGCAACAGGCCCGGTACAGCCTGGCCGCCGCAGTAGGCTTGTTCAAGTCCGTCATCGGATGCTTCCTGGTGTTCCTCTCCAACTACCTTGCCAGACGATATGCCAACTACCAGGTATTTTAGGAGGCGGCGGCCATGATGATTAGAGACAGCAGCATCAGCTCACGCATCTTCGATCTTCTCATCTACATCGTTCTGATTCTGGCAGGACTCTCGTGCGTGCTGCCGCTGATCCACGTCCTCTCCATCAGCCTGAGCGACAAGGCGGCGGTAGGCGGCGGACTCGTCAAGCTATGGCCGGTCCGACCTACCTTGGCAGCCTATGACAGGCTGATCCGCGAGGCAGCGTTCTTCCGGGCTGCCTGGATCTCTATCATGCGTACGACCATCGGCACCGTACTGAACATGACGTTAACCGCACTAGTTGCATACCCCCTGGCACAGTCACCAAGGCGACTAAAGTATCGGAACATCCTGATGGCTGTGGTGATCATCACTATGTATTTTAACGCCGGCTTGATCCCCACCTACATGGTGGTGCGTAAGGTGGGTCTGCTCAATACCTTCTGGTCGATGATCTTCCCCATGGCTCTTCCGGTGTGGAACGTGGTTCTACTGATGAACTTCTTCCGCAGCCAACCATATGAACTTGAAGAGGCAGCGTTGATCGACGGAGCAACTCCGCCTCAGATCGCGTGGCACGTGGCCCTACCCATCGCCCAACCGGCCCTGGCCACCCTTACCCTCTTCTGTATCATCAGTCACTGGAACCAGTGGTTCGATGCCCTCATCTATCTGAACTCACCCAAGATGTACCCGCTACAGACCTACCTGTATGGGCAGATCGTCGGGAGTGACATCCAGACCCTCCTCAACCGTAACCGGGAAGAACTGGCCGAATACTACAATCAGGAGACCCTGCGGGCGGCCCAGATATTCCTGGCGACCCTTCCGATAATCGTGGTCTATCCGCTGCTGCAGCGGCACTTCGTGACCGGCATCGTCATCGGCTCGGTGAAGGGCTGACC
>CAZAKE010000138.1:10943-13091 GCA_964485495.1 uncultured Spirochaetales bacterium
ATCACCGTCTCAATTGCCTCCACCTACTCTTTCATGGTACGGTTGACGGCATATCGGATACGCATACCATCTATAGGAGAACGCATGAAGATCGTGATTACCGACGGATACGCCCTGAATCCGGGTGACCTCAGCTGGGAGGGGTTCGAAGCTCTCGGAGACGTGACCATTTTCGACCGGACTCCTGACAATATGATCGTGGACCGGTGTACGGGCGCGGGGGCGGTGATCATCAACAAGACCCCCATGACGGCGGAGACTATCACGGCACTGCCCGAGATGAAATATATCGGCGTACTGGCCACCGGCTACAATGTGGTCGATGTGGCGGCCGCCAAGAAACGGGGCATACCCGTCACGAACATACCCACCTACGGCACCACGGCGGTCGCCCAGATGGTGTTCGCCCATCTCCTCGAGCTGACGAACAATGTAGGTCTCCACGACGCATCGGTCCATCGGAGCGAGTGGCACGAGAAGCCGGACTTCTGCTACTGGCTCAAGCCCATCATGGAGTTGGCCGGCAAGACGATTGGAATAATCGGCTTCGGTCGTATCGGGAGGGCGGTCGGACGCATCGCCGATGCCATGGGGATGCGGGTGGTTGCTTGCGACATCGTGCAGGTGGATCCGCCGGAGTACGAGCGGTTCGAGTGGCTGGAGATGGACGACCTGCTGCGCGTCTCGGACGTGGTCAGCCTGAACTGCCCCCTCTACCCGGAGATCGAGGGGATGATCGACGCTCGTGCGTTGGGGCTGATGAAACCGACCGCATACCTCATCAATACCGCCAGGGGCGGCCTGGTGGTAGACGCCGACCTGGCCGAGGCCGTGACGAACGGAACGATCGCCGGCGCCGGTGTAGATGTGGTCTCCAACCACGAACCGCCCGACCCGGACAACCCGCTCCTCACGGCGAAGAACTGCAACATCACTCCACATATCGCCTGGGCGGCCGGAGAGTCCCGCGCCCGGCTGATGGCCACGGCGGTGGAGAACCTGAAGAGGTTCATCGATGGGAATCCGCAGAACGTGGTGAACGCCTGAGAGGAACAGAATGACGCGAATCGCCCTCAACTACTTCTGCATCTATACGATGCTCGCCGTCCTGGCGCCCTATCTGCAGCTGTTCCTGAAAGCCGGGGGATTCTCCCCGTCGAGGATCGGCATCCTGCTGGGTACCTACAACCTCGCCGGTATCCTCGGCGCGATACTCCTCGGCCGATTGGCGGACAGGCACCGCCGTGTAAAGGTCCAACTGGCGGTAACCCTCGCCGTATTCCTCGGAGCTTTTCTGCTCATCTATCTGTTTCCCAACATCTTCATCGTATTCGCCGGCCTAATAGTGATGGGGTTCTTCTTCAAATCGATGATGCCCCTCACCGACGCATTCACGTTGCAGGCCTTGCCCGACCCGGACCACGATTACGGGCGGGTACGGGTGATGGGCAGCATCAGTTTCTTCAGCATCTCACTATTCTTTCAACTCACCGGACTGATATCCGGAGACTCCCAGGGATCGATCATCTCATGGGTCGCCGGATTCGCCGTCCTGTATTTGGCCTCCCTGCTCGTTCTGCCGCGAAAGCCGTCTTCGAAGACCCCGGCGCACACCCAGGATACGGCTTCGCATGAAATACCCTCGGAGGAACCGGCCGAAATCGATCCGTCTTCAGCGATTGGGAGCGACGAAACCGCAGCCCCACGCACCGGTGCCATCCGGAGCTTCCCTCTCGTCTTCTGGCTGGGCCTGGCGTTGATATTCCTGGGGAGGGCGGCCCTGACGGCGCACTACTCATTCTTCTCGGTGTACCTACAGGAACAGTTTGGTCTCACTACGGTCAGTGGCATGTGGGCCATCGGGCCGATGGTGGAGATCCCGATGATCTTCTTCTCGGGCTATCTGATTCGGCGGTTCGGACTCGTCGCCATGTTCGCCGCCGCCTTCGCAGCCATCTCGGTCAGACTGCTGATCTACGCGGTTTCGCCCGGACTGGGAGCATTGGTGGGCGCCCAACTGCTGCACAGCCTGACTTTCGGCGTCTTCCACACGGCGGGTATCGCCTTCGTTCGACGGACATCCCCGAACGATGGGAAATCTACGGCCGTCGCACTCTATTCGGCCATCGGCGGTGGAGCCGCATCGTT
>CAZAKE010000139.1:0-12957 GCA_964485495.1 uncultured Spirochaetales bacterium
TGCCGACCTGAAAGGAAACATACAGATGATACTCACGCCCCGGCTCCAATGCCGGCTTCTCATATTGAATCGAAACGACTTCCGATTCTCCCGGAGGCGTCTTGAGTGTTGGGAGCTTCCCCCGCTGAATCCGCTTACCGTCGGCGGTGAGGATCCAGGATCCCTTCAACCAGGAGAGCGATGTGAAATCCTGCAGGTTGGTGACCTTTATCGTTCCCTTGTTCAACGAGGACGCCTCGATCCTGACCGGTTGCACGAGTTTCTTGAACTCGTACATCGAGGGATGGGGAGTCCTGTCGGGCCAGATCATGCCGTTGATGCAGAAGTTTGCATCGTTGGGCTCGTCGCCGAAGTCGCCGCCGTACGCCCAGTATTCACGTCCGTTCTCGTCGGTCCTTACCAGTCCCTGATCCACCCAATCCCAGATAAACCCGCCCTGGAGCCCGTGATACTTGTCGATGGTCTCCCAGTACTCCCTGAGATTCCCGTTGGAGTTCCCCATAGCATGAGAGTATTCACACATGATGTAGGGACGATACTCGCCGGGATTCACCTTCTCTACCGTCTCGGCCCAGCCGATCATCTTGTCCAGAGAGGAGTACATGGGACAGATCACATCGGTGGCGTGATACCCCCGGTTGAAGTCGTTCTCTCCCTGTCCCCACTCCATGCGAATCGCACCCTCGTAGTGGAGCGGCCTGGAGGGATCATACCGTCTGATCCACCCCGCCAGGGCGTCATGGTTCGGTCCGTATCCACTCTCGTTCCCCAGTGACCAGAAGATGATGGAGGGATGGTTCTTGTCACGGAGGACCATCCGCATCCCCCGATCCAGGAAAGCCCCGGCCCAGCGCGGGTCGCGGCAGATGGAATCGTAATAGTGGTGGACTTCGATGTTGGCCTCGTCTATCACGTAGAGGCCGTACTCGTCGCACAGATCGTACCACTCCGGATCGTTGGGGTAGTGGCTGGTACGAACGGCGTTGAAGTTGAACCGCTTCAGGAGCATGATGTCTTTCAGCATCGTCTCCCGGTCGACGGTCTTTCCGTGGAGTTCGTGATGATCGTGGCGGTTTACGCCCTTCATCACCACAGGCTTGCCGTTCACCAACAGTTCCCGGCCTTCTATCTCGACCAGTCGAAAACCTGTTTTCACTGAGACCGACTCGATGAGTGACCCATCGGAACCGAGCAGGCTGATTACGGCGGTATAGCGGTAGGGAGATTCCGCGGACCACAGGTTGGGTTTCTTGAGGGTCCCGGATACCACGGCACGGTAGAGTGAATCCCTCGGGCCGATCTGCAGCGTACCGAGTAGGGCCTGCCGGAAAGGCTGCTTACCCCGCGCGTCGTATAGCCGGCACTCTACGGTGTAGGCGTCTTTGATTGCGGCCCCCTTCGCACCGGCCGGTAGACTCAAGAAAACGTCGGCCTGAAAATCACCGGTCTTCAAGTCGTCTGAGGGAGTGGAATGTACGAATACATCGGCGATGCCGCACTCGCTGTCGATGGAATACAGATACACGTCCCGATAGATGCCGGCCATCCACCAATGGTCCTGATCTTCCAGGAAACTGCCGTCGGACCAGCGAATCACTTTGCAGGCCAGGAGATTCTTACCGCTCTTCACGTACTCGGTGATATCGAACTCCGCCGGCGTCCGCGACCCCTTGCTAAAACCGACCTGCCGGCCGTTGACATATACGAAGAAGGCGCTCTCCACTCCGCCGAAATGGATGACGGTCCTCCGCTTCGCCCAACCTCGAGGCAGGGAAAATGGAAGCCGATACAACCCGGTTGGGTTCTCGGACGGAACCGTGGGGGGTTTATCCGCGAAGGGCATGATGACGTTCGTATAGTGCGGCTTGTCGAATCCCTGGGTGGTCCAGTTACCGGGTACGGTGATAGGATCCCAGTCCGTGTCGTTCAGCCCGAGATCACCGAAATCGGCCGGAGCATCGTCGGGAGCGTCTACCAGGCGGAATTTCCATGTCCCGTTTAAAGAAGAAAACCAGGGTGTCGTCTCACGGTTTCCCTGCAACGCGTTCTCCGCGGAGTCGTAATGAAAAAGGGTGGCCCTGCCGGCGAGTCGGTTTATCGCGACGGTTTCAGGGAATTCCCACAGGGGATTTGCATACGTGTCGTTCATCGATGGCTCCTTGTATATATTGATAGTATAGTTCGTCAATTATCCGAATCGTGTCTGCTCATGTTCGATTTTAGAAGATGGAAAGATACACATTGCAGACAGAGTACCCATTTGTGACATCAGTGTATCCACATACGTCGGCCAATGCAAGCGGAATTGCTGATCCATTGCGCCGAAGCCCGACTCGCCGTATAATCAGCAGTACCATGCAAAGGATTCGATTCCGTACCGGGCCTTCAGCCGGAAAGTTTGTACACCGTTCCTGCATACTCACCGTCATTATCGCGGTTTCGATAGTCGGGTTTTTCACGAGTTGCACGAAGAAAGACGGATCCGGTACCGCAACTAGGTCGCATTTCGCAGAAATCGAACGTGTAGTGGTTCGAACCAACGATATCTCGGTTCGGATAGCGGGTCATGCAGCCTCCCTCGTGTTTGTCACATTGCATACGCCGCAAACAGGCCGAGTCACGGGGCAAACCGAATCCGGAGGTCCTTCCGTCATCATGACCGTCGAAGGCGACACCCTCGAGATATGCCGGCCGACGCCGTCGCGCAGCGATCAGGAGGCGGATACACTTCGTGCTGCTTCTTCTCCGGTTCTCTCGTTGAGAGTCCCCCGGGGCACCGATATCGAGGTAGAAACGCAGAGTGGAAACATTGGGATCGGGAATATCGAATACGCAGAAATCTCTCTACGATCAGCGCATGGCTCCCTCACCGTACAGAATACCGGCGGTGTGCTTTCCGCCTCCACCGACAGCGGAGAGATCACGATAGTAGAATTCGTCGGAGTGATGCACCTTTCCACCGTCTCTGGAGCGCAGCGTGGTGCCGAAATTCTGCCTTCCGGTGATTGCCGGTTCGAATCTGCCTCGGGAATAATCGGGGTCGACTTTGCCGATCCCCTGGATACGTATAAATTCGATCTTCGATCCGAGACCGGAGTCATCAGAGTCGGTAAGACTCGTTCCACCGGACATTTCACCATGGGAAGTGATGATATCACGATCTTCGGTGACACAATATCGGGCAATCAGATATATACGGGTACCTCTAAAGACTAGATATTTGGATGAACATACGTGAACACCACGCCGCTGCATACTTGCCTTTAATCATCCGCTCTTATACCATCGGAGAATATGCAGGAACCGTCACGACAGCAACACACTCGCTTCTTCCTCCTCCGGCTCTCCGGTTCCATCCTGCTTGCGGCAGGACTGATCGGAGCTTCGATCATCATCGCCGAAGGGTTCGTCCGCTCCAGACAGACCGACAGGTATGTCACGGTCAAGGGACTCTCGGAGATGGAGGTGAAGGCGGACCTGGCGGTATGGAACATCATGTTCAGCGCCACAGGAGGCGATCTGCCGGCGGTGCAGCGAAAGATCGACGAAGACTCGCTCGACATCGTACGATTTCTGACGGAACAGGGGTTCGAAGGGGAGGAGATCTCTCCCGGACGACTGCGGGTACAGGACCGCATGTCATACTCATCCTACGGCGAGATGCCCCTCGACGAGAACCGCTATACCATTACCTCGGGCCTGATCGTACGGTCGGAGAAGGTGGATCTAGTCGATCGGGTAAGCCGCATGACCGGCGAACTGGTAAAGGTAGGCGTGGTGATGGTAGACGACTACCATGGCCCATCCTTCCTGTTCACACGTCTGAACGATATCAAACTCGGCATGCTCGAAGAGGCCACCGGAAACGCCCGCAAGGCGGCGGAGCAGTTTGCCGCGGATTCCGGCGCACGGCTGGGTGGGATCAGGACGGCCAACCAGGGGGTATTCTCGATCCTGCCGCGGGACAGAACGTTCAACGCCTCGGAGGAGTCGCAGATCTTCAAGACGGTCAGAGTCGTCTCCACGGTAGAGTATTTCCTCGATTAAGATTCGATTTCAGAGAGAAGACCGGCCGCAATCGAAGGCTACCGATTCGGTCACCCCACTCCGGAGGAGCACAGATGGCAGTACACACATTCGAACCGACACGATTCTACACCACCCTCGGCAGCCATGAACCGGCCTTGCGGGTGTCCTCCGGAGATACAGTCGAGACGTGGACCCTCGACTGCAGGGGGCTGGATGCCGAGATGAAGGAGCTGAGCTCAGGCCCGAACCCCCAAACCGGACCGTTCTTCATGGAAGGAGCCGAACCCGGCGACACGCTGGCGGTGCGGTTCGACCAGCTGACCCCGAACCGCGCGGCAGGCCACACCAACACAATCCTGGTGCCGGGAACACTGGATCCGTCCTACGTGGCGGGGTCCATGTTCGGCCGGGAGGAGATCGAATGGGAGATCGATACGGAAACCTGGACGGCCTCAACCCGGACCCCGTTCCTCAAGGGAACGCACATCTCGCTGCCCCTGGATCCGATGGTCGGATGCTTCGGTGTTGCCCCGCCGGGCGGACAGAGCATTGCGGCATCCACCAGCGGCAGGCACGGAGGGAACATGGACTACCGAGGCTTCAGTCAGGGGGTGACCGTCTTCTTTCCCGTATTCGCCCCCGGGGGCCTCTTCTTCCTGGGAGACGGCCACGCGGTGCAGGGTGACGGCGAGGTCGTCGGTACCGGCATCGAGACCTCCTTCGACGTACGCTTCACGCTCTCCCTCGTCAAGGAAAGATCCATCGGCAACCCGAGGGCCGAGAACGACGAGTACATCATGACCGTCGGTAACGCCCGGCCTTTGGTGCAGGCGCTTCAGCACGCCACCACCGGAATGGTGCTCTGGCTACGGGAGCTGGGACTCGCCGGAAACACGCCGGACATCGTACTGGGACAGTGCGTGGAGTACGACATCGCCAACGTCATCGATCCGGCGTTTACGGTGGTCTGCAAGATGAAGAAATCCACGCTCCAGGGGCTGGGAGTCGAAACCTCCCGGATGATGGCGGACTGATGGTCTCATACGACGACATGACTCCCGAGGAGCGAGACAGGTTCATCTACCTCACCCTGAGCGAGGACGCCCTCAAGAGCATCGTCCTCATCATGCAGAAGCGCCACGGCCCCGACGTCTCTACAGACAGGATCATGCGCTTCGCCTTCAAGGTGGCGGTGAACAGGATGACCCCCAAGCACCTGAAAGAGAGCCGGAAGAAAGAAGGACTGAAGACGTCGAATAACAGGGATACTCCCCCCGGGTACGAGGCCTGAAGGCCGGCTACTGAGCCTCCAAACGAACCATCAACTCTTCTGTCAATCGGATCTTCACGTAATCGTGGATCTTGCGGATAGTCTCTCGGGTGGCCTTCTCCTGATAGGTGAACTTTTCGTCTACGATCTGGACCCCGCAGAATTTGAAGATGTACTCCTGCTCGCGCTTCTTGTTGAATCCGAGGAGTCGGGCGGCGGATTGGATGCGGACGAAGACCAAAGCCTTGGGATCCTCGCATATGACCGGGATGAGTTTCTCGTTGTACTGTTCTGAAAGGGAATAGGGTTCGAACTCGAGTTCATGGATACGGGTGAGGCTGCCGTGGATTCAACAACCGCCTGATATATCCTATGATTGACGGATGAAACCCACAAGATACGCTCACGTCGGCGTCGGAAGCCGCGGCCGCATGTATACCCATGCCATCTGTACGACCTACAAAGACTGCGCCGGCCTGGTCGCCATCTGCGACAGGAATCCCGGCAGAATGGCACTCGCGAATCGGGAGATCCGGGAGACAGGCTGCTCCGCGGTGCCGGAATACCCGCCTTCCGAGTTCGGCCGGATGATCTCCGAGACCCGTCCCGACACGGTGATCGTGACCTCAGGTCCCGACTCGACTCATGCGGAGTACATCGTGAAGGCTCTGGAATCCGGTTGCGACGCGATTACGGAGAAGCCCATGGCCACGAACGACGCAGACTGCAGGATGATCCTCGGGGCGGTGCAACGAACCGGAAGGCGCCTGCAGGTGACCTTCAACATGCGCTACGCCCCGCCGTGCAGTCAGGTGAAGGAGATCCTCGCCTCCGGGACGATCGGCAAAATCCTCAGCGTCGACTTCACCTGGCCGCTGGACACCTCACACGGGGCCGACTACTACCGCCGCTGGCATCGCAGGAGGGAACACTCCGGCTCTCTCCTGGTACACAAGGCCACACATCACTTCGACATCCTGAACTGGTGGCTTGACGACATACCCGACGAGGTTTTCTGCCACGGCACCCAGGGGTACTACCTTCCCGAAACCGCCGACGAACTGGGCCTGCACGACAGGACGGACCGTTGTCTCGGCTGTCCCGAGCAGGATGTCTGCCCCTTCTTCCTCGACCTGACGGAAAACGAAAGACTGAAGAATCTCTATCTCGACAACGAGGAACACGACGGATACTACCGGGACCGGTGCGTCTTCAGCCCGAAGATCGACATCTGGGACAGCATGTCGGCGAGTATCAGATACTCCCGGGGGACCTTGCTGAACTACCTCCTCCTGACCTATGCCCCCTGGGAGGGGTATCAGGTAGCCTTCAACGGCACCGCCGGGCGTCTCGAGCACGGTATGGTGCGGTTTGGGAAGGTCAAATCGAGAGAGCAGGACGGAAAAACAGGCTCACAACACACAGCAGCCCCAATACAGAGAGAGGGCGACTACATCACTGTCTATCCACATCGCGGTGAGCCCCGGGGAATACCGGTTCGTAGCGGCGAGGGCACGCATGGCGGAGGGGACCCGCTCCTACTGGCCGATCTCTTCGATCCGCAGGCTCCACCCGACCCCCTGAACCGGAAAGCAGGCCCCGAGGACGGGGCCTACTCGGTCCTGACCGGGGTCGCGGCATATAAGAGTATCGATTCGGGACAATCGATATCGATTCCGGAACTGATGACAGGTAGAGTAGGAAACTAAAACGGAAGTTTTCGATATAAATTCACCCCACCGGCTGCCCGACGTGCTCGTAGAGGAACTCGGGGGCGATGTCGGCGCCGTTGGTGGCCTATTTGACAGATACCGGCCCTGGCGGTATTGTACTGGGTATGCATATCATTATCGTCGGAGCCGGGAATGTCGGGTACAAGCTGGCCAGACACCTAATCGATGAAAACAAAGATGTCGTGCTCATCGAACGAAATTCCGAGATGGCGGCCCACGCCGATGAATCTCTGGACTGCCTGGTTCTCAACGAGTCCGGCAACAACATCGAGACGCTGAAAAAAGCGGGAATCACTCAAGCTGACACCCTCATCTGTGTGACCGAATCGGACGAGATGAACCTGATCGCCTGCTCGCTGGCGGCCAGTCAGTTTCAGGTGCCGGCCAAGATCGCCAGAGTCCGAAATCTGGATTATTCCGGCCTCGACGAGACCACTCGAGCCCTGTTCGGCGTCGATTTCATGGTCAATCCCGACCTGGAGGTTGCCAGGGCCATCACCGGCGCCATCGAGCGCGGTGTTATAAGCGACGTGATGGTGTTCGAGCACTCGAGTCTTCAGATGCGAAACCTCATCGTCACCGCCAGATCACCCTTCGCCGGACGAACCTTGCGGGAGATCCGTCAGGGCATCGAGGCGGAGTTCCTGGTGGCGGTAATCCTGCGGGACAACGGATATATCATCCCCAAAGGTGACCTTCATATCGAACAGGGAGACAAGATCTACCTACTCGCCAGTGAGGAGAGTTTCAAGCGGATCTTCAACAGGATCGGGAAGAGCCCGGCACCATTGAAAAGGATCGCCTTGGCGGGGGGCACACAACTGGCGGAGAAGATCATCTCCGAATTCTATGAGAGGAGATCGAACCGTCTCGGCCTCTTCGCCAGATTTCTTGGCCCATTCTCCCTGGCGGGAGACCGTCGCAAGATCATCGTGGTTGAAGAGAACGAAGCGATCTGCAGACGGCTCTCCGAGGACTACCCGGACGCCCTGGTCATCAACGCCGATATCTCCGACGAGCGCTTTACCGAGGAGGAGCACGTCCTCGAGGCCGATCTCTTCATCTCTACCGATCAGAACCAGGAGAAGAACATCGTGAGCGCGGTCTACGCCAAGACCTTGGGTGCCAGACGCACCATCGCCCTGGTAAACAAGAGCAGCTACGTACACGTGGCCACGGACCTGGGCATAGACGTCGCAATCAGTCCGACCGATACGATGGTGAACACCATCCTCAATTACCTGAGCCAGAAAAACGTAAAAAGCGTACACAGCATCTCCGGCGGCCTGATAGAGGTGCTGGAGGTAACCGTCGAATCCGACTGCAAGGCCGACGGCCGTACCATTCAGGAACTCAAGCTTCCCCGGGAATCCCTCATCCTGAGCATCACCCGGGAGGGCCATAATATCATCCCCACCGGGCAACAACGGATCCTACGGGGTGACGACCTGATACTAATCACCAAGAAGGAGACGGTGGATCGCCTGCAGGGGATCTTCACGGCATAACAGATGCATCCGATATCGGTACTTCGAATCCTGGTCATTCTACTGATCATCATCGCGGGTTTCATGGTCTTCCCCATCATCGTAGCCCTCTATTACGGGGAGGTCGGGTACATCCGATTCTTCCTTCAGCCAATCGTGGGAATCCTGATCTTCGGCGGTATCGTTCTCCTGGCGAGTCGACGGATCAAACCGTTTCTCTCCGCCCGTGACGGATTTCTGCTCGTGACCCTAAGTTGGGTAACCGCCTCCGCGGCGGGGGCCCTGCCCTTCTACCTGTCCGGTGCGATCCCCGCGTATGTGGATGCATACTTCGAGACCATGTCCGGGTTCACCACTACCGGAGCCTCGATCCTCACCGCCATCGAACCGCTGCCCAAGTGCATCCTCTTCTGGCGCTCCCTGACTCACTGGCTCGGAGGGATGGGGATCGTGGTACTCACCGTGGCGGTCCTTCCGATCCTCGGTATCGGCGCCTACCGACTGGTAAAGGCCGAGGCGCCGGGCCCTTCGCTGGACAAACTCACCCCCAAGATAACCAAGACGGCCAAGATCCTCTGGTTTACCTACCTGGCACTGACCGTGACGGAGACGCTGCTGCTCATGGCGGGTGGGCTCGATCTCTTCGACTCGTTGACCCACACCTTCGGCACCCTGGCGACCGGAGGATTCTCACCGAAGAACACCAGCGTCGGGTTCTACAACTCAACATACGTCGATATCGTGATCACCGTCTTCATGATGATGGCGGGGATAAACTTTGTGCTCTACTTCCGCCTGATCAGCGGACGCGCCGTCGATGTCGTCCGGAACGCGGAGTTCCGGACCTACCTGATCATCTTCGGTGCGGCGACACTACTCATCGCGATCTCTCTGTACCGGCAGGCCTACCCTACCTTCGGGATGAGTCTGCGGTATGCCGGTTTTCAGGTGTCGTCGATCCTCACCACCACCGGGTATGCCACGGCCGATTTTGCCGCGTGGCCGGCGTTCGCCCAGAACGTCCTCTTTGCCCTCATGTTCATCGGGGGATGTTCCGGCTCCACCGGCGGCGGTATCAAGGTGATCCGACTCATCACGGTATTCAAGCTGGGCTTGAACGAGATGCGGCTCCTCACCAGACCACGAGGGGTCTTCAGCCTGCGCCTCGGCGGCGAGTTGGTCAACGCCAAGACGGCCCGGCTGATGGCGGGGTTCTTCGTCCTGTATATCTTCTTCGTCCTCGTAATCGCCCTGATCGTGGCCACCGGCGGAAACGACATCCTCACCTCGATCTCGACCGCCCTGGCCACTGTTGGCAACATCGGCCCCGGATTCGGGAAGATCGGCCCGACGTTGAACTTCCACCACTTCCCGGCCTACATCAAATGGTTCCTGAGTCTGGCGATGCTTTCGGGCCGCCTGGAGGTCTACACCGTGCTGGTACTGCTCCTCCCTGCCTTTTGGCGGCGGTGGTAATCAAGACACGGAAGAGATACGAGGAAGACGGAAAATACGATATGCCGAATGGCTATTCGAGTTCCGCGAACCCCGCCTTCAGATCCTGCAGATAGACTTCCAACTCCTCAGACTTCTCCCTCAGTCCACATATTGCCGCGGTCTCACCGGATGTGTGGCCGGCGTCCATTCCCGCGACATCGATCTGCAGCTGATGCAGTGCGTTCAAAGCCGACTGCATGCGGAGCTCCAGGATCTGCTCCTGCTCCTTCAGTTTCTCAGCAGAATGTGTCGTGAGGCTGCCGTGGTCTCTCAGATCCCATTCACTCATGTCGAATCACCTCCAGGTGCGTCGTCGACATCGGCCTTCCTCCTCGGCGATCCACCGGAACTCCAGGACGCCGGTTCTCCGAGTAAGACTTCGATACCCAGCGCGGCCAGGGTGAGACCGAATATGCCGGTGATGGGGGGCAAGCTGCCCAGGGTTCTCCTCGGTCTGCCCCGATCGCCTGATTGAGATTCTTCCGGACCCAATCCCTCGGTACCCACTCGCTCGGTGGAATAGACGCACCGGATCCCCCTGCCGACACCCATCCGCTTCAACCGCCGTCTGATCTGCCGGGCCAGGGGACACTCGGTCGTGTCGAAGATATCACCGACGACGATCCTGGTGGGGTCTCTCCGCCGGGCCGCACCCATGGAGGAGACGACCGGAACGTCCCGGCGCCAACACTCGGCAAGGAGAGATACCTTCGGCCCTAAGGAATCTATGGCATCGACCACCAGTTGTGGGCTCGTTGCCAGGACCTCTGCCACGTTTTCCGCGTCAACGAACACCGACTTCGTCTCCACACGGCATCGGGGATTGATGTCACGTACCCTCGCCGCGGCTACCTCGGTCTTGCGTTTGCCGACGGTGGATTCGAGCGCGTAGAGCTGCCGATTGATGTTCGTGGGACAGACCGTATCGAAGTCTATCAGCATCAAGCTCCCGACTCCACTCCTGGCCAATCCCTCAACTGCGTACCCACCGACTGCACCCAGGCCGACCACGATCACCCTGGACTCTTCCAACCGCTTCAGCGCGGCGTCTCCAAGGAGCAGCCTACTCCGCGAAAACCGATCCATTCTCACTCACCATCTCGATCAGGCGTTCGCAGCTTACGCCGCGGATCTGTGCCGCGCGTCTAGACAGGTCCGCCAGCACGCCGGCATACTCGGTGATACTCTGACCGGCCTTCAGGGGAAAGTCGGAATCCAGGAGGATCCGATCCGCCGGAAGCCGCCTGAGGACATCCGCCGTCTTCCCCTCCGGTCCGCCCAGGTTGAAGGGAGCGAAGGAAATATAACCGCCGAGATCGATCACCCGCATGGCACTCTCATAAGAACCACCGAAGGCATGAAGCATGATGGCGGATTCTCTGTGCCGACCGGAACCACCGTCGACATCTCCGCCGTGCCCAGAAAAAACCGCTTCCAGGTCCTCGAACAGCGGCCCCCAGGCGTGCACACAGTGGATCGAGGCCGGCCGACCGTACTCTATCGCCAGCTCGAGCTGCATACGAAAGACCTTCCGCTGAAGGTCCATCGCCACCCCCCGTCTGCCCCGGGTGCCGTCCTTGAGCTTGTCCAACCCGATCTCGCCCACGCCGACGTTTTCGTCGGCGGCCAGGAGGCTCCCGAGTCGCCGTTCCCACCCCTCCTCCAGCCGATCGATGAACCACGGATGCACGCCGTAAAAGGGACACACGAAGGAGAATCTCCGCGCGGCTTCGAACACGCCGTCCCAATCCTCAGGTGAAGTGCCACAGGTGATGATCCCTGCCGAAGGACCGTCGCCCCGGCCGCAAAAGTCTTTATCCTCGGCGCTTGGAAAATCATCCACCAACTGCAAGTGGGCGTGGGCATCGAACAATCCTATTCCCCTCCGGACTCCGCCCCGGACATCCCGAGTCCGATCTCGTCGGCCACCTCACGCATCCCCATGATGGTGTCCGTGATGAGTTCACTCACCTCAATTCCGAGCATCCCCGCTCCTTTCTCGATGATGGAGCGGTCGACCCCGGCGGCGAAGCTGCTCTGCTTCCACTTCTTCTTCACCGACTTGGCCTTCATGTCCATGACGCTGCGGGAGGGACGCACCAGGGCGGTAGAATTGACCAGCCCGGTGAGTTCGTCTACGGCGAACAGGACCTTCTCCATGTGGTGTTCCGGCTCGGTGTCGGAACAGATGCCCCAGCCGTGACTCACCACAGCGTGGATATACTCCTCCGGCCAGCCCCGCTCGGTGAGGATCTCATTGGTCTTGGTGCAGTGCTCCTCCGGGTATTTCTCATAGTCGAGATCGTGTATCAGACCGATGATGCCCCACTTTTCTTCATCCTCCCCGGCCTTGCGGGCGAAGTATCGCATCACCCCCTCCACGGCCAGGGCGTGCTTGATGAGGCTCTCGCTCTCGTTATACTCCTTCAAGAGTTCCAGTGCCTGTTCCCGGGTGGGTGCTCCATTCATGTTTTCCTCCTGCTCGATTGTGCGTCGGTGATGATTTGTAGATATGATACGCATGGAGATCGAAAAAGGAAAGAGGAGGGGGTATATATCTGACCACGGATCAAAGAAGATGGGGGAAGATGGGTTTCATGATCTGCAGCGAAAATGTTTGGTAGTGTATAATCCTTTCGGCGTCTTTTTTTCGTAAAGTGCCAAGTACTTTATGACCTTATCGTTCTCCTGTTCTGAATATACCATAGAATCGGTAGTGTACTGCATCGGTATTGCCTCTTTCATTAGCAGTATACTACCGTACACACTCATCTCAGGCTATACCTAGCCTTCCTCCGGAAACATTTCGTTCTCACGGGGATGAAACCGGCGGTGAATGCGTTTGAAGCCCTTCGCCGGGTCACCGATCAGTATATAGATATAGCTCACATCACCAGCCCCTTTATTGACCAGCACACTATTCAGTACATCGAAATTGCCA
>CAZAKE010000140.1:0-12903 GCA_964485495.1 uncultured Spirochaetales bacterium
TGCCACCCCGGCAGATTCGGCGGATCGAGGATCACGCCCCGTTCCTGATCCAGAGGTCCCGGACAACCGATACCGACGCCCAGGAGCGGCCCTGCAAATCCCGCCGAACCGATCAGTCCGGCAATTCCGTCGACGGCCTGCTCCGGATCAGCCGGAGTCGGGATCTCACCGATCACCTGCATACCCCCCTCACACTCCCTATAGCCGGCCTTGATCTTGGTGCCGCCGATATCCACCCCGACGACGACACCGGTCCTGTCCAATTCGGGATCGACGACCCGGTTGCCGTCAGACTCGGGCATAACTCGTCCTCGCGATGATCTCCTCCTGCAGTTCCGGCGCGAGCTCCACGAAATAGGCGGTGTAACCGGCTACCCTGACGGTCAGGCCGGCAAACCGGTCCGGATCCTCCCTAGCGGCCAGCAGCTCCTCACGGGAGACGACGTTGAACTGAGCGTGATGGATCGGGAAGGAGGTGAAGGTCCGTAGGAATTCGGCGAACTTCTGTACTCCCTCATCGGTAGAGAAGACATCCGGCAGGAACTTCATATTCAACAGGGTGCCGTTTCCAGCCCTGCGCGAATCAATCCGGCTGACCGACGAAAGAAGAGCGGTGGGCCCGGTCCGGTCACGGCCGTACACAGCCGAAAGCCCTCCGTCGGCCAGCGGAGATCGGGCCCTGCGTCCGTCCGAGGTGGCTCCTACGTTCTGCCCCATGGGCACATGGGCGGAGACGGTATACAACCCCATGTGATAGGGACCACCGCGGACGTTGGTATACTCCGACAGACGGTCTGCAAAATAGTCGATCCATTCGGCGGCCCGTTGATCCACATCGTCGATTCCGTTTCCGTACTTGGGCGCTCCGGTGAGGAGCTTTTGTCTGAGCTGCTCTTGGCCGCGGAAATCGTCTCGCACAGCTTGTAGAAGGACAGCCCCGTCTATTTCCTCTCTCTGGAAAATCAACTCCTCAAGCGCCATCAAGCTATCGGCGATGTTGGCGGGTTGGATCGCCTGTATTCCGGAGTAGTTGTATCGTGCGCCGCCGGCGGTTACATCCAACTCCTTTTCGATGCAGCCGTCGACCACACAGGAGAGGAAGGGAGAGGGCAGAACCTCGGCGTGGAGACGGTCGACCTTTTCGCACGCCCGTATCATCGGTTCGACGAATGCATCGATCTGCGCCGCGAAAGCACGTTTCACATCTACCATCGATTGGAAATCCGCCAGGGTACCGGTAGGTGGTCCGATCCTGCGGCCGGTCAGCATGCAAATCCCGTCATTCAGCGCCAGCTCAAGAGCTTTGACCATGTTGAACATGGCCGCGTCGCTCCAACCGAGAAAGTTCCCTGACAACGAGAGCTCCACACAGCCCACCACCGCATAATCCCGGGCCTCCTCCTCGGGCAGCCCCGATTCGACCAGGGCGGGTACCACGCTCTCGTCGTTGAAGATCTGCGGCATCCCGCTCCCCATGCCGATTACCCTGGCGCATTCGCGCACGAACGGTTCCGGAGAGTTGGCGTGTAACCGGGCGGAGAGGTTCGGCTGCGGCATGCCCACGTGCTCCTGGGCTTTCAGGAATAGATAAGAGAGAGGATTCACGGCGTCCCGGCCCTCTCGATCGATTCCTCCCACCGCCACGTTGAAGCCGATGGGGAATCCGGCGAAATAGGTGGCACCGGACGAGTTCCGCATGTAGACGATCTGGTTGAACTTGACGTACAGGGCTTCGATGATCTCCAGGGCCTCGGCCGCATCGATGTTTCCCGCCTCCAGGTCTCGCCGGAAGTACGGGTAGAGATATTGATCCATCCTGCCCGGAGAGAACGACGAGGCGTTGGACTCGAGCTGCAGCAGAACGAACAAGAACCACACCGATTGCACCGCCTCTCGGAAACTCTCCGCCGGCCGTTCGGCAAGGGCACGACAGACAAACGCGATGTCGTCACTTCCGGCGGCTTCGGCGGCCTCGGCGTACCGGCGAATGAACTCGATCGAACCGCGCAGCACGATCTCCGCAGCTATGCGGAAAATATCGGAGGTGGCGGTATCATCAGGCACATCGGGATCATCAAGCAGATCAGGTGCAGTGGAGACGTCGGAGGATCCGTCTGCAGCTGTGATCCGAGCCAGGAGACCCGCCGGACCCGATGCGAGCCAGGCGCGCACATCCGGACAGATGTGTCCCTGGGCGTGATCGGTCTGGTTGATCTTCACCACCGATTTCATCGAGGCGATGAGTTCACCCGCCTCGTCGCGCACCGCATCCTCCAGGGTTCGGCCGGACCAGTAAGGCAGAATCTCCTCCCGGAATATCCGTGCGTCCTCCGGACGAACCTGAAACCGGTCCTGCGGACGGGTGGGCAGGGTGTCCAGCTCCTCGGCCACCCAGCCGATACCCGCCTCGGGAAAGACAACCCCCGCCCGGGGCTCCGCCGTACGGTTGCCCACGATGATCTCGTCGGGATCGATACATATCCCGATCCGTTCCGCGGAAGCGGCGAATGCGAGGGCCCTACGGATGGCCGTCGGCTCCTCTGCAGTCTCCCGGTAGATCTCGGTGATGATCCGGGCCTGTTCCACGGAGAAGTATCGAGTCGCCGATGCAGTCTCGGTCATGAGCCGCAATATCCGGTCGGTTCGTTGGAGACTGTCGTACCCCAGGATGGGAATTTGTGCTTCGGTATTGCTCATCTTCTCATGAGTATATCCAAATTGCTATGTTCAAGGTAGTCCTGCCATACCCCCTGCATCGCGGACGGGCCATCGTCCTAAGGGAGTGACGAGGCGAGGAATTCACATTCACGACTTGCTCAGGAGTGACGTCAGCAATCCGGTCACCGGTGGAAACGCCGCCACCGTCCCGGCGGCGTCCAGCACCGCAGGACCGAGACGGCACAGCAGACGCCCCAACCGCAGCCTGCCGCCCATACTCCGACGGATGAGACGCGCATACGTCCTTTCTATCTCCCGCGTGCCTGCGTTGCTCTCGAGTCCCTCCGTGATTACCCGGGCGGCAATCCTGCCGCTCTCCAGGGCAAACGATATGCCCTCACCGGTGAACGCATTCACCAGTCGGGCGGTGTCGCCAACCGGCAGAGTTCCGGCATAGCCGCCGCCACCGATATCGGTGGAATAGAGAATGGGATGGACCAACGGCCCGTGCACCAACCTGGGATCGTCGATGCCGAAACCGTACTGCCGCGTGAGGAAACGATCGAATAGCTCGGTAACCGTGATATCCTGTTGTTTCAACCGGTCGGTGTACACACAGATCCCGATGTTTCCGCCGGTCGCCGTTTCGGGGAAGAGCCAGCCGTAGTGGGGTGTCAACTCCCGGTCGAATACCATCTCCAGACGATTCGGCTCGAACTCCAGGTCACGAAACCAGGCGGTGCAGGTCGCAATATGCACTGTGTGGGGATCCGGTCGTCGGAGGCCGCATCCCGCCCCGCCGGCCACCACCGCGTACCGTACACGCGTCTCCCTGCCCGCCGCACGGAGGACGACACCGGGACACTGCCCCTCCCCTTCGTGCCGATGCGAGCCGTTCACGCCGCGGATTGCCGTAACCTGAGTCTCGGTGAACACCTCGACTCCTGCATCCTCCGCCGCCTGCAGCAGCATGTGATCGAAAACGGCCCGATTCACCACCGCAGCCGACGATTTCCCCGCCAGGACCAGTTCACTGCCCGACGGAGTCACGAGCCGTGCCGCCGAGATCGGCCACGCCTCGGCTCGGACGCTCCGCCAGATCCCCATCTCGGTGAGTATCCGCTGCGCCACCCCGGAGATTCCTCCGGCACAGGCCTTCTGCCTGGGGAAGACTGCTTTCTCGAAGAGAACCACCCGCAAGCTCGCGGATCTGCTGAACTCCAGCGCCGCCGCACAGCCGGCAGGCCCGCCGCCGACCACTGCCACGTCGTACTCATAGCTCATAAGCGCTCTTAATCATCCCCAGGATCGGTCACGGATGCATGCCTCCTTCGAAATCCCGACTGTCATGCCGAGTATCGATAGCGGGAATACCGATATGCGTCATCGATACCAGATTTATTCATGAATGATAGTATTGAATAATCAAACAATGAATTCAAGAATGACGGCGGCGGTCCTTTCCGTTAGACACGAGGTGCGAATTGAGGGTCCAAAGACTACGAATCGTATCCCCAGGAACGCATCAGGACCATCAAAGGTTCCCTGCGTGCGGCCCCGAAAAGGGCCGGAGCGCCCGCGTCCGCCGGAGAACCGGTCATTGATCTCCGGGAAAGCATTGAACGATTGACCACCTCCGGCGAATACTCTATCCTGTGTCCCGAGGTAAGCGATACAAATCATGAGTGCAGGAAAGATATCGGCGGCAGTGATCCTACTCGTGCTATTCGCAGTGTCTTTCATACCTGCGCAGATCTTCGCGGGACTCTACGGGACGGCGTTGAGCCCCTCCTTCATCGGACGGTACCTGAACCAGTTCATCCAACGTCTCGAGGATCCTGAGACCCACAGGGACACCTTTGGGGAGTTGATACGGGAGATTGTCAGGTCACAGAATATTCGAGTCCCACCGGCGACATATCAACTGATAGTGGAATCCGGCATCGAGGCCATGGACACCTACTGGATCAATGTCGAACTCGCCCGCAACGCCGATAACGTCCTCGCCTATCTGAGGGGGAGCGCGGACGAGTTGGACCTCTCGATACGGATCGGGGCCAGGAAGGCTGCCTTCCAGAGTCGGTTCAGAAACGGTCTTACAAACGAGATCCTCGAGGAGATGCGCACCCAGCTTCCACGCCGGCAGCGGGATCAAGTAGACGAGATGATGCTCCGGCAGTACGTGGTCAGGGAGGTATCCGACGCCATCGACGACGTTCCGGATATAATCGATCTGGATGCGGGGTTCGATGAAGCCACGAAGAACACCATCACCAGGGGCAGGAAATATTTCCTTCTGTACTCCAACCTGCTGGTGTTCCTCGTTCCGGTGGTGCTGGTGTTGCCTTGTCTGCGGTTACTCAAGCCGACGGCGGCCGCGCCAGCGGTGGGCATCGCCATGTTCGCCACTGGTGCATCGGGCCTCATCCTTACACTGACGCAGCGCGGTACATTTTCCAGGATGGTGCAGACGGGGGTCGTGCAGACACTGCCACGCGAGTTCCGCTGGGTCGCCGAGATCGTGCGGTCGGCGGTCGATGAATTCGTTCAGATAGTCTTGAGTACCGCGATCACCGTCACGGTGATCGGATTCGTGATCACCGCGGGGGGCATCGTCGTGGCGGTCCTGATCCGCAGAGCCGCACGACAGAAAACCGGAGCGTGAACGGCCAAAACGGGAACTCGGTACTCTACTGAGGGTCTTTCGAGATTTTCTCCATGATCCCCCGGCAGATACGGTCGGCCAGGTGTGCTACCGTGCGCAGCCCGATCTCATCCTCTTCGGCTGTGGCGACAATGGCGGCACCGGAGTGGCTGAACCTGGGTCCGTCGGACACAGCCATCATGTCCTGCTGTAGAAAATACGTCTGCATGTTCTGTAGGGTGAGTTCCTGCCCCCCATTCCTGAACCCGCCGCAGGCGATACCGCCGCCGACCTTGCCTCCGAGCCTGAATCCGTTGATCCGGAGGATCACCGACCGATCCATGAAGGTCTTCATCTGTCCGGTCACCATGCCCATGTACACCGGAGAGGCCAGGATGAGTCCGTCGCAACGTTCCAACAGCGGGAGCAAATCCTTCATCTGATCGTCGTGGACACACGTGCCGCTGCGGCAGGAGAAACAGCCCCGGCAATACTCGATCTCGAGCTCCCGCAGATGAACCGTCTCGGTCTCGATCCCCTGAGCTTTTACCTTCTCGAGCGCGTAGTTCAGGGCGTACTCCGTGTTTCCTCCCGCCCTCGGACTTCCGTCGACACCTACTATCAGCATACATCCACCTCCGGACATGATTCGATTCAAGAGAAGGAACTACCGTGTCAGCTTACGATACTTGATCCGATGCGGCCGCACAGCCTCCTCGCCGAGGGTGCGAATTCGGTACTCCTCATACTCCGTGAAATTCCCGTCGAACCACGTCGTCTTGCTCTCTCCTTCGAAGGCCAGGATATGGGTGGCGATTCGGTCCAGGAACCACCGATCGTGGCTGATGATCACGGCGCAACCGGCGAAGGTCTCCAGCGCCTCCTCCAACGCCCGCATGGTGTTGACGTCCAAATCGTTGGTAGGCTCATCCAGCAGGATCAGGTTGGCCCCCTGCTGCAGCATCAGCGCGAGATGAACGCGGTTCCGCTCCCCACCGGAGAGTTTTCCCACGAGCTTCTGCTGGTCGGCACCGGTGAAGTTGAACCGGGCAACATACGCCCGCGAGTTCACCTCCCTGCCGCCCAGGTTCAGCGTCTCCGCTCCGCCGGAGATCTGCTCCCACACGCTCTTCTCCGACTCGAGAATCTCTCTGGTCTGATCGAGGTACGCCATCTTCACGGTATCGCCGATACGCAAGGTTCCGGCATCGGGCTGCTCCTGCCCGGTAATCATCCTGAACAAGGTGGTCTTACCCGCGCCGTTGGGGCCGATCACGCCGACGATGCCGCCTGGGGGAAGCGAAAACTCGACATCCTCCATGAGGAGCCTGTCCCCGTACCCCTTCGTGAGATTCTCGGCCTGAATAACGAGGTTCCCCAGTCGCGGCCCGGAAGGGATGTATATCTCCAGCTCCTCCCTGCGTTTCTGGGCTTCACGGCTCAACAAATCCTCGTAGGCGTTGACCCTGGCCCTCGACTTGGCATGCCGACCCTTCGGCGACATACGGATCCACTCCAGTTCCCGGTTCAGGGTGCGAACCCGGTCCGACTCCTGCTTTTCCTCTCTGCGGAGCCGCTCCTGCTTCTGTTCCAGCCAGGAGCTGTAGTTGCCCCTCCAGGGAATGCCCCTTCCATGATCGAGTTCCAGGATCCAGCCGGCCACATTGTCCAGGAAGTAGCGGTCGTGGGTAACGGCGATGACGGTGCCGGAATATTCCTTCAGGTGCTGCTCGAGCCAAGCCACCGATTCCGCGTCCAGATGGTTGGTCGGTTCGTCCAAGAGCAGGATCTCCGGCCTAGCCAGGAGGAGCCGGCACAGCGCCACCCGGCGTTTCTCGCCGCCGGAGACAGTTTCCAGGCTCATTTCGGGGGGTGGACAGCGCAGGGCGTCCATCGCCATCTCCAGCCGGGAGTCCAACTCCCAGCCGTCCAACTCGTCGATCCGCTCCTGGACCCGGCCTTGCCGTGCGAGAAGCTTCTCCATCTCATCGTCGTCCATAGGTTCGCCGAACTTGGCGTTGATCTCGTCGAACTCGGCCAGTAGGGCGGTCACCTCGCCGGCACCCTCCTGTACCACCTCCCTGACCGTCCTGGTCTCGCCCAGGAGCGGCTCCTGCTCGAGATACCCGACCGAATGCCCCTCGGAGAGTACCGTCTCTCCCTCGAACTCCTTGTCGACTCCCGCCATGATCTTCAGGAGAGAACTCTTGCCGGAACCGTTGAGCCCGATGACGCCGATCTTGGCACCGTAGAAGTACGAGAGAGAGATGTCCGAGAGTACGGGTTTCTTCTCGTAGAATTTCGAGACCCGCACCATCGAAAAGATGACTTTCCTGCTTTCGTCACTCACATACAGCTCCTGCTAAAGCAATAAATTCCAATCGTACGTATCACTCCGGCTCGAAGTAATCCTGATGTCAGGCTCTCCGGCATCGATCTATCCCATCTTCTTCTGAAGCTTGGCCCAGGTATCCCTGAGGGGCGTGATCCGGTTGAAGACCGGAGCTCCTGGTTTGTGATCTTCCTTGTCCGCCACGAAGTATCCCTGTCGTAGGAACTGTACCCGGGTTTCCGGATCCACCTCCGCGAGGGCCGGCTCCACCAGGGCGTCCGTCAGCACCTTCAGCGAATCAGGATTCAGATCTTCGATGAAATCACCACTCTCGGCGCCGGGCTCCTGCTCGCTGAAGAGATGATCGTACACCCGAACCTCCGCCGTGATCGCATGTTCGGCCGCGAGCCAGTGGGAGGTTCCGCGGACCTTGCGCCCGTCCTCGGTCCATCCGCCCCGGGACGCGGGATCGTAGGTGCACAGCAGCTCCACCGGCTCTCCGGTGGCCGGGTCCTTCTTCACCTCGGTGCAGGTGAGATAGTATCCGTGCTTCAGCCGTACCTCACGACCCAGTGAGAACCGGTACCACTTCTTCGGCGCGTCTTCGAGGTAGTCATCACGCTCGATATAGAGATTACGGCTGAAGGGAACCGTCCGGGTCCCCGCCGATTCGTCTTCGGGATTGTTCTCGGCGTCCATCCACTCGATCCGGCCTTCCGGGTAGTTCACCACGGTCACCTTGAGGGGGTTCAGCACCGCCATGTAGCGACCGGTGGTCCGGTTAAGCTCATCCTTGATGCAGTACTCGAGCATGGCATAATCGACGGTGCTGACCTTCTTGGCCACCCCTACCCGGTCGATAAACTCCTTGATAGCCGCGGGAGTGTATCCGCGGCGACGGAGTCCCCGCAGCGTAGGCATCCGCGGATCGTCCCAACCCGCCACGCACCCTTCCTCCACGAGTTTACGGAGCCAGCGCTTGCTCATGATGGTGTAGGTCATGTTGAACCTGGCGAACTCATACTGATGAGGCCGGTGGTCCGTCTCTAGGGTCTCGATGAACCAGTCGTAGAGGGGCCGGTGGTCCTCATACTCCAGAGAGCAGAGGGAGTGGGTGATCGCCTCGATGGCGTCGGAGAGACAATGGCTGAAGTCGTACATCGGATAGATGCACCAATCGGTTCCCGTCCGGTGGTGGGCCTGCTTCTTGATCCGGTAGATGGTGGGGTCCCGCATGTTCATGTTGGGGGAGGCCATATCGATCTTCGCGCGGAGCACGCACTCTCCCTCGTCGAATCCGCCGGCGCGCATCTTCTCGAGAAGGGATAGGTTCTCCTCGACGCTTCTGTCACGGTAGGGGCTGTTCTTGCCGGGCTCGGTGAGCGTCCCCCGGTATTCGCGCAGCTGGTCGGGGGTAAGATGATCCACGTAGGCCTTCCCCATCTTCACCAGCCGCACGGCGAAATCGTAGAGCCGCTCGAAGTAGTCGGAGGCGAAGTACTCATGCTCGCCCCAATCGAACTCCATCCAGTGGAGATCGTCTTTGATGGCCTCTACGAACTCGACCTCCTCCTTCTCGGGATTCGTGTCGTCGAACCGCAGGTGACACCTTCCGCCGTACATCTCGGGCATTCCGAAATCCAGGCAGAGGGCCTTGGCGTGGCCGATGTGCATATAGCCGTTGGGCTCGGGGGGCCACCTGGTGACCACCTCCTTCACCGTACCGGTACGCAAATCCTCTTCTATTACTTCCTGGATGAAGTGCTTCGAGCGTTCGGGTTCGCCTGTGTTCACGGTAGTGGGGTGTGTTGCATTTGCTCTTCGATCCTGTGCCATGCATCCTCCGGGACGATATAAATGGGAGGGACACAGCATATCACACAAATGTGACGAATTCTACGGCGGCTGGTTGCTGTCTGGAAACGTTTCTCATCAAACGGTACAATGATCGCATGCGCGATTTCATCAACATGGATCTGGACGAGTTCTTCCACGCAATCTCTCTCGGATTCCAGAGCAGCCGCAGTGAGGTCATCGCATTCGGATCCATACTCCTCGGATTCATCGTCTTCCTCATCATCGTGGGCCGACTGATACAGAGACACGAAAACAGACATCTCCGCCGTAGACTCACCACGGAATTTTCGAGACGGATCGCGGAACTCGGATTGGACAACACCGAGATATCTCTCATCGACAGGATGGCCGATTTTCTCGGCAACAAAGAGAAGAAGTATCTCCTGCTGGTGAATCCGAACACCTTCCTCTCGGCGTTGAGACAGCTCAAACAAAATGAGGAGGTTCCTCCTCGGGTGATCGAAGCCGTAACGCAGAAACTCGGTTTCGCGAATGAGGAGTTACAGCAAATTCCGATGACGACGCAGGGACTGCAGAGCGGAATCACGGTTACGCTGGTGGCACACGGAGGCAGACGCTTCAAAGGCATCTGTGACTCGATTCGAGAAGAGGGACTCGTAGTCACGTACGCGGAAGAGCACAGGTTTCGCGTGGGACAACCGCTCCTCATCCTCTCTCATACATATCAGGGGCTTCACGTATTCAAGACGAAGATCCTCGAGGAGAGTAAGGGCCGCATCTTACTCGAACACACAGAACGGCAGCGGTTCATCCGCCGGTCACACAACTCGACATTCCATCACATCCCGGCATACGTCAGACACACAGGAAGAGGCCGGACACCGGTAAAGGTCGAGATTCGGGATTTCACGAACCGCGGAGCCTACCTGACGAACCCTGAAAAGACCTTTCGAACCGGAGACGATCTGAAGATCTATTTCCGACCCGGTCCGGGAAAACTCTATCCGCTGAATGCGGAAGTAGAAAAAACCTCACTGCGACGGCACCTGATTAAAGTGAAATTTGGACACCTGGACAGGACAAAGCTTCTCACGGATGCACGATCGGCGGCAGAGGTGTAGAATCGAAAACTCGCCTGGATGATTACACCGGAAAATACGAGAGACTCAACGCCACCAAGAGCTGGCCACCCTCGTAGAGAAGCGGTCCGATCGTCCAGGGTTCGGTGTCACGAAAACGATGCATGGCATACTCGAAGTCACCGACGAGAAGCGCAAGCGTACCGGTGGTCAACAGTACGGCCTGCGTAATAGAGAATGAGTCTCCGAAGAAGGTCGAGATGGCTCGGCTAAACATGAACGGCATGATGAGGCCATAGATCAAGACCGGCACGCGCATAGTACCGAGTCCCGGCCACAGGACCGCCATCATGACGACATACATCACGATCATGGCTATGCCGACATACAAATCGGGCCGATGGAATCCGTTATAGAGTATCAATGCCACGGGATAGGTCAGGTAGGCGAAGATGAAAGCGATTATACCTGCAATCAGCACCGAATCACGTTTCATATCGATATTGATGATATCGCCGACCAGTGAGAATCCGAGTCCTGCCAGGATCCAGTAGGTGAACCCAGGCATGGAACGATCACTGAAAAGGCTCGTGGCGGCGACCGCGATCACCAGGAGCGTGGTGAGCGGTTGGAATACTCTCACGAGTCGGAGATTGTTCTTCCGCCTGGCATACATGTAGAATCCGATCGAAGCAAACACCAACGGTACCGGGATCAGGTGAAGATTCATTGCCGACCTCCCGTGAGACGAGTTGTCTCGTATTCTTTCTACCGGCTTCGCGGTGCAGCAACGACTACATGCGAAGGGCTACAGCATCGCACGATTCATGCCGTTCCGCAAGAGAAAAAAGATGACAATACCTGACAATATTAGTATATTATCCCTATGAAACGCATCATATACATATTCATTGCGACCGCCGTCATTCTCATGACGGCATCTGCACAGGAGAGCGTCGATATGCCGGGAACCGACGAGTGGGTCTACGTGGACGAAGACCATGAATTCGAGATGCCGTTATCCGAGTCCGAGTGGAAGGAGATACTCACGCCCGAACAGTTCCGAATCCTGAGAAAACAGGGAACCGAACGGGCATTTACGGGAGAATACGATAAATTCTACAAGGAAGGGACCTATTATTCGGCCGCCACCGGGCAGCCTCTTTTCAGTTCCGAGGCAAAATACGACTCCGGAAGCGGATGGCCGAGTTTCTACGAGCCGATCTCCCCGGATGCGGTGTTGTACCGGGTAGACAAGAGCCTCTTCTCGATCAGGGTCGAGGTGATCGACTCCAAGAGCGGCTCGCACTTAGGCCACGTATTCAACGACGGACCTACACCCACCGGTAAACGGTACTGTATGAACTCCGGAGCATTGATCTTCGTGCCCAAGGGCGGAGAACCGCCGGTGATCCCCGGTGTGACGGACAGGGAAGAGTAACCGGCCCGAAAAAGGTTCGCCGGTGGGGGGTCTTCTACTTCATGACCGAGAGCGGATCCAAGTATTTCACGCCCGCCGGCGGCATCCCATAGTCGGGGATCTTCATGAGTTCCCCACCCTTCATAGATGATTGGTGCGCCACGATCCCCGGTGCGTTGTACCGTGCCGCCATCCAGACGTTGTTCGGCGGCAGTGTGCCGGTCTCGAGGGACTCCAGGAAATCCTGCACCAGGAACTGATGGGAGCCGTTGTGGCCGTTCTCCATGCCGACAAACTCGGCGGGGAGCCGTTCCACCGGATGGATCGGCGCCACTCCTTCGTGCACCCGGCCGAGGTACTCCCGCGGCAGATCGCCGAGGTTCTCCTCGGTGATCACCACCCCGGTATGGTTGTCAAGAAGGTTGCTGACGTCCTCGTATGACCGGATGGAGTTACCGGACGAGGCAGCGAAGTTGATGGAGCCGTCGGCATTCCTATACCCATCCAGAAAGTCGAGATAGCTGAACACCGACAGCTGTTTAGCATATCGCCTCCCCTCCGCCGGAACCTGCCGCATCATCTGTTCCTCATAGGTCCCAACCGTGCCGAATATGTTCATGCGGCTCTCAGATGCGCCTGTCCGGCGGAACTCGTTGATCCGGGCCATGCCCCCGTCTGCGGTCCGGAAGAGTCCGGTCTGGTTACTGAACGGGTTGTCCCACATGCTCAAACCGCGGTCGAAGATGCCGTCCTCGTGATCGTCATCGAACCCCATGCAGCATACTTCGGTCATCCGGCTGAACGTGACGGAGAGTACGTGTGACACCGAATGAGTCGGATAGAGCATCGGTGGAAAGCTGGCCACGCGTTTCCACTCATCCCCGCCGGAGTGCATATACGGCTGGTAGAAGTGGGACATGTCGTGATGATAGTGTCCCTCGCCGTAGACGAA
>CAZAKE010000141.1:0-6683 GCA_964485495.1 uncultured Spirochaetales bacterium
GCAGGACCAGAGTCCCCGGGGACTCTGGTCCTGCCGATCCCGTCGAGTTCGGAGATTCAGACGGTTCGCGTCCTGACGACCGAAGGGTTCGATATTTCGTCCGTCTCCCGGGATCGGTTCGGTAACTGTATACTGATCTCCGAGCCGTTGGATCGATCGGGGCTTCCTGCATTCGTGTCTGTGGATCTGGAGATCGTCTCGCTGCGGCCGAAATTCACCATCCCCCGGACCCACTACTACGAGGTGGCGGTGGACCCGTGGGTCGCCGGGGCATTGCTCGATGATCCGGACCTGCAATCCATCGAACGGCATGTGAGGGTACCGGTGGCGCCGGACCCGTCTTTCGCCGGGGTGATGAACGCGGTTTCGGCGTACAAGGCAGCCATAGATAGTCTGACGTCGCCGCCCCTGTATGATGAGGCGATGCGACCGCTTTCTCCGGTGACCCGGGTGGATTTCCTGGAGCGGGCTCAACAGTTCTGTGCGCTCCTGGCCGACAGAGGAATCTCTTCGCGTATCTGTTGGGGATGGAATTTTCCGCCGGGTGTCGATACCTACCGGGAGGACTTCCTCGTCGAGGTGCTGCTTCCCGGACGGGGGGCCGTGATTCTCGACAGGTATTTGAAACTCTTTTCGGATTACGATTGCTTCGTGCAATCCTTCTACGGATTCGACCCGGAGAACCGGCTGGACGGCGCGGCCTACGTGGGATTCGTCTCCGGAGGTGGTTCCGGTGTGACGGTGGAATTTCCGCATACCGGCGTCTATGTCTCCTGCGGCCTCGCGGAGACGGACCAGGCTGCCGGGCGTTCCCGCTTCGATGAGCTGGTGTACACCATCATCACGCGGGAGCGGACCGGCGTATCGCCAGACGAATGGATCGGCCCGGCCCATCAACTCGGTGAGGCGGCCTTCCGCACAATTCGGAAAACCCGCGATGAGAAGCGGTTTTTCGATGATCCGGTGGGGTATCGGGTGCGGGATCTGGTACTATCGGCCGGACTGGACGGTAACTACGATCCGGTTGATATCACCGCAGTCTTCGAAGCCGGTTACAGGATCTATGCCACGGTGTATTTCGAAGGCACTGGATATGAAAAACAGGTGATCGTACGGTGGAAAACCCCCACCGGTGATATCTTCCATACGACGGAAGACGACGTGAACGCGAACTGGACGAGTTATTTCGGGTCGATTCGGACGAACGCCGACATGGAGCGGGGGATATGGATCATAGAAGTTCAGGTGAACGGGGCACTGGAACACCGCGAATCTTTCGAGTTGCGATAACGCTGATCGGACTCGCGACACTCTCGGTATGCCGGACCGTACCGCCGGAGGAGCAGGGCCGGGGCATGAGAGACCGCGACGGCGGTGTGTCTTCGGTTCAGCCTGAGCGGAATACCCAACTATATACCATTCCGGCCGATCCTTCCGGCTCCCGACCGCCGGGTCCGCCGCCGCCGAGTATTGCGCTGCATGAAAAGGATGCCCCCCGCGCCCGCGTACGGCCGCTGAGCGAGGATCAGAAGGCGATCCTGGAAACGGCCTTCCGGCTCTACGGCATGCCGCCGGAGTCGACGGTGGTGGTGAACGGGCGAACCTTCGTTCTCGACTGCATCGGGACGGTGAGTGCCATCTTCTATGCCCTCGGGGTCGACATCACCAAGGATTTCAATAGATATTCCGGAAACGGGGTGGCGCGGCTGTACAAGAGTCTGCGCGATCAGGGGACCCTGCATGAGGACCAGTTTCCCAAGCCAGGTGACGTGGTCTTCTGGAACAACACCTGGGATCGTAACGGCGATGGAAACCGAAGGAACGATCCGACCACCCATGCGGGAATCGTGCTGCATGTGGATGACGACGGGACGATTTACTACGTGCACGAACACGTGCGGGAGGGGGTGATCGTGGAGGTGATGAACCTCTACCATCCGACGGTGTATCGGAACGAGCACGGCAAGCAGTGGAACAACGCCATGGCATTGGGCTCCTACTACGGGAATCTCGAGAACCCATTGCACTGGCTTTCCGGAGACCTCTGGTACCTCTTCGGCGGAGTCCTCTCGGTGAAGGAGCATTTTCGCGTCGAACCTTGAGTTTCCGGACGTCGTTGAGATCCTTTGAAATCCCGGGCGTGTTCGTGTAAAATGTGGAATGGAGGTGGTAAATGGAAACCAGTACGATTCTCTTCGCATTCGGCCTGACCATATTCGCCGGACTCGCCACCGGCGTCGGCAGCATCATGTCGTTCTTCTCGAAGGACTTCAACCCGAAATTCCTTGCGGGCGCACTCGGCTTTTCGGCCGGCGTCATGATCTACGTCTCGCTGGTAGAAATTTTCGTGAAGGCCAAGGACGCCCTCATCGGCGTGTACGGGAACAGGGCGGGATATTGGTATACGACTATCGCCTTCTTCGTCGGTATCGCCGTGATCGCTCTCATCGACAGGCTCATCCCGTCGTACGAGAACCCCCACGAGATCGGAAACATCCGTTCGGACTCGGGCGCCGAATCTTCTCCGACACGGAGATCAACGCCGGACACCGCGACAGATACGGCAGCAAAGGAGAACCCCAATCTCCTGCGGATGGGGCTCTTCTCGGCCCTGGCTATCGCCATCCACAACTTCCCTGAAGGGTTGGCCACCTTCATGGGAGCCCTGAACGATCCGGCTTTGGGTATCAGCATCGCCGTGGCCATCGCCATCCACAACATCCCCGAAGGGATCGCCGTGTCGGTGCCGATCTATTACGCGACCAAGAGTAGGCGAAAGGCCTTCTGGTACTCCTTCATGTCGGGATTGGCGGAACCGGTCGGCGCGCTCCTCGGTTTCTTTATCCTGCGCAGCATCTTCAACGACGCCACCTTCGGTATCATCTTCGCCGGCGTGGCCGGGATCATGGTCTACATCTCCCTGGACGAACTCCTGCCCACGGCCGAGGAGTACGGTGAACACCACATCGCCATCGGCGGTCTCATCGCGGGGATGGTAGTCATGGCCCTGAGCCTGCTCATGTTCGCGTAAGCCGCCGGCCGACATTCCCGAAGGTGATTATTATCGTGGGGCAGATGGTCCTCAGCCTGGGGTATCTGAGTCAGGAGCCGCGGTATTACCGCTGGATGACCGGTGTGGAGCTGCTCGAGATGGTAGCCGGACTGTTCGGGATCCCGACTGGTGAATCGAAGAACCGTATCCGGGAGCTGCTGGACCTGATTTCCCGTTTGAGGGAGAGAACCACCATATTCATGTCCACCCATATACTGGCGGCTGTCGAGCGGGTGTGCGATCGGGTGGGAATCTTGAAGAACGGCAGGCTGATCGCCCTGGAGACCATCATGGGAATCCAGGAGAAGTTCTCACCGTCGCCTCACCTTCGTGAATCAGTGCTTCGTTCTTTGGATTTTGATGAGTTCCGCCGTTTTTGTGGCAGTAAATCCGAGCTCTCGCTTCAGCCGGGATGTGTCGAAGAATGAGGCGTACTCGTTTTCCGGCCTCTGATAATACGATGCATCGATCCTGTCTCCCCACCACGAGCGGATGAGCTCCGTCGTCGGTACAGTCGACCAGCATTCATCGGCAATGCCGTTGACAATGAGCAGACCCGGGTTGTAGTCACGACTGACGGCTGTAGAAAAGAGCGTGATCGCATCTTCGAGGGCCAGGCAGGTGCGGCCTCCCAGGGCCCACATTCCGTATTCCTGGGAGCCGCCCGGTGCATCCGACAGCTTGGCCGGGACCGATGCCAGTCTGAGGGCGATAATGTCGAGTTCCGGCTTCTGCCGGCTGAGGTACCGGAGGACCTCCTCCATCAGGTACTTGGAGAGGCCGTATCCGTGGATATCGCTGCAGCCGTGGGCTTCGGTTATCGGCAGTTCGTCCGGCATGAAATCGGTTCTCTGGAAGCCGATGGCCGCAATGCTGCTCGCCAGTACGATCTTCCTGCAGCCCATTCCCGATAGGTGCTGAATCAGCAGACGAGTCCCTTCCACGTTCACGAGGATGCCGTCACGTTCACTGCATCCGCCGGTAACTGCGGCGAGGTGTACGACTGCATCGATATCCATCCCCTCGAGTTCCGACAAGGATGCCTCGCTGGTGAAATCGCCTTTCATATAATCACAATTAGACTCCGGGAATTCTGCCGGAGGTTTTCGGCTCAAGGTAATCACATGGTTGTCGACACTCAATGATCGGATCAGTGCATTCCCTATCAGACCGCTGGCGCCTGTTACTAGGATGGTTTTCGATGGGTTCTGTTTCATGAGTCTACTCCTTACACCGTGTATAGACAATGACCGTACAACTTCAGTCACCCTTATGCTACTATATCAACAACATGAGGTGAATCCTACTCGCCTCGCCGGAGGAGTATCGTATGGAGTATTACGGATCGTGGAATCGCGATCAGCTGATGATTATTAACGGTTGGCAGAGGGGTGAGTTAGACTTGGAAGAGCTCTTCATTCACCTCTATGACGACGAACGCTGGCTCGATCGGTTTGTGAAACAGTTTCCCGAGGCGGATAGTGACGGCGACGGCAAGGTCACCGCCGAGGAGGCAGTTCGTTTCCACGCCTTTCGGGTACCGCCGCTCACGCCGGGGGCGAAGACACCGGTCTGGCTGCCGCCCGGGGTGAGTCACTGGAAAGAAGTTGTCACGATGCGCGACGGCGTAGAACTCGGTACGGAGGTCTACCTCCCCGAGGGCGAGGGTCCGTTTCCTGTGCTGATCGGTCGCGGGGCGCGCCTCCGAGGTCAGACCGACGGAGTCCATTTCTACCTGGATAGGGGATTCGCCTGCGTTTCGCAGGATCTCGCACCCGAAGGTGAGGAGATCCAAGTTGGCGCCCATGGAGCGAGCACGGCGCGCGTGCGTAACATTGAGCACGATACGTTTGACCTGATCGAATGGACGGCGAGGCAGGCGTGGTGCAACGGAAAGACCGCGATTTTCGGCTACTCTGCAGGTGGCATGGCAACCCTCCCGGTCCTGAAGAACCCGCCGAAAGCACTCACTGCAGTAGTCACGCACATCGCCGCTACCGAGGCGCGCGGAGTTTTTCGCAGTCGCGGCGGGGTTGCCGGCGGTCGACGGATTAAGTGTCATGATCTGGACTCGTCGTGGGAACCCGGCGAACCGCCGACGAACGATACATGGACGATCCTCGAACCGATCGGCCCGGACGCCGGCATCGAGGTTTTCAAGACGGATATCGCCGGATGGTTCGACATCTTCCTGCAGGGGAGTATCGACGACTGGGTTGCCTGGAAGGGAACCGGACGGGCCGTCCTGATCGTCGGCGCGGGATCTCACGGTGCCTTTCCGCGTCCCTCCCGCGTACCGCCGGACTACTGTGATTCGGACATCTTCTGGCCCGATGTTCCTCAGTTCAACCTCCTCAACGGCGGCGTCGACTGGGAATCGGTCGAATCGGTGATGTACTACTTCCTGATGGGTGATTTCACCAACCCGAACGCACCCGGCAACCTGTGGAAAGTCACCAAGGAATGGCCGATTTCGCATGAAGATGTTTCTTACTACCTCTCCACCGCTGGCGGCCTTTCGACGAGTAAGCCGAGTGGTGAGGACTATACGATGAGCTGGGACTACGATCCGGTGAATCCGGTCGAACGGGCGGACATCGGCTGGCGCAGCCTCATCGCCGACGGCCCGTTCGATCAGCGTGGGATCACCCGGCGTGAGGACGTGCTGCGTTTCGCAAGTGAACCGTTCCAGGCACCGGTCGAGATCACCGGACGCATCTTCGCGGAGCTCGCCATCAGCACCGATGTTCGCGACACGACCTTCGTGGTACAGCTCCTCGACATCTATCCCGACGGCTACGAGGCGATGATCGCCCGCGGCGTGATCATGGCCCGCTACCGTGACGGCTTTGCCGAGGCCAAACCCCTCGAAGCGGATACGATCTATGATATCACCATCGACCTGTGGAGCACCGCGATCGTACTCGACGCAGGCCATCGGGTCGGACTACTCGTGACGAGCAGCGAATTCGGCCGTTACCAGGTTCACCCGAACACCTGGGAGCCGGTTGAGAGCTATCGGGGTGCGCCGATCGCGCATAACACACTCCACATGTCGGCGCAGCATCTGTCACGCGTGATCATACCCGTCGTTTCACCCGGAACGACCGAGGATTACGATCCGTCGAAACACCGGCTCTGCCGGAAGACGATACCCTGGGAGAAGTGACGGATACTATGTGAGGAACCCACCTGGGCCAATTCGCGAAGCGATTTATCCTCACCACCTGTGGCGGAGGTCGTTCATTGGCAATCTATGTGAAAGCCCTCTCGATATCTTCGATGGTCTTGGGAATCCCGTGAGTGAGGATCTCGTTGCCGGACTCGGTGATCAGGAGGTCCTCCTCGATCCTGAAGTTGATCTCCTCCTCGGGGATTCCCATGGCGGAATCGATGGCTATCACCATACCCGGAGCAAGGGGCATGTATCTGTCACCGACGTCGTGCACGTTGAGTCCGACGAAGTGATTGAATCCGCAGTATACGTATAGTTTTTCGGTATTCTCATCATTGATCCCTAGTTCGTTGAGTCCGTCCCGAATAAACTTGCTGCCGTATTCTATCGTCTGCTTCATCGTCACGCCGGGCTTGATGTATGCGATTAGCTTCTCCATCGCATCATAGCAGATGG
>CAZAKE010000141.1:6783-12865 GCA_964485495.1 uncultured Spirochaetales bacterium
CGACGGCTTTCCTGATCTCATCCAGCTCGCATTGTTGTTTATGTACTCTGAAGCTGCATATTGTCGCGTGGATATCTCTCACGGCGAGTCCCGGATATTTTGCCCTGAACTCGCTTGCATATACCTCCAGCGGCGTCGGCGCGGCCTTGATGTGCAGCCTCGTGAAGTCGAAATATACCGTCTCGCACGGCAGTCGTGCGATATGGCGGGAGAGCATGGTGACGAACGTAGTTGCATCCTCCACCTTTTCTATTCCCGAGATCGTTTTCGCTTCTTCCTGCGTGAGGGGGAAATCGGTAAGCCCCGCGATGCCGTGTTTCCCGTCGGGCACGAACAGGATCGCCTCACTAGTATCAGCATACTTGTACATCCACAGTATGAAGTCCGGCCGAGTTATGCCTGTCAGATAATACATGTTCCGGTCAGGTTGAAACCGATAATGCTCGTCTTCAGTTGCCACCGGCGGAGTTCCTGAAAACAAGATGACGCAGGAGTCATCGGCCAGTGCCTCGAGTACTTTCTTCCTGTTTTCTGTAAAGAATGATGGGTCCATCTTCTCTCCTCATGTAGAATTTTGTTCAGGTCACTCTTAACGTCGTCTCCAGTAGCTCCTGTGAGTGGGGGCCGGCGTAAATCGTGAAGGTGCCTGGTTCCACCGTGAAGGTATAATCTAATCCATACAATCCAAGAGCTTCCGGCGTAAGGTCGAAGGTCACCCGTCGGGTTTCAGCGGGTGATAGGTGTACCCGTTCGAACCCGGCCAGCTCCAGCACCGGCCTGGTTACCGTGGAGAAGTCGTCGCGAATGTAGAGCTGCACGATCTCGTCTCCCGACCGATCGCCGGTGTTGGTCACCTCCACGGTTGCCCGGGTGGATCCGCCGGCGGAAATTTCGTCCGGTTCCAGCCTGAGATTATTGTAGGTGAAGGTGGTATAGCTCAACCCGTAACCGAAGGGGTACTGCGGCTTGTTGTCGGAGAAGAGATAGTTCCGGAACATGCCGCTGGGGGGCTGGTTGTAGTGGACCGGGATCTGGCCTACGTGGATCGGCAGTGATACGGTCAGCTTGCCCGAGGGGTTCACGTCACCGAACAGGACGTCCGCCACGGTACGACCGGTTTCACATCCAAGCGCCCACGCGCAGAACAACGCCTGTATGTGGCCGATCACATCGGCGGTGCTCATGGGCCGGCCGTTGAACATCACAACCACCACGGGGGTGCCGGTGCCGGCCACCTCCCGGATGAGGAGCGACTGTGATCCCGGCAGATCGACACGGTCGCGGTCGCCCCGGTGGTCCTGCATGAACACGGCCTCCCGGGAGGTGAAGTGATTGCTGCCGACACATACCACCGCCACGTCCGCACCCGCGGCTGTCTTCATCGCCTCATCGATAAGCGTGCGGTTGGCCTCGTCGGAGACCAGCTCGGGGTTCGCCGTGGCTTTCTTGAAGTCCAGCTCCGTCTCGTAGTCGTCGCTCTCTACGGTGGTGATGGCGCAGCCCTTGGCATAGGCCACCTCGATCCCCAGGGGTGTGCACTTCTCCCGCAGCCCCTCCACCACGCTGACTCCTTCGGCGGAGTTTGGGCTGTAGGATCCGAACTGCACCGGGTCGGCGTCGGGGCCGATCACGGCGATCCGTTTGATCTTCGCGGGGTTTAGCGGAAGCAGGCCGTTCCGGTTCTCCAACAGGATGATTCCTTTGTCCGCCGCCTCTTTGGAGACCTTCCGGTGTTCGCCGCAGAAGCCGATCCGTACGGCGGCGTCGGGGTCTGCCGGACCCTTGTCCTCGAAGAGTCCCATCTCGAACTTGACCCGCAGCACCCTGGCCAGGGTCGCGTCCAGCTCCGATTCCTTCAATGTACCCTCGGTGACCAGACGCTCCAGTTCGTCGTAGCAGTGGCTGCGGAGGATCTCGATGTCGATGCCGGCTCGGAGCCCCAGGAGCGTGGCGGCGTCCATGTCTTCGGCCACCCGGTGAAAGGAGTAGAGGCGGTAGATGTCGTCCGCGTCCGAGATGACCAGTCCCTTGAAGCCCCACTCATCCCGCAGGGTCTCAGTCAGCAGCTCGCGGTTCATGTGGCAGGGTACGCCGTCGATCTCCTGGTGGGCCGCCATCATCGCCATGAGGCCGCCTTCGGTAACCGCCTTCCGGAAGGGCCGCAGCACCTTGTTTCGCATCTCCCGGCGGGGGATCCGCGAGGGGCCGAAGTTGCGTCCGCCCTCGCCCTGGCCGTAGCCGGCGAAGTGCTTGGCACAGGAGATGATCCTATCCTCGGCTATGGTGGTGGTGCCGTCCCGGAACTCCCGTCCCTGGTAACCGCGCACACAGGCCAGCCCGATCTCGCCGTTCAGGTAGGGATCCTCGCCGTAGGTCTCCTGGCTGCGTCCCCAGCGTGCGTCGGTGGTGATGTCCAGGACCGGGGCGTAGGTGATGTGGATCCCCCGGCTCCGGGCCTCCTTCGCCACGATGGTGAATACTCGTTCCACCAGGTCCCGGTCCCAGGTGGAGGCCAGGGCCGTGGCTTGTGGGAACACGGTGGTGCCGCGGCCCATCAGCCCGTGGAGCGACTCGGTGTGCACGAAGAGGGGTATCCCCAGCCGGGTCTTCCGCCGGGCAAACTGCTGGATCACCCTCACGTTGTGGGCCACCACGTTCGGCGCCGAGTTGGAGTTGTGGAATATGTGCCCTAAGCCGGCGGCCAACTGATCCTGTAACTCGCCGATCTCGTCGACCGCCTCGAGTCGCCGATCCTCCGGAATGAGGGACTTGTAGTTTACGTACCGGAGCTGGGCGGCCTTCTCCTGAAGGCTCATCCGCCGCAGCAGGTCCGCCGTACGTTCGACGGGGGTCTTGGATGGGTCCTGATAGGGGTGGGTGGTAGGCATGTGCGGTTTCTCCTTTTAGCCTGTTGTCGGCTCCTAGTGTAACAGATTTCGTTATCATTACCAATTCAGGTAGATACAGCAATTCGTACTTTGCCCGAGATGTTTTCAGGAGCGATTTTCCCGTAAACGTGATCGAGTCGGCCTGGGCGACGCGGAAGGGGCTACGCGGCCGCTCGATACGCCCGGACGGCGAGCGCGAGCGAAACTGGATTTTAGCCTGATGCGGTAGCCGCGGGGGACTCCGCACGTTTTTGAAATCCTATGAGAAATACCTCCTCGCGTGTCGCGCCGCGTGCGCTTGTCGTCCTGTTCTACATTGAGACTTGTCGAGAGATCTGGTCAAAGAAGCTCGCAAGAAGACGGCGACGATAAGCACAACGATAGGCTTCACCCGTGCGGCTTGTTCGCGTCGCTTGCAGCCGATTGTTCGACGTTCTGTCCGTTGAGCCAGACCTCGGACTCGGCGAGGTCGATTTCATCGTTCCAGACAACACCATAGCCGTGGGTATCGGTATGTGCGCATCGGAAGATCGCATCGTCTTGGAGTGGCCGAAAAGCCTCGCTTTTAAGTAGTGGCGTACAGTCGTACGCCTTTTGAATGCCGTTCTCGAACGTAACCAGTATAGTCTTGCCTGACTGCGGTTCGACGTTTCGGATTTTCGGATATGCTTTGCCTTTTAACATGTTCTACTCCAATCCTGGGAGTTTCTTATAATCTTGGGTTTTCCACATGCGCTCGGGCTCGCTCTTGTACTGCTCCGCCCAGTCGCGTACAAGGTGCTGTGCCCTTTGTGGCAGGTCGCCTTCAATCATCTCGAGAGTGGCCACCTCAAACACGCCATTGAATTCCCCGTAGATAGCATGGAAATGCGGTACGCCCCTCCGGTCGCTATCCTCGATAAGCGCCCGGAGCAGTCGGGCACCGTGTCCCCGCCCCTGGTGAACGGGATCCACGCCTACAATCATCAGGTAGACGTACCTGCGTCCGCTCATGTGCTCCTGGCGATCGGTCTCAAGCGGCGCAAACACGCGCCTCATGCGCGGAGCGCGCATGAGCAGCCGAGGCCCCATTCGGAAGACCATCTTCATCGAGCCGGCTTGCATTAGCCGCCGCATGTTCATGGTCGAGTACTCGCCGGGCACGATGCCCTCAAGACGGTCGGAGGTTGCGTAGACGTGTCCGAACTCCCCACAGTAGAGGATCGGCCCCTGGAACCACACTTCCATCTTCTCGGGGTGCCTGCGAACACCTTGGCCCAAATCGGGTCGGTCTCAAACGCGCGGGCCAAGGTCGTCGCGGCCGGACTGATATCTTCCGCATGCACCTCGTGGAGCGTCTCGAGTCGACTCGACATCGGTCGTTCCTCCCTGTGATTCGTGCGCCAGGCGCCTGCGTGCTACCCGGATTGCGTCGAACGACCAAGCTCACCGGCGGCAGTGGAGCGCAGCGGAATTGCCGTCCGGTGCAGCGCCTTGTTAGCTGCTTTTTCTTTTTGCTGCATCTCGGATTGCTTTTTCTATATAGTCGTCTTTCAATTCAAATTCACTTAACAGATGCACATTGTCATGTTTCACATGAAGCTGCCCTTCATTGCCCTTATTCCCTCGATGCTGTCCTTTTGAGTACAGCGGATTCTTTAGCACTTCATCTGAATTCATTATCCATAGAACTATTTCATCGCGGAACACAGCAACCCAAATGAATACATCACAACATTGCGGCTTCAACTGCTGAAAGTTCATTAAAAACCGCTTTTTTGTATGCCGTGACAATGCTTTCATATAAAGGGGTTCTTCGCTATCGCTATCGACAGCCCTCGACGCTTTTACTTCAATGGTTATTCCGTCAAGCCAGAGATCATATTCACCTGAGTAATTAGGATCTAACTTTTTTGATGGCTTTCTCAATTTCGAACACTTACCTTGAACATAAGTTTGAGCAAACTTTTCACCAAAGCCGCGAGGTGCAGAAATCTCGAATATCCAAAGATTTGGGTTTTCACTGATGTATTCAGTGCGTATTTCGATATACTGCTCATAGCTCATGCCGCCCCTATCAATGAGGTTGCATATAAGATGCTCGTATTCATTAAACGGAAATATTGATTGGTCTTCCTCGACCATTGCCAGAACATCTTCTAGATCACTCTTTGATCCAGTAAACGAGGCGATTATTTTATCTCTTAATTCGGTAAGCTCCATTGCCCTTTTTCTCCATCTTAAGTTGTTCTATATAGCGCGTCTCGTCAAAGCTTGATACGGATTGCAGAAACTGACTATGAATCGGAAGTGACTCCAGATCGCCTCTTAATATTTTGTGCGTGTTGAATATGCTTGAGAACACCCAATTCATAAAGTCACTACTCAATAGTTCCCCGAGCACTTTAGTTGAAACAGGAAAGGATTTATCAGGTATCAAGATATTTGCGTTATTAAGTACATACCTCTGCTGGTCGTCATAAAAAAAACAAAGCCGAGAGGAAATAAACTTATATATCAATTTTTCCCTAGCTTCATATATCTGACGTGGTGCCACCTGCTGATAAAGTTTCATATCTGATGGTATGAAACTACTAGCCTCTTTTAATATTCCTCGCAAAATATCAGCACCTTTGTAAACAGGAATATAGCCTCTTTCCGGGTTATTTTTAATAAATTTCGTATTGTTCCCGGTAACTATTCCTAAGCCCCAAGACGCTTGTTTTTTAAGCGTTATATATGGAACTGACATCAAGTGTTGCAATACAAGAGCGTCTTCATCATCACAATACAAGTTCAGGATTGATTTTGGGTTACAAGAAAATGAATCAAACGATCTTCTGTAACTAGTGCCAATGACTTTGCATGAAATTCTTGCGGAAGGCTCAGGGGCTTTGTTTCTGAGAACAATTGCCTGTGCTTTCGTTACGAGACCTTTGAACACTTTTCCATAGTCAATTAGCCTTTCAATAGAAAGCTGAAGAGTTCTTATCCGCGCATCCTCAAAAATAGCAATATTGAAAAAAGATTCCGGTAAAAGTAACCCAAGACCCCCTTCGTCTTTGAGGCATCTTAAGCAAGCAAAGAAAAAGAGCGAGCATGTGTCTATACTGCTTCCTGCTCCAAGCCTTAATCCGATTAACTCTCTTGTTTCCTTCGCGATTTTCTTTCCCCACGGTGGGTTCGTGTATATGTAATCAAATTTGGGGGGAGTG
>CAZAKE010000142.1:0-12781 GCA_964485495.1 uncultured Spirochaetales bacterium
GTCAGGATGGATCCTGACGGATCAGTGCATCTCCACGTCGCAGGTGCCGATACCGGGGGCGTAGAAGTTGAACTGTACGTTGGGATGGTCCGCCAGCAGGGACATGGGGACGGCGCTGTCGGCGATGCCTTTCCCGATCATTAGGGTGGTGAGGCGCATGCCGAAGGCGTTGTCGTGGGTCCCTGCCTGCCAGATGGAGACCTTCTCGGCCTGCCAGGTCTGGACCGGTCCCACCGTGATCGCCTTGGTCGGGACGCCGGTCACCACGCCGCCGCCGCTGGTGCGTGCGTTCTGCATCAGCGTCACCGGGTGTAGGTCCACTATCCGGGTATTCAGCCTGCGGTACTCTTCAGGTGAAGGCGGCTCGTCCTTGTACTTGCCCTTCCGCGGAAGCGGATCGTTGAAGGCCCAGTGTTTGATGTCTCCCTGCCCCCCCTGCATCACCGTGCATCGGACTCCCCTCCAGCCGGCGATATACGGTTTCGTGTCGGCCTTGGGGAAGTGCAGGTTCTCATCCGGCATGCGCAGCTTCTTCCTGATTCTGCCGAAACAGAGTTCCCGGTCTGCTCGTTCGAAGGAGAGAGGATGACTCGCCGACACCTCACGTCCATCCATGTACCACTCGTCCATCCCCCAGAAGTGGCCGTCGCGCACATCGAGTTCGAGCTCGTTGACGAGTTCTGCCACCAGCGGGAGCTGTTCGGTGGGACCGATAGGGCCGCAGATACCCGCGGGATTGTCGGCCGTGGCCTGTTTCCAGGCATGGATGTACTCCAGGGCTTCGGCCAGGTAGAACTCCTCCAGGGTATCGTAGAACACCACCCGAAACCCGTCCCTGGAGAGTTTCAGCATGTCTTTCGGTTTCAGCCTGGCCGCCTCGTCCAGGATCTCGTCATCCAGCGTCGTGTAGTCCCACCAGTCCGGTGCCAGCATACTCTTCTTGCGTGCCATGTCTCATCCTCCTATGATCTCATACCGTTTACAGTAGTATCGAAAGACGGGAACCGAGTCATGTCTCACCCGTCTCATTGCGATCTGATTACCAATTCAGCGAGTTCCGCCTGGACTTGATCGTCCTGAGGGAATCCGTGACCCAGGTGCTGACGGAATCCTTCGGCGAATCCTCTGTCGACCTCCGCGCCCCGCGCAGCGGCGAAGGTGCGCATCATCTCTGTGTACTTGTCCATTCCGTGGTGGCGTAAGAGCCAGCTCCGCTGTGAGTCGTGCTTCCGGAGCATCTCCTGTTTCAGGTCGATCTTCCCGCCGATGTCTACGTAGATCGCTGGCCGTATCACCTCACCCAGGATGTCCTTTCCTTCCATGGCGTCGACGTAGTAGAGGTGCGGCGTGTGGTGGGGTGGCGTGTCACCGGTCTTCACATTGGGCATGCCGCAGGAGAAGCAGCCGGTCCATACCAGCCGTGAGGTGTTCTCGTGGTCGACGAAGTAGTCCCGGGGACTGGGTGCGAACACCAGGTCCGGTTTCACCCGTCTGAGGAGATCCACCACCCTCAGCAGGGTCGGCGTGTCGTACATGATGAACACGTCTTTACATTCCAGGCAGTGATAGTTTCCGTCGAGAAGTTCTGCCGCGGCGGCGGCTTCGCCCCGCCGTATGCGACCGATCTCTTCAGGGGACAGTTCGGCCGACCCGCAGTCACCCGGCGTCATGGTGGCGATATGGACCCGCCAGCCCCTGTCGTGCAGGAGCGCCAAGGTTCCCGCACAGGTGAACTCCGCATCGTCGGGGTGGGCCTGTATGGAGAGGACGGTCTTACCCATGCGTTCGGCTCCTTGTCTGGATCTGTCACTCTATACTATGCCTATACTATGCGGAACGGCGCATGAGTACAATCGGTGAATGTACGGAAGAGATGAATGAGTTTTGAGGGACAGGACTGTGGACGAGGAAGATTCTGGTTCGGGATACAAGGGATTTGCTCAACAGTATGACGAACAGGTAAGTAGAGTACGATAGCCACTTTCTGTCCTGATCATGATTTCGTGAGTACGATCTCAACCCGCCGGTTTTTCCACTGTTCGTCCTTGTCGGCGAAGGGAACCGCCGGTTCGGTGCCGCCTTTTCCGACCGCCGTCATGCGTGCGTAGGGGATCCCCATCTCGGCCAGCGCATGCATGACCGCCTCCGCACGGGCTTGGGAGAGTGGAAGCAGTACGTCACGCTGTTCGATCGGGCCCTTCACGGGGTCATTCCAATACACGAAGCTGGTATGTCCCTCGATGCGAATGGTATATTCCGGATATCGCTCGAGCTTGCGGTAGAGGCGGCGGATGGTGCGCCTATTGCGGGAGGATTTTTCGTTTGCCTCTCCGTACAGGATGGCGTGATCCGGAGGGAAGTTGATATCCCGGACCGTGATGCGGACCTCCCGGAAGCGGTTCATGTCCAACGAGTAGCTTCCGGCGAGAAAGAGCTTGAATATGCGTCCGCCTACCGCCGGTAGCGCGCCGCCGAGGGTTATCTGCCATGAAGGATGGAAGCGGTAACTCACCTGGGGGAGGATGTCGTAGATAAATCCCCGGCTGAACCAGATCAGGAAGCGGTTCTGAATGGCGATTGATATCTCCCCGGGAGTCCCGGTTCCGATCTCGAATTCCAGCGTCGGGGTCGCATTGATGCCGATTCGATTCTTGTACCCCTCTGAGTCGAAGGAGGGATTGTACTTCCGGAGGAAGGTTCTCGCGTAGTCGACGGAGCTTTGTATCGACAACGCTTCATCCAGCACCGGCAGGATGAATTTGCCGGAGACTCCTGCGAACATGTCGATGCCGCTGTCGGTGTGTTCCGAGATGACTGTGTGTACCCGCGGTTCATCACCCTCATACACGGCCGAGATTGGATCTCCGATCGTGTGGTGCATGCCCAGGTAGGTGTACATGCGGATTCTGTCGAAGGCTGCGGAGAACAACCGCACTCTGCCACCGAACTGATACTCGCTCATGCGAAACTCCGGCTCTCGGTAAAAGACTCCCAGCGAGAGATTCGCATAGAGCTGCACCCTTCCAAACAATCCGAAATCAATCTGAGGAGAGATGAGTACAGCTGGAATTACACCGGATTCCACACCCACGAGGAATCCGGCTTCCAACGAGAGGTGCGGAATCACCGCCGGTGTATTCGCCAGGATCAGCGGACCGATCTGTGCGGCGGCATCCCACGGCACGAGCAGAGAGAGCAGGATGAATGCGAGACCAAAGAAAATGTTAAGCCGTGTTGTCATATCGCGAATTCACTTTTATGGTGACCTGGACTGTAGTTCAAGTATTACATCCCGAGCTGTGAAATGACAAGTGCTCGAGTTGCATCAGGATGGGGTTCGACTTCCTCTTGATCTTTACGTCACCTCGGCGATACAATTTGACGAAACAAAATGATCCGACATGCGCACCACCACATATTCCATACACACCTACTGATCCTTCTCTGTGCATTTTTATGCGGATCGTGTGAGATCGAGCAGTTTCCCTACTATCTCGCCCGGGATGAGCTCAACGTGAGTATCGTGTTGGACCGGAGTTCATCGATGTCCGGAGCATCGATATCAAACGCGAAAAACGCTGCGATTGCAATCGTCGAAATAATGAACGAGAACGATATCCTCTCGATTGTGCTGTTCGAGGACACCGGCTCAGTGTTGGTTGAGGCCGGGTTCGTCACGGACAAGGATGAAATCATCGACGCGATCGAAGGAATCGGTGCTATCGGCGGAACCTACGTCTCGGCCGGGTTAGAGCTCGGGTATGCCGAGATCGCCGAGAATTTCGATGCGGGAAGGGAGAATACCTGCCTTCTCATCTGTGACGGCGACGTGGACGGCGGGGCGGCGACTCTCGCCGCAGAACAATACGAATCGGGAATACGAACCTCTACGATCGCCGTGGGTGCCGGTGCGGACACCGCAGGGCTCCAGGCTGTTTCAGAGAACGGGCATGGTTCGTCCTACACCCTCACGGATTCGAGCGAACTCACCCAGACCTTTCTCGATGAGATCAACTCTCTGCTTTCGCCGATCGAGATGTAGGGACAGTTATCGCGCACGATCTTCGGGGCGATGTAGTTGTACACCCGGGCGCCTCCGGCGAACTTCGCTTCCCGTCACCTCGAGCAGCAGGAACTTCATCCCATGAGCGACAACCCGATCCCCGACAGCTTTACGCCGTCCGGCAGTTCGGGATCGATGTGTGTGGCCCGGGCCTCGCACTCGTACACGCCCTTGGAGAGCCGAACGGTGCCCAGGGGGGAGGCGTACTCCGGGAAGTATTGCCCTCGGGGGGTATCCAGCTTCTCGTCCGGGCCGATCTCGCCGGTGACGGATTGGGTGTCATCCCCGCCGGCTGCCGGTACAATTTGCACCTGCACGGCGTTCCCGCTCTCGGCCGGCTCGGAGCGGCCGCTCATCGAACGGGCCGAGACCGCGTATTCTCCATCTTCCGTAACCTTGAACCGCCAACGGAGGAGGTCGCCTGAGTCTTTCCAGTCGATGGTGTGTCCCGGTCGGGCCACCTCGATCATCGAATCGGGTCCGGCGGGTGTGATCTGGGCCATGAAGACGGGCAGCGAGATCGAGCCGTCCGGCTGCTGCAACGGGAGCTCCTCGACTCGGCACTCGCCGGCCAGGTCGAGGGCCACCACGGAGATCGGCGAGACGGGAGGTTCGGCCGGAAGCGAGAGACGCAGCTCACTCAAGGCGAGTTCCTCGTCTCTCGCCTGGGTGAATTCGATCGAACCCGCAGCCTCATATCCGAGGATTCGGGCGCTCTTCACTTCGGTCTCGAGGCCCCGCAGGACGAACGACGCTCCCGGCCACTGGAGGAATAACAGGTAGAGGGTGTTGCCCTTGCGGGTCATGCGTACGCCGGGGAGTTCGTAGGGGAAGGGACCCGCCTGGGTGGCGTGGATCGCCTCGCCGCAGGTGTCCATCCACTCGCCGATAGCGGTGAGTCGTTCGATGCTCTCGTCGGGAATGCGGCCCTTGGCCGTTGGACCCACATTGAGCAGGTAGTTGACGCCTTTCCCCGCAAGGTCTGCCAGCAGGAAGAGGAGCCGGTCGACGGATTTCCAGTTGTGGTCTCCCGACTTGTAGCCCCAGGTGTCGTTCATGGTAGCCGGGGTCTCGTAGTCGCCGTCGATGCGGCCGGCTGGGATCTGGTTGTCCCCCAGGCTGCCGTAGTCGCCCAGGTCGTGTCCCACCCGGCCGCTTACCAGGCAGTCCGGCTGGATGGAGCGAACCAGCGCCTTCAGCCGGGTGCTGTGCTCCTTGCTGATGGTGTAGGGGGTATCGAACCAGATCAGGCCGATGGGGCCGTACTGGGTCAGGAGCTCCCGGAGTTGTGGTTCCACCTTACGTTCCAGATAGGCGCCGAAGTTCTTCTTCTCCTCGTCGAAGTCCCAGTCGTTCCAGGCGCCGTCGGGGTCGTGCCAGTCCTGATCCTGGGAGTAGTAGAATCCGAGCTTGATGCCGGCGTCGGCACAAGCCTCGGCCAGTTCTTTCATCGGGTCCCGTCCGAAGGGGGTACCGTCTACGATGTTGTACGGATCGGAGGGTGAATGAAACAGGGCGAAGCCGTCGTGGTGCTTGGCGGTGATCACCAGGTATTTCATACCCGCGCGCTTGGCCAGAGCCACCCACTCGACGGCATCGAAGTCGACGGGGTTGAACTCCTTGGCCAGCGGTTCGTATTCCCGGATGGGGATTCTGGCCCGGTGCATGATCCATTCGCCGATCCCCTCGACCTCCTCTCCCTTCCAGACTCCCGCCGGCAGGGCGTAGAGGCCCCAGTGGATGAAGAGTCCGAAACGGGCCTCCCGCCACCATTCCAGCGATTTTTCGTTGATGTCGGTTCCCTGGCCGCGCCCAGCCATCAGTTCACGGTATGATTTCTTCGCCATAACAGGTCTTCCTTATGATTTATGATTTCCGCTCGACGCCGCTGGAGACGTCGGCCTCCCACGCCTCTATCTCGGCTAGGAGTTGGTCACGCGTATCGGTTTCGGTCTCTGCGAGGTTGCTGGACTCGGTGGGGTCGGCGTCCAGATCGTACAACTCGACTTCGGCGGTTGGCACCCGTCGGGCGTTTTCGGACGCACTTGTCGAACTGTTTCTCGCTTTGTCGTTAGTTGGATCGAAACCCCGGTTCACCACCATCTTCCACTTGCCCTTCCGCGCCGCAACCTGCCGTCCGTGCCGCCAGAAGAGGGTGCGCGGTGGCAGGGGTGCGCCTTCGGTCATCAAGCCGGTCAGGTCTAAGCCGTCCAGGCTGCAACCTTCGGGTAGGTAGGTGGACGGATCGGCACCGGCCATGGCCGCGAAGGTGGGAAAGAGGTCCATCGAAATGGCCGTCTCGTCGGTGCGGCCGGGTTGGATTGTGCCGGGCCGGTAGGCGATGGCGGGAATCCTGTGTCCCCCCTCCCACACCGTGCCTTTGCCGCCGCGCCATTCACCGGCCGATCCGTACCCTGCCGGGCCGTTGTCGGAGTAGAAGAGGATCAGCGTCTGCTCCGCGATGCCGTAGGCGTGCACCTCGTCGATGATGTGGCCGATGGCGGCGTCCATCGACTCGATCATCTCCACATACGCCTGCTCCTTGTCCTCCCGAGGACCGATATGCGGTTCGCCGGCGGCTCCCTCGGAACGGAAGGCCGGATCGCACGGACCCTGGTAGGGGTAGTGGGGGCACTCGTGGGCAAGGTAGAGGCAGAACGGTTCGTCGTGATGTTCGCGGATGAATCTGAGCCCATGCTCCGTTACCAGGTCGGTAGTGTAGCCTTCCTCTTGCCTGAGTTCGGGGCCGATCCACCAGTCGCGGTACCCCGCCTGGTCTATGTGGCTGCGGTAATCGACGTTACCGCTGACGAATCCGCGGAACTCGTCGAAGCCCCGGTGCGTGGGGCCGAATTTCTCCTCGTATCCCAGGTGCCACTTACCGTAGATGGCGGTGCGGTAGCCCGCATCCTTGAGGACGTGGGCGAAGGTGACCTCCGAGAGGGGCATGCCCACATCCCGGTGTCCCGCCGCGGTGATGACTCCTTCTATTCCGCAGCGCTGCTGATAGCGTCCGGTCATGAAGGCAGCCCGGGTCGGGCTGCACACCGTGCCGTTGGAGTGGAAGTCGGTGAACAGCAGTCCCTTCTCGGCCATCTCGTCCAGCCGCGGCGTCTTGATGGTGGTACTGCCGTAGCAGGCGAGGTCGCCGTATCCCATGTCATCCGCCAGTATAACGATGATATTCGGTTTTAAGGTGTTCATTGTGTGCCTCCGTGTAGAATGAACGTCGAGTAACACTCCTCAGACAAAGGGGTTCTCGGTCTGGAACGGCAGACTCGCAGGCTGGTTATAAGAGATCTTCTCGATGCCCAGCATTTTCAACGCCTCGAACAGGATCTTCCCTGCGTGACCGAAGGCGATTCCGGCGTGGTGGGGATAGTTGTCCTGGATCAATACGTGCCGGTAGAAGCGGCCCATCTCCTTCACGGCGAACACCCCGATGGAACCGAAGGACTGCGGATCGATGTCGATCACCTCGCCTTCGGCGACGTAGGAGCGTAACTCGGTAAACGCGGTGGACTGCAGCCGGAAGAGGGTGATCTCTCCCGGACGGATGGTACCCTCCAGTGTGCCCCTGGTAATATCCGGTTCCTTACCGGATTCCATCAGACGGTGCATGATCAGCTGGTACTTCATGGAGCAGTTGGCCATGCAGTCGGAGGCGGTGTTCCCGCAGTGGAAGCCCATGAACAGGTCGGTGGGCTTGTATCCCTTGAAAAGGCTTTTATTGGAATCGTACATGTCCTGCGGGACGGTGTTGTTGATGTCCAGCAGGGTTGCCGGTGCCGCGGTGGCGCAGGTGATCATATACTCGCTCAGGGCGCCGTAGATGTCCACCTCGCAGGAGACGGGGATGCCCCTGGACGCGAGCCTCGAGTTCACATAACAGGGAACGAACCCGAAGTATTCCTCGAAGGCGGGCCAGCACTTATCCGCGAAGGCGGCGAACGATGAGGCGCCCAGGTTGTCTTCGGCGAACTTTAACAGCGCGGCCTCGAACTGGGCCAGCTTATCCAGCAGGTCGGGATAGGTGTTGCCCGCTCCGAGCTCCTTCTCCATGTCTTTCTTAATGGCCGGGATAGACGGATCGTCTTTGGCCTTCAGGAAGATGTCGTAGAGGTCCAGCTCTGAGTTTTCCATGATCTCGACCCCCAGGTCGTAGAGTGGTCCGATGGGGGCGTTGCAGGCCAAAAAGTCCTGCGGCCGCGGACCGAAGCTGAAGATCTTCAGTCCGGCGAGACCGAGTACCACTCGGGAGATCGGGACGAACTCTTCGATCAGGTCGGCTATCCTATCCGGTGTTCCCACCGGATACTCGGGAATATACACAGGCAGACCACGGAGGCCGGCGTTGTACGAGGCGTTGAGCATGCCGCAGTATGCGTCTCCGCGGCCGTCTCCCAGAGTGGACGAACTCTCTTCCGCCGCGGCGACGAACATCTTGGGACCGAAGAAACTCTCGGCCAGGATCGCGAGGGGTCCTTCGGGTCCGAAGTTGCCCAGATAGACTACCAGACTATTTACCTCGGCGGCCTCGAGCTGCTCGACGGCTTTCATCACGTCATTCTCGTTCTCTATCACCACCTCGATCTCTGTGACCGGGAGATTTTTGGCCTTACACGCCTCGGCGACCTTCATGCGCCGGCTGCGTGAGAGCTCGATCGGGAAGCAGTCACGGCTTACCGCTACCAGTCCGATCTTGACTTGGGGAATGTTCTTCATGTCCATAGGTATCCTTCCTTTTGCTGCGCGTGTTCGCGTAGTAGTGTGATTAGATTTTCAGAAACACTTTGGATCAAGACGCAGTACGACTCAAACCTCGGTGCATCCGTATTGTACCATGTTATGCCAGCCTTGTCCCTTTTCGGGGATCCAGCGGATCGGTAGGCCGTGACGGCGGCGCATCGGAACCGCCCTTTTTTCCGGCCTCGTCTGGATTTTCTTCCTCGTCACCATAAAAATCCTCCGGCAGGATGTCCATGAGGATGATGTCATACCATCTCCTCCGGAATCTTCTGGCCCGTCTGCGTCTACCGATCTCCCGGAACCCGACCTTCTCGTAACAACGAAGCGCCCGGGGGTTGTCCTCGTACACCTGGAGCATGATGTTCTCCAGATCCAGATAGGCGAATCCGTAGTCTACCAGGAGCCGCATGGCGTCGGTGCCGTACCCCTTCCCGCGGAACTCCGCCTCCCCGATGAATATGCCTACCGTGGCCGACCTGTTATGAGAATCGATATCCGCGATCCCGCATCCGCCGATGAGTTCGTTCGTCGTCAGGTCCACGATAGCATAGTGATGTCCCTGCGCCAGACCCTGGAGGGCTTTCTCCTCCGACGACAGCGATATGGTTGCATGGTACAGAGTCAGGTATTGGGCCACTTCCATGTCGTTCAGCCAACGTGTGTACTTCTCGGCGTCGTTTACGTCGATGGGAGAAAGATAGCATTTCCGTCCTGTCATCTTCCTGTAATAGCTCATGTGGACAGTATATGCCGGATCCGCGGGAATGGTAACTGTTTTAAATTGACAACCTATGGCTTCGGGAGTTACGATTACCGGTGAGTCTGGAATAATTGGGCATTTGGGTATTCGTCCCTACACGGAATCTGCCGTGGACATCGTGGAGAGTGGTATGATCTGGTTGGCATTTTTAGGGATCGCCGTCGCGGGCGGGGGAATTATCGTGTTGATGGTGAAGGTCACGCTTTCGGTACTCGAGAAGGGAGTCGGCGAGGCCATCGGCGGGAACCTGGATGCCGCCGAATTCATCACCCGCACGGGGCTGGCGCCGCCGGAGTGGGGCATCCCCCAGGCGGAGAAGGTGCGCAAGTGGCAGCAGGAGGAGATCGACGAGGAGCTGATGCGACGGCGCAAGACCGGCCTTAAGCGCCATCTGATCCGGCGACTTCGAAAACTCATTCGGTTCATCCGCAACACGTCGATCATGGATTCCGAGAGGTCCCGGGAGCGAACACTCTCGATCCTCAAGGGGATGGCGGATGAATGGCGCGGCCGGGAATGGGAGAATATCGTCGGATTCTGAAACGCCTCAGGCGGTTTTATAATTGACAGGTCGGTTTCTATTCGGCATAGTACTGTATATATGAAAGAAAGACGATTATACTCCGATGTGCATCGAGTCTCCGATGCAAAATCGCCGTGCAGCGCCGGTTCAGGGTGTCCAGCACGATATTTGGTGTTCGTGTGTGTGTGCGCGGTAATCATCATGTTCGGTTCCTGTGCCACCTCCTCGACTCAAACGCGGCCCATGTGGATCGACTCGCGGCCTACGGCAGCGGGATACTTGATCGGAATCGGTTCGTCCAACACCGGGAACGAGGCGGAGGACAACGAGCTGGCCAGGAAGAACGCGTTGGCGGCCTTGGCGGCGGAGATCGCCACTACCATCGAGAGCGAGGTGGAGATCAGCGAATCCGAAGCCAATGGACAGCGATCCAGCATGGTGAAGCGGCGGATCCGCGAGAACGTCTCCCAGACTTTAGAGGGAGTGGAAATCGTCGGCACCTACTACTCCGCGGAGAGCGGGTACTGGTATTATTGCCGTCTGCCTGAATCGGTCCTGACAAAGCAGCGGGACGAGTTGGCCGCCAGGGTCGCTTCTATCGTGGTCCCTGCCATGGACGGATCCTTGACGGTTGCCGAGAGTGTCCCGGTACTGATGAAAGGCTGGGAGTTGATCGACTCCTCACCCTATGTAGGTACTCTCTCGCTGGCCGAATACGGTATCGACGGCGCGGCAGTGGATGCCATCGAGGGGCGGGTGCGTTCACTCGCGGCGGGTGCGTCCATCCAGGCAGAACCGGTATACTTCGAAGCCGGCCGTCCTGGAATGATGCAGGCTTCGATATCATTCGCGGATAATACCCCGGCGGGACCCTGTCCGCTGGTGGTGACGGGCGGCCGAAACGACGCGGAGCTGCTACGGGTAACCACCGATCGGGAGGGAATGTTTCAGGGCGAGGTAGCGTCACCCCGGCTTCCCTTCGGTGAGACTCCCGTCATGGTAGTACTCGACCTATCCTCCCTCGGTCTGGTTCCCGAGGCCATGTACAGCGAAATCCCGTTTCCCGGCACGAGTGTCCTGTTCAGCGTGGAGCAGATCACGGTGGGGCTGGATGTCCGTGCCGAACCGCTCGCGATGATAGTTCCGGGATTCGAATCACAGGTGAAGAGCCTCCTTGCGTCCGCAGATCTTCCCTGTAAGTTCGTGACGGGCACCGAAGCCGGCGGGAGCGGATTTCAGATGGTCGCCACCATCCGCTTTACCGAGTATCCCAAGGTCCTCGAGAATGCACCCGAGATCGTGGGCGCTGTGTTGTCGATGGAGTTGTTGCGAGAGGGGCGGAGCGTCTACTCATGGGAGAGCGATCCGATCAAGGACGGCGGTATCACCAAGGAACAGGCCCGGCAGCGTACCACCGACAAGTTGGTACAGGCGTTGCAAAATGCCCCCGGCTTCGGCGAAGGTATTCGCCGGGCACTTCAATATTAGGGATTTCCCTGATTGAGTGTCGGAATAATCCGAGTATCATAGGGAGAGACGAGTAACACAGTATGGCATATGAAGTGTTTCTGAAAAATATACCGGTAATCCCCGAGGTGGCATCGAAGGTGATGGGAATCACCGAGGACAAGCTGGATATCTCGTTCCGGGAACTCGAGAATATCATCAAGATTGACCCCGGTCTCACGGCCAAGATCTTGAAGGTGGCCAACTCCGCCCTGTATTCCCGGCAGAAGGAGATCACCAGCCTGCAGACCGCCATCACCCTGCTGGGGTTCAAGACCATTAAGAGCCTGGTGATGCTGCTCACGGCCTCCAGCATGTTCTCTCACCAGCGCAGGGGAAAGTTCTATAAGTACTTCTGGAAGCACTCCGTAATCACCGCATTTATCGCCAAGGAGATCGTCAGGAAGAGTCCGCACAAGTCACGCAGTGAGGATGCCTTTTTAGCAGGCTTGCTCCACGACCTTGGTCAGGCGGCGTTGTACAATTCCCAACCCGGCAAATATGAACAGCTCTACCAGGAATCGATGACGAAGAACGAGTGGAGTAAGAATCTCGAGAACGAGTATTTCGATGCCGATCACAAGGAGGTGGGCTCCGAGATACTTCGCTCTTGGAATTTTCCCGATCTCTACGTGGACGCCGCACTGGAGCACGGCAGCCTGAATGTAACCTCGCCGCATAAGCAGATCATCCTACGAGTAACCGCGGCGGACATTCTCTCCACCGCTACGGCCGCCGAACTGCCGCAGCGCAAGCAGGAGCTGCTCGAACAACTCGGAAAGTTCATCGACCTGAAACCCGACCAGATCGAATATTATACGACTCGCTATCTAGATGACGTTCAGGAAGACGCCCTCTTCCTCGAGTGCCGATCCCTCTTCGGCCTCAACGGCGACTGATTCCGCCTCGGATCATATTTCCAGCCAATCATTTCTCGTACGATGCATAGGAGACAAAAAAGGGCGGGATCAAATCCCGCCCTATAGATGCGTCAGATACGATTCTTGTTATTTGATAGCCGGGAAAGGACCTATGTATCCGTTGTAACCGCGCGCGTCAGCCGAATCAACCAATTTATCCTGGTCGGACTCGCCGTAGGGGTGCTGAATGACACTGGTGATGTACGCCCACCCGTTGATGTTTGGATAATAATACGGTGATGTAGTTTCGGCGCCGTAGG
>CAZAKE010000143.1:0-12779 GCA_964485495.1 uncultured Spirochaetales bacterium
TTCCCGATGAGGATAAGCAGTGCGCCTGCGGCCACGAGCTGTGCCGGATCGGCGAGGAAATCAAAAGTGGCGCACCATCTTCGAGGTGAAGTTCAGGAATCCGTTTTCAAGACTGAAGGGCTCATTGATGAGCAGAAAGCTCGACGGTACCCATTGGGAGGGGAAGCGTTCCTTTAGGTCCGCATCGTCCCTGAAGCGGGTCAGCGCCTCTTGGAAGAGTTCCAGAATCTCATCCGGCTTCGGATGGGGATTGCGCTTCCGGTAGGCCTTGATCGCCTCTGGATCGGGAACCAGGAGGGCTGCGGTGTAGGGGCTGTGGTCGTTGTAGAGCATCGCCTGCTGCACCAGATTACCCTCGGCGGTGACCCTTTTACGGAGTTAGATCCGTATTTGGCGTTAAAGGAAGGAGTATGGCCTGTGATTGCATATGAAATGGGAATCGGCAAGGGGCTGGACTTCTCAAAAAATACCATCGCCGCTATCGGTATCAGCTATTTTGCCTTGACGCCACGATTTAGCTAGCATCTGCTGGATAGATTACTATTCATTCACTTATAGGGCTTCGGCTAGGGCGATATACTCATAGATGTGACGTCGAAGCAACGCAATACGTTCAAGACTTTACTCGAGGAGTGCTGTACGACATACAGGATCAGGTCCTCGGGTACGCGTGCGCCGGTGTCGGAAGTCCGCAGTAGAATAACGCCGACAGGGGAATCTCTCCCGAGCTTCCCTGTTATTCATTGGGCTATTGTATAAGCTTCAGACGAAAGATGTTCGATAAATCACGGATGCTGATTGGGCTGTACCTAAATCGGAAGTCCGAAGCCGGTGGGTAGCGGGGTAGTTCCCAGATCGGCGCAAACGGCCGGAATGCCGACACCTATCAGCCTGCGGCTTAGCTAGGCTTCCACCAGGGACTCGGCAAGAAGCAGCTTCGTCGAGCCGTGCTGGGCTGCAATGATTAGCGGAAAAAAGGCGTCGCCGCTCCAGAAATCCTCGAAGAAGCTATGGCGTGCATCTATTGTGTTTGCTTCCCTTGTCGAGGCCTATGGATTAGGTACCGGCGGTCTGCGCAGGGGATTACTGGTCTCCCGCCATAAGAGGGTATCGCCTTTGGGCACAAATCCCATGCGGCGTGATATCTCCTGCGCTGTATAGCGGATGCCGGCGGAGAAAGCCTCCATCTTCTCCCCGATAATCTCTTGGTCGGCTCCGGCGACGCTGCAAGAGGCGAATACCTGGCCCTTTTCGTCGAATATCGGCGCTCCGAGGCAGTAGGTGCCGAGTTCGTGCTCGGCGTTATCCACCGCATAGCCGCGCTTGCGGGTCTCTTTAAGCTCCTTTCGCAAGGCTTCCATGTCGGTAATTGTATTAACGCTAAAAGCCTCCAAGCTGGAATCGTCCAGGATTGCTTCCGCTCTCTCCTCCGGCAAGAAGGCCAGAATCGCCTTCCCCACCGAGGTGCAGTGCATCGGCATCTTGTCGCCGACTGCGGTGCGGGCGAGGAGCCGGTCAGGGGACTCTATGGCGTAGATATAGAGACAGTAGGGTGCGTCCAGCACAGTTAAGTAGACGGATTCTGCACAGAAATCCCCCAGTTCGCGTAAAAGCGGCGCCGCTCTGTCGCGGAGCTGAACGTTGACCCGTACCGCCTGGGTCATCGGAATGATTGCCGTTCCCAGGGAGTAGACACCGGAATCGGAGCGTTCGATGAATGCTTTCGATTCAAGGGTACTGAGTATGCTGTGGATGGTTGTCTTGGGATATCCGAGGCGGGAGCTGATTCCTCCGAGGCTCAAGGTCGGATGATCGGAGCTGAAGCACTGCATAATCTCGACGGCCTTTAATACGGATCCAATCATAATATCTAATCTCCTAGCAGGCATTCTACAATAACTATAAGCGTTCTGCAATGTAGAATTCTAATCTATTACTTGACAAGAAAGCGATTTATGGTACAATGTTTTTATATAAAGAATGCCGTTCTACAGTGTAGAACACAACCTTGGGAGGTTTATGATGAAGAGATTTTTCGTAGTCTGCATGATCCTGCTCTTCTCGGCAGGACTGTTTGCCGGCGGCCAGAGCGAAAGCGGAAGTGAGGCCGCTGCAGAGCCAATTGTATTGGAGTATTCCACTGTGGCGGTGCCTAATGCACCTCACGGCAGAGGGCAAGCGAAGTTTGCCGAAGAGGTAGAGCGCTTAACTAACGGGGAAGTGATAATTAAAAACTATTACGGCGGCGAACTCTACACGCAGGAAGCGCAGAATAGTGCTCTACGACGGGGAAATTTGGCCCTGACCAATCAGGGACCCAACTGGTTCAGCGAGTTTACGCCTTTTATGAATATGTTTGCCATGGCTTATCTATTTGAAGATCTGGATCATATGAATGTGGTTATGAATGGGGAAATCGGTAAAGGTATCTATGATACTCTGGCTGAGGAAACCGGAGTCCGGCCTCTATCTACATGGTATCTGGGGACCCGTCAGCTTAATTTGGTCGATATCGGTCGCATACCCAAGATTCCGCAAGATATGAATGGGGTCAAGCTGCGGATGCCCAATAGTAGAACCTGGCTTATGATGGGAGAGGCTCTGGGCGCCAATCCGACGCCGGTGAGTATCAGCGAGCTCTACCTGGCACTTCAGACTGGAGCAGTAGAAGGGCAGGATAACCCGCTTACGACGGTTGTCCAGCGTAAGTTCCAGGAAGTAACCGAGTATGTGATCCTGACCAACCATTTTGTGAATCCGATAATGCCGGTAATTAACGACGATATCTTTCAAGGTCTCTCCCGGGAGCACCAGGATGCGCTGCTCGAAGCTGCGGAGATCGCGCGCCAGCATGTGGAAGATATAATTCTTACTACCACAGCGGATGCAAGAAAAGAGATTGAAGCCGCCGGGGTAGAGTTCATTGAGGTGGATCAACAGGCATGGAAGGAGTATGCGGTAAACCACTACATGCAGAATAAAGATTTTGTGGCTACATTCGATATGGATCTAATGGAGAGGGTTGAAGCCTTAGCGAATTAAAACGAGGCTTTGTACAATCAGGCATGATATTAATAAATAAGGGGCGCTCAGGAGAGCGTCCCGCTTTACAAGGGTGAGGTCTTAATGCGCAAGCTGTATGCCATCGTTCTCGATGTGGTGGAGCTCTATCTGCCCGCGGTAACCTTTTCCATTATGTTTGTCGTTTTCATTCTACAAATAGTATATCGCTATGCCTTGAATTCCCCATTGAAGTGGACATATGAGGTAACGGTATTCGGATTTATTTGGACTACGCTTCTCGGTGCTTGCTATATGCGTCGATTGCATCGGCATATCAACTTCAATATGTTCTACAATGCCCGAACCCCTGCTACTCAGATGGCTTTTCGGCTGATTGGGAACGGGATTATTTTTCTTTCGTGTGCGCTGGGATTCTTCCCTACACTAAATTACTTGTCATTTCTATCTATGGATAAGAGCGCGGTGTTACGTATCCCTCTAAGTCTGGGCTTCTCTCCGGTTTTAGTTTTTCTGCTCCTTATAGGCCTGCATTCCTTGGAAGATATTATTGATGATGTCAGGAAACTGTTTTCTATGAGGGGACGAACGGCATGAGCGTCGGATTTATTGCGTTTCTTGTGGTACTGGTTTGCACGTTTTTCTTTCGCATGCCGATACCTTTGGGTTTTTTTGCGTCGACCACCATGTATTGTCTTTTTTCAGGTCTTGATTTAAGCATTGTGACGGAAAGCATCGTCACGAACCTCTATTCCAAATACATCATTATTGCGGTGCCGCTCTTTGTCTTTACCGCTAATGTCATGAATAGCGGTGCTATTACGGAAAAAGTCTTTAGCTTCGCGAGCACTCTTGTTGGGCGCGCGCGTGGTGGGCTCGCTCATGTAAACGTCATCGCTTCTCTCATCTTCTCCGGAATGACCGGCTCGGCGATTGCCGATGCTTCCGGACTGGGGATGATGGAACTGGAGGCTATGCGCAAAGAGGGCTACGAAGATGGGTTTTCGACGGCGATAACCGCTGCGTCTGCGACTATCGGCCCGATCTTTCCCCCCAGTATCCCTATGGTTTTCTATTCGATGCTTTCCGGGGCGTCGGTGGGTGCTCTTTTCCTGGGCGGTATGATCCCCGGAATATTGATGGCTATTTCACTGATGATTTATGTGGTGATAGTCGCCAGGAAGAGGGGATTCCCCCAGGGGCAGGCATTCATCCTGAAGGATTTTTTAAGAAATACATATAGAGCGTTCGGGGCCCTGCTTACCCCGGTCATTCTCCTTGGGGGGATCTATACCGGGGTATTTACGCCTACCGAGGCGGGGGCCGTCGCCGGGATGTACGCGATCATAGTCGCGGCGATAATCTACCGTACCTTGGGACCACGGAGACTGGTTGGAATTATCCTGGACACGGTAATGACAACCGGAAAGCTATCCATCATTGTGGGGACCTCATTTGGCGTCGCTTTTGTCGTCTCCCGCGAAGGTATTCCGGGGCTCTTTGCCAATCTCATGCTAACTCTTACCCATAGCAAGTTTATCTTCCTGTTAATGACGAATGTTATATTCCTGATCCTCGGAATGTTTTTAAACATCAATACAATTCAACTGGTGTTTATACCGATTGTATTGCCGTCTTTGCAGGCATTCGGAATAGATATCGTTCATTTTGGGGTTGTTGTCGTACTGAACATGATGATTGGTCTCTCGACTCCTCCATATGGAGGATTGCTGTTCGTGGTCAATGGAATATCCGATTGTCCAATGCAAGATACAATAAAAGAGCTCATGCCGATGCTGCTTGTGCTGGTGGTTGTTCTCCTGCTGATCACCTATGTCCCGGGAGTTGTGATGTTTCTACCGAACCTAATGAAATGATGAAGGACGAGGAATAATTATGGCCAAGAAACCGAACATTCTTTTTATCTTACCTGATCAGCAGCGCCCCGACTCATTGGGCTGCTATGGAAGTGAGGCGGCAGTAACGCCTACCCTGGATTGGCTTTCCCAAACCGGGGTTACCTTTGATAACTGCTATGTCCAGAACCCGCTCTGCTGTCCAAGCAGATATAGTGTTTCGACCGGTCGCTATCCCCATTCATTGGGGGTACAGGCGAACTGGTATCCCCTTCGTCAGGAAGAACGGAGTTTCGGTCATCAGATGGGACGAGCTGGTTACAATACTGCTGCGATCGGAAAAATGCACTACACCCCCTGGTATGATAATTTCGGATTCGACGGAAGGATTATCGCCGAGGCGAAATTCCATGCGGAATGTCCCGACGACTATGCACGCTTTTTACAAAAGAATGGATTCGACCGCCGGGAACTGTATCAGACTCAATCGCCGGAGTATATTCGGCGTCTTTCATCGCTTACCTCGATCCTGCCTCAAGAGCTGCACATCGACAGTTTTGTCGGCCGGAGCGTCTGTGAGTATCTGAGGAATGTGGACGGGCCCTTTTTCGCGTTTGCTTCATTCTTAAGTCCCCATAATCCCTATGATCCGCCACAACCCTACGACGAGCTGTTTGCCGATGCGCCAATGCCCGCACGGAACATGGGGAAAAATGAGGTAAACGAGAAACCCCGTGAAGCCTACGACTATATCAACAAGCAGCTCAAGTGGGGATTCAAGTCGGATGAGATAACTGAAGAGCAGCGGCTCGATATGTGGCGCTCCTACTATGGATTGAACACTCTTATCGATGATTGGATAAAACAGATTATAGATACACTGAAAGAGCGCGGATTGTACGACGATACAATAATCATCTACTCGTCGGACCATGGCGACCTGTTGGGTGATCATGGGCTCTATTACAAACAGTGTTTTTACGAACAGAGCGTCAAGGTTCCGCTGATAATTCATGCGCCGAAGTACTTTAAGCCGCAGCGGGTAGCCGACAAGGTCGAGCTGATGGATACCTACTCCACAATTTGTGATCTCGGTGGTGCCGACGAAGGCCCTGGATCTCAAGCGACCAGTCTACGGCCGATTCTGGAGCAAAAGGAGAACTCTTCCCGAGAAGCAGTCTTTAGTGAGAACTACTTCGGCCGGATGGTACGTTGGGAAGAGTGGAAGATGGTCTACTATCCCGGAAAACCCTATGGAGAGATCTACAATCTGAATGAAGATCCGGACGAACAGACGAATCTCTGGACCAGGATGGAGGGCAGCACCGAGAAGCAGCGTATGAAGGATATCCTGCTCGAGTGGGCGTTTGCGTCCGAAGATCCCCTGCCGCTCCCGGTACGTCCAGATCATCAGGATCCGACCCCTCAGCGGTTTCTGATGGTAGATGGCGGCACACAGGAAGCAGCGGTACAACCCTGGCATCTTCCCGACATGGCCGACTTCTACCAGAGCTTGAGTTTCTCTACCCAGGGCAAGCTTCGGTGAGTGATAATTCAGCATCATGTTGCCTCCGCAACCACATTGCTTTAGCGGCTCCCGCCACCCGGGAGCTCTGCGACGGGACCGAAGCGCGCTTGCGCGTCTCCTTGGTCTTCACCCCCCGCTGGTATCACGAGCGGCTGGGGATCGATCTCGGCGAGCGGTGGCATACCGATCCGGCCTACCGCTATGAATCACTGATCGAGATGAAGGAACACCTGCATAAATCCTTCCCCTCGGTTGAGTATTTTACGCCGCACTACCGGGACGGGATCGAGCCGACCTGCGCGACTATTTCCGGCGTCTACGGTATCCTGCTGATCTCGATGCTCTACGGTGCCGAGCCGGTCTATGCGGCCGATGCCTGGCCCGATGCCAAACCCATATTTAATTCAATCGACGCCTGCCGGAATCTATCCCCCATCGATCTGGATGCCAATCCGGTGATGAATCAGCTTGAGGCGCAGATGGAGATCATCGAGCGGCGCTGGGGAATGATTCACGGCTACCTCAACTACCAGGGAATTCTAAATATCGCCGCTAGACTTCGCGGATCCGAGCTCTTCATGGATATGATCGACGAACCCGAGACAGTCAAAGGCTTTTTTGCTCATATCGCCGACACCATCGGCAGGGTGTCGAAGCGGGTACAACAAAGGCAGCGGGAGTCGGGCTTCCCTATAGACCTGCTCTCCATGAGCAACTGCACAGTCAGCATGATCTCTCCCCGGCAGTGCGAGGAGTTTCTCCTGCCCCTGGACAAGCAACTCGGCAGCGAGTATCCGCGCTTCGGAAATCATACCTGCAACTGGGTGGCCGATCCGTATCTCGAAGCCTTGCGGAAGATCGATAAGATGGGCTATCTCGACACCGGTATCAACTCCGATATGCCGCGTCTGCGCGAACTCTTCCCCGATACCCGCCGGGCCCTACTGTTAACGCCGGGCGAGCTGGAGTCGCAGAGCGATGAGGCATTTGCGGCGAGTGTTCATCGCATCAACACTGAATATGCGCCTTGCGATATCGTGCTGGCCGACCTGGAAACAACCATGCCCGACGTACGGGTCAACCGGTTGCTGGAGATAGTACGCACAGAAATGGAGAGCGATCTATGAAGAAACCCAATATTTTGCTAATCATGACCGATCAGCAGCGATTCGATTCCCTCGGCTGCTATGGCGCTGATTGGGTAGATACCCCCAACCTGGATCGACTGGCGGCCGAAGGTCGCCTCTACGAAAACTGCTACGTCAACAATCCCGTCTGCACCCCCTCCCGGGCCAGCATGTTTACCGGCAAGGAGATTCCCGGCCACGGCGTTCTGCGCCTGCATGATGTGCTTCCCGAGGATGAGGTTCTCTTTACTAAACGTCTGCAGCAACTCGGATATACTACAGCCCTCTTCGGCAAGCTGCATGTCTCGGGCCGCATCGAGGAGGAGGCGGTACGACACCCGAACGACGGCTTCGACATCTATGAGTGGTGTCTCGAAGCATCGATCAGTATGGATTCCCCCTTTAACGGCTATTCCCGATGGTTGCAGGAAAAGGACCCCGAATTCCACGCCCGGTTGAAACGGGATGGGCGCAAACTCACCTCTATCCCCCGGGAGTACCATATAACTCACTGGGCGGCGGAGCGCAGCATCGATTTTTTGAAGAAGCAGTCGGGGGAGAACCCTTTTTTCTGTATGATGAGCGTCTTCGACCCCCACAACCCCTATGACGATTATCCGGCGGAGTATGCCGACCGGGTCGATGAGGGAAAAATGCCGATGCCGACCGCCAGCGAGGAGGTACACGAAATTCGCGGACTGGCCCAGGAGCAGCGGGACGGCTACTTCGGAAGATACTCCCAATTCAGCGAAGCGGACCTTAAGGAGATGCGCCGCGGCTACTACGCCTCGATCGCCCTCTTCGATGATGAGGTCGGCCGGGTTCTCTCTACCCTCGAGGAGCAGGGGCTTGCCGACGACACCCTGGTAATTTATTTAAGTGACCACGGTGATAGTCTCGGCGACCATGGTTTGATGGTTAAAGGCGCCCATCTTTACGATTCGGTGGTGAAGGTGCCGCTCATTATCCGGACTCCCGGAGAGACGGAGCCGGGGCGGCGCGAAACGGAGTTGGTACAGCCCCACGATTTGGCGGCGACGGTACTAAGCGCGGCAGGCGCCTCGGCGGAGGAGATCGCTCTAGTTATGCCAGCCTCTCGTAATCTCCTCGATTCCGCTATTCCACCGAGGGAGACGGCCGTCTGCGCCTACCGCAATACGGGAATCACCAACCGCGGCCGCTATTGGGACCCGCCGATCAACGCCACGATGATCACCGACGGCCGTTATAAACTGAACTATTACCCTCCAGAACCGGGAATCGACGATAGTCCCGCGGGGCAGTTCTTCGATCTCAAATCCGATCCCGGGGAGGTACGGAACCTGTGGGATTCAGGTTCTTCGGAGCGCCTGCGTCTCACCGAGGCGATGACGAACTGGTTCCACCGGCAGGAGCGTTGCTGCGGACGACGGGCGCGCTCGGCCGAACCCCGTAAAGACCAGCTGATAAAAAACGCCTTCAACGGCGGTGATGAAGTGTGGAAAAATGGTTAGAACCCTTCCCGACGGCATCTGGCCTACTATGCTTACCCCCTTTCAGCCGGATGGAAACCCGGATCTTGATTCGCTGTTTCGCTTAACCGATTGGTATATCGACCATGGCGCAGCGGGACTTTTCGCCGTTTGTCAGTCGAGCGAGATGTTCTACCTTACTCTGGAGGAGAAGCAGAAGCTCGCGAGGACTACCGTTGAGGCTGCGGGAGGCCGAGTTCCGGTTATCTGTTCCGGACATACCGGAGATTCGATCGAACAGCAGATCGAAGAGCTTGCGTGTATGGCCGAGACCGGAGTTGATGTGCTGGTGCTGGTCACCAATCGTCTTGCGGGACCCGGGGAGGGAGATCAGATCTCGATCGAGAATACTAACCGAATCCTTGACGCCCTGCCTCCTCAGACGAGTTTCGGGCTTTATGAATGTCCGTATCCTTACAAGAGATTGCTTTCTCCGGCAGTTCTGAAGCACTGTGCAGACGACGGGCGTTTCGTCTGTTTAAAAGATACCTGCTGTTCGGAATCACTCATTCGGGAGCGCCTGGAGCTCTTGTTCGGTACTCCCCTGAAGCTCTATAACGCCAATGCGGCCACGCTGCTACAGACGCTCGAAGACGGAGCCGCGGGCTATTGCGGGGTAATGGCGAACTTTTTTCCGGATGTCTACCATGATCTTTTTGAGTCCGTAAAGAGGAATCCCGCACGGGCAGAGCTGCTTCAGAACTGGATGGGGCCGCTTTCGCTGTTGGAGAAAGGCGGTTATCCGCTGAATGCCAAGCACTTCCTACAGCAAAAAGGTATTGTAGCGAATCCATTCTCCCGCGCTCTCGGTACAGACGAACTGGAGAGTTACCTGTTGCGCATTCTCGAGCAGACGGCGAGGCTGGTTGATTCGATCCCGCTGCGAAAGAAGGAAGAATGATAAAAACGAAACCAGAGCTATTAGGCTCAATAACCTGTTTGGGAGGGTTCGCGGACAGAAGTGGTTACCGTTCGCCATATCTTGTCGCCTGCGAGGTCGCATAGGAGAGAGTTCAGAACCAGCTTTACGGGGACCTGTCCTGAAGACTCAATGCTACCAATCCAGAGGAGAGAACAGGTATGAGATTAAGCATTGATTTGAATCTGCACAAGAATCAGTTCATGGTGTATTGGAAGCCGGAGAAGTCGAGCAAAGATAGATTTGCCCGCTTTGCAACCAATGAAACTGGGTATGGAGAAGTTAAAACGTGGTGGCGAAAAATAAAGACAAAACACTGGAAGCTGGACGGTGCGCCTTCGGCACCCTGATTACTTCACCATCGCCGCACCTTGTACCAGTTATGAAGAACTCTGGATTGGATTTCGTCTTTATCGACACCGAGCACATCGCCTTGGACCGGATGGCCTTGTCCTGGATGTGCCATGCTTATGCAGGCGCGGGTTTGATGCCTCTGGTGCGGATATCGTCGCCCGATCCAATCGAGGCTTGCAAGGCGTGGGATGGAGGCGCAGGCGCGTTACTGGCCCCATACATTGAGACTCGCAGACAGGTGCTTGATCTGGTAGGCGCGACTAAGTATAAGCCGGTCAAGGGAGAAAAGCTTGAGGCTCTTCTTTCGGATCAGAAGTATCCTGTGCCGGAATTGCAGAAGTATCTGGACGGGACGAATGCATCCCGCCTGCTCTTGATCAATATCGAGAGTGCCGCAGGGATCAACAATCTAACTGATCTGATTTCTGTGTCGGGTGTTGATGGCGTGGTTATCGGTCCACATGACCTCTCCTACAGTCTAGATGTGCCGGAGGACTATAACAACCCAGTTTTTTATGAGGCGGTAGAGGCCATTATAAAGACAACAAAGGCGAAGGGCTTGATTGTAGGGATGCACTACAACGGCATTGGGAATCGCGAGTATGCGTGGAAAATCCTCTCGATGGGGGTGAACTTGTGGATTCAGCACTGCGACCTCATTTACATTGCCCATGGAATCAAGACTGATTTACGATTCTTCAGGGACAAGCTGGGCTACCAGGAAGCGACGAGCGAGGAAAGTATCAACATTTAATCAGACAGGATTTCTGGAATGAATTTGTACGAGGAACAATTATACCAAATACCATTTACCTTACACTCGGCACAGTGAAGCTCAAAACTAATCTGCAACGCCTACTCGAGCAGGCGGCAAAGCTTGTCGAATCGATCCCGTCGCCCAACAAGGAAAACAGTATGAACGACACGTCTCTACATGGAATTATCCCGGCGGTGGTTACCCCGATGAGCGCCGACGGCTCTATCGATATGGCCATGGCGGAACTGCAGATTCAGTATCTGGTCAATGCTGGTGCGAACGGACTCTTTATAAACGGTACCACCGGGGAGGGGGCCTATTTAACGCCTCCGGAGCGGCGGGATATGCTCAAGCTGGCCAGGTCGGTCGTCGGTGAGCGTCTTTTCGTCTGCGGAGCAGTTCTGCGGCCGAACCTGCCGGAGGTGCTGGATGAGATCGGCGATCTGGAGCGCAACGGCGCCGATTATGCGGTTGGCGTCCCGCCGTTCTATCATCCCGTGGATCAGCCCGTGGTGGAGGAGCATTTCAGGCGCATCGCCGAGGCTTCTCCCCTACCGCTGATTCTCTACAATATTCCAGGCTGTACCGGCAATCGACTGGAACTGTCGACGGTCCGTTCCCTTAAAGATCATCCCAATATTACCGGGATCAAAGACTCCTCCGGTGATCTGGCCTCCTTCAGCCGGGGGCTTCTGGCCGATGAGGATGAATCTTTCGTCTGGATTCAGGGTGAAGACTACCTTGACGCCGCCTCACTGCTGGTCGGCGCCGGGGGAATCGTCACCGGCCTGGGGAATGTGATGGTCGAGCCCTATGTCGAGATGTACGCCGCCGCCCGGCAAGGCGACTCCGGGGCGGTGTTGCAATCCCAGCGACGGGTGAATCTCCTCTATGAGGAGCTGAAGGTCGCGATCTACGACGTAATTCCCTTCATCAAGGCTGCCTGCGAAATCCTCGGCCGGGGGAGCCGCCACATGCGGCAGCCCGGGATGGCTCTCGACATAAACGCCTATCGGGAGGTCGAGGAGGCTCTGGCGAGGATCGGCTATCTCTGATGAACGGACCGGAACTCGAAGGAATAGTCACGGTTTCAAATACCCCCTTTACCCCTGAAGGTGATATCGATCGAGCTGCCCTAAAGCGGCACGTCGCTTATGCGATAGAGGCCGGCGTCAACGGCTTCCTTGTTCCCGCCATGGCGGCCGAGGTGGATGAGTTGAGCCGGGATGAACGGCGATTAATTGCGGGCACCGTCGTCGAAGCTTGCGCCGGCCGGGTCCCCGTAATCGGCGGGGCCTCCGCACCAGCTGAAAAGCGGACGGCCATCGCCGACGAACTGGTGGAGCTCGGCTGTGAGGGCGTGCTGGTGTCGATACCCTTCGAGAGGGAGGACTCCTACCGCATACAGGTTGAAGAGATCGCCGCGTGCGGAACTCCCTACCTTATGCTGCAGGACTGGGACGCCGCAGGTTTCGGCCTTCCGGGGGACCTGGTCGCCGAACTGGCGCGGGATATTCCCGCCTTTCGCTGTCTGAAGATCGAGTCTGTGCCGGCGGGGCCAAAGTACAGCGCCGTCAAGGCGGCGACCAACGGTTCCTTAGCCGTGGCCGGGGGCTGGGCAGTAATGCACCTGATCGACGGCCTGGACCGGGGCGTGGATATCTTCATGCCCACCGGACTGCATGAGCTCTATGTCGGAATCCTCC
>CAZAKE010000144.1:0-12773 GCA_964485495.1 uncultured Spirochaetales bacterium
CTTGCAATATACTCCCATCCCTCTGGCGGTAAGATTATGTATGGTATTGCATTAAAGTGAACCGGAAGGCCTGTATTAGAACTTATCTGTGTGATACTTGTTTTTGATATATGACCGTTCAGATCTGTAGCCGTTACTCGAATTATTATATCCATGCCGGCGGCAACCGTATTATAAGGGATCTCATAGTTATAACGGAATGAGCCGTCATTAAAATATGGCTCGCCATCGCTATCGGTGGATAAAAGGTCTTCTCCTTCATACGTATTATCGTCTCCGGCTTCAGAATTCAGCCAGATTATTAACGAGTCAAGCTCGTCGAATGTAGCGACACTTGGGGTGTCGAATACCGTCCCCGTAACAGTAAAACGGGACCCGTAGGGCTGTCCGTCGGTGGGAGTCGCAATGGTGACATCCATGCCCGGGGTGTACTCCGACAGGTCGAGAGCCTTCTCGGTGAGGTGCCCATTATAATCCTCCGCCGTGACGATCACCTTGAGCGGTCCGGTATAGGCGGTGGTCGAAAAATCGAATGCGAAGGATCCGTCGGTGAAGTCCAACTCCGCCGCTTCGGTCTTCCCCAGGATCGCCCATGAGAGGGAGCGTACCTCGGAGAGGGCCGAATCGGAACTCGAGTTGGCGACAGATCCGGTCACGGCCACGGTGGAACGATAATAGCTGCCGTCGATGGGTTCGATGCATGCCACCTCCGGGCCTTTTTCATCGTCCGAGAGGGTGAGAGAGACTTCGCTCGTGTTGCCGTTTAGGTCTTCCGATTGAAACCGGACTATCTGCGTTCCCGTGGTGTCGACGAAAGAGAGGTCAATGGAAAACTCACCGGTAGCATCGTCGAAGGTTCCGGGGGAACTGTCGCTTACGGGGTAGATTTCTATGTACTCTTGATTGGTACCGGAGTATTTATATGACAGGGATCGTACTTCATCGAGGCCGGTGTCGTCGGCGGAGGTGGTGACGGATCCGCTGAATGTGACCGAGGATCTGTAGTAGTCGCCGTCATTCGGCTCGGTAATCGTCAGTTCGGGACCGGCTGTGTCGTCGAGTAGTGTAATAGAGAGTTCACGCAGGTTTTCGTTCTTATCGGTGGATACCAATTTCACGATCTGTGTGCCGGTGGTATCGACAAGTGAGATATCGAATGAGAATTCCCCCGTCTCGGTATCGAAAGTGCCTACGGTTTCCGTATCGGCCTCGAGGGAGTAGAGATCGAAGGTTTCTCCGCCGATTCTGTAGTAGAAGGAAGCGATTTCGTAAGTGCCTGTGTCGTCTCTACTGCTTGTGATGGTGCCGGAAAAGGTTACTCCCGAGTCGTAGTAGCTGCTGTCCTCCGGAGTATCAAGGACGATATAGGGACCGACACCATCGTTTACCAAAGTAAGAGATTTGGTTGTCGTGTGACCATTCTTGTCCTTGGCGATAATCCGAACGATTACATCACCCTCGACAGGCTCGATACCATCCGTCTCGCCGGTAGTCATGAACGAGTAGACGAAATTGTTTCCGTCTTCATCCGGAGTATCATTCAACCCGACGAGTATGGCGTCGTTACTGCCGACCTTCACCGAGACATCGCATACCTGAATGTCTCCCGACGTGATCTGGGCAATTTCTCCAAGTCCCTCGTCCTCGTTGGCGTTTCGGACTTGAGCCTTGAGAGTAACCTCCGAGACGTATTCGTCCAGGTCATCCGGCGCCGTGATCTCTACGTGCGGCCCGGAGGGATACTCGTTCATGGTAAGCACATACTCTGCGACATTGCCGTTCTTGTCCCAGATCTTCAGCGTCAGCGTCTGGGTTCCGGTGAGCAAGTCCGGATTGGTGGTATCCAGGGTGAACCCGAAGGTGCCCGACTCGGGATCGAAGGTGAAATCGTCCTTCTCCAGGCTGATCGCCTTCGAGCCGATCTCTTCGATCTGCTGTCCCAACTTCGAATGGTCCAACACCGTGTACTGGATTTTCGAGATCGACCCCAACCCGTCTCCCTCCTCGACGGCATCGTCCGTGAAGGTACCGCTGAATATGACGGTGGACCGGTAGGTCACGGTGCTCGCCGAGGGGGTAGTCAGGGCGATGACCGGTTTGATGTCGTCCTCCACCTCGGTCATGAGTTCTTCGTCTATCGGTTCCGGGCAGGAGACGAGCAGGAGCGAAAGGGCTACGACAGCAAGTGTGGCGACCACTCCGAATCCCACATCACCCTTTCGGGGATGGCGGGAAAAAAAACTGCGGTGGAAAATAGACACGGGTTATTCCTCTTCGTCGACGTAGATGATCTGATTCATGTTGGCGACGTCGGCCGCGCGGGTTTTGTCGTTGTCGGAGGCCAGATAGGAGTAGTCTCGAACCAGATCCGGGTTCATCTCTTTCACACGGTTATAGTAGTCGGTGGCGCGGGCGAAGTTTTCGAGTTCGTAGTAGGCCTTGGAGAGGTTGAGCATGATCGTCGCCATGATGGCCGATTCGTCGCGGCCCGCGTCGAGAAGTACCTGCTCCGCACCGTGATATTGACGCAGCGCCTGATGGTGTTCCTTTTGCAGATAGTACAGGTTGCCCAGGTTGATCTTCGGGCTGAGATAGTTTCGGTCCAATGCCAGGGCCGCGTTGAAGGCATCCTCCGCCTGAATATACCTGCCGTACTGGGCACAGATGATTCCCAGCCTGTTGTAGTCGTTCTTCCGTGCTTTCTCCTGGGCGGCCAGGGTGTAGTCTTCGATGATCGTATCCACGAGTTTGGCGATATCGGCATCGAACCGTTCGACCAGAGCGGGACGGCTGCCGTACTGGAGTCCGAGATCGCGCTCTTTTAATACGACCGGCCGGAAGCGCTCCTGTGCCTTGGTGGTGACGGTCAGCCTCCGGTGTTCCTCCGCCTCGTTATACGCCCGCCACTCTTCGATGCCGGCACGCCATGCCTCGAGGAAGCTCTTGAGGCCGATCATGGTGATCTCCACAGGAACCCACAGCTCGCCGTCGATGTCCATGGTCATGCGCCTGTCGGGATGGACCTTGGCGTAGTCGTCGGCGAGCATCCGAGTGTTGAAGGCCGCGTAGATATGACCGGGAACGGTGATGTACCCGGTCTGGATTCCTACCGTTTCAAGAAGGCTGCAGAATAGCACCGTGAGGTCGTCGCAGTCTCCGGTAAGCCGGGACAGGGTTTGCCTGGGAAGGCTCACGGAGTCGACGATCAGCGGATTCTCCTGGGCCGCGTCGAAGGGCGTGGTGGGATCCCGCTGGTAGAGACAGCCGATCTCGCCGAGGGCGTGGTAGACCTGCATTCCGATCTGCAACGCCTCGCTCAAGCCCGGAATTACGCTGTCTTTGGTTGATTGGCGGATATAGCTCGAGTAGTTCCGTAGGGCGCTGTCGGCGGAGGTGACGAAGGCGCCGACCTTGGATTCGTCGTCCCAGGTCAGGGCCGTCTTGTCGTGCATGTCATAGGTCACCGAGTAGGTCTGCTCGGCCGCCTGCCCCCGCGCGCTGTATTTGACGGAGATCTCGCCGGTAAGGGGCGTGATTCCCTCGGTGGAGAACACCTCCTGATTGAAGGTGGCGAACAGGTCGATATGGGTGCTCTCGCCCGGCGCGAGCTCGGGGATGGTGGCCGCGACGGTGGGGGTGTCCATGAATCCGTTCTGGAAGAAAGAGACTTCGGCCTCCTCTACCGGGAAATCTTCGATGTTGGTGATGGTGACGCCGCCGATGGGATGGTCGACATAGTAGCTCTGCATGGCGGCGAAGACCGGCTCGACCTCCGCGTTGGTAAACTTGATGCTGCGAACCGCGGCCTTGGGGGAGTCCGGATCGACGCCGAAGCGGTACTGCGCCGTCACGCCGATGCCGAAGTGGAGTCCGTCGAGATTATCCAGCGGGTTGATGGCCTTGATGAACCGCAGCCGCGGCGCCACGCCGATGGTCAGGTTGTAGAAGGGGCTGAACTGGAAACCGGCGCCTACCGACGCGAGGAACTGCACGGAGCTGCGCATCTCTCCGTCGGATGCGTAGTTGGGGAGCAGCGTATAGGCGAATCCCGCGTCGATCTCCGCTCCGATCTCGATGTTCTTCGAGAACTTGTAGAAGAGGGCCATTCCCAGACCGCCCGTCAAGTGAGTCTGGCTATATTTGGTCTTCCGTCGATCTATCTCATCCGGGTCGGTGATACCCTCGACATTGGCGTTGTTGTCTTGCGTATTGACCTGGATCACTCCGAGTTCCACGAAGGGCTGGAGGATCGGCACGGGCGGGATCGGCACGACCACGGTGGCGGTGATGCCGTGGCCCTGGAATTCGATATCGTCGTTCTCATCCAGATTGTACTGGAGGATCGGCGTGTGGTACTCGTACTTGAAGCCGACGGAGGCGGGGAACTTGTAGATCTCGTTGTAGTTTACGGTGGTCTGGGCATCTTCGGTATCGATGATCTCTTGGGCACGGAGCGACGGCCCCGTACGCACGATTAACGCTACGGTTACCACTACGAGAAAAATACCTTGCGAGAATCTCGTCATGTTCACCTGATTTTTCTCATGAATGGTCGGACGGATAGTATGCCGCAGAACCTATGGTGAGTATATCACTGAATTCGGTCTTTGAGTAAATACGGTGAATGAGATTTCTTCTTTTTAAAATTTTTTTTACTGGTTACAGCCTTTCGATTCACACATTTTATTGGTATACGAGGAATTAGAGCTAAGTAGCAGTCGTGAAGTTTCGCCCGGCCGCTTGCCTCGTCGTCGTCTCCGGCGATCCGGTTGGCTTTGATGGTGCCGCAACGGGCACAGTCGAAGGGGATTCCATCTCCGTGCGGCGGTTCTCCTCCGTATCCTCTGTCGTGTCTTCTCTCGGCTCCTTTCCCGGGGTGCCGTCGTTTTCTTTCGCTCCCGGTAAGGTATGCGTACCGTTTTCTATCCATATGTAAATTCCCATATTCATAATCTATTCATTTCCGGCATACCGGTTTGATCGGTTACCGTCGCTGCTTCTTGAGGGTCCGCTGGAACTGGGCGATCTGGTAGTTGCGCTGTTCCCGCTTTTGTCTGATCCGGTCGTTCTCCCGTGATTCGATGAACTCCATCTCCCGTTTCAACTTGAGGTAGTTCTGGTACCGTTCGGGTGTCAGAGTGCCTTTATCGAGAGCGGCCTTCACGGCGCACCCCGGTTCGCTCTGATGGGCGCAGTCGTTGAACTTGCACTCGGCCGCCAATGCGGTGACCTCGGCGAAGACATCGTCTATCCCCTGCCCGTCGACCCACAGTGCAACCTCGCGGACTCCCGGGGTGTCGATGAGGCATCCGCCCTCGGGCAGGAGGAACAGCTCCCGCAACGAGGTGGTGTGCCGTCCCCTAGAGTCGGCGGACCGAACCTCCCGTACCGCGCGCAGCCTCTCCCCTGCCAGGGTGTTCAGCATGGTGGATTTCCCCACCCCGGAGGAGCCGATCAGCACCGCCGTCACCCCGCTCCGCAGGTACGTCCGGACACCATCGACACCGGCGCCTGACTCGGCCGACACAGGCAGTACCGGCACCCCCGGGGCTACCGCCTCGATACGCATGGCGTACGCGTCCGGATCATCCACCAGATCCGCCTTGTTCAGGAGGATTACCGGCATGGCGCCGCTGTTGTAGGCGATGGCGACGAATCGCTCCATGCGGGCGGGATTGAAGTTTCCGTCCAATCCCATCATCAGGAAGACGTAATCGATGTTGGCGGCCAACCCCTGCGCCTTGGAAGCCTTCACGGTGGCCAACCGGGCCAGGAGTGATTTCCGCGGCAGCAGTGCCCGGGCGGATGCCCCGGAACCGTCGGCGTATGGATTTAGTGCCAGCCAGTCGCCGGCGCAGTAGTTGGTCTCCTGCTCCTCCAGGCTCCGGGCCAGTGCGCCGGATACCGAGCACCACACCTCTCCGGCCGCTGTCATGGCGAGTACGTTTCCCCTGGAGTGGGCGATGACCCTGCCGGGGATCGCGGAACTGTGTTGATCTGGGCCACCTTGGCCATCGGAGACGTTCTTTAGCCGTTCGGCCCACGTCTCGTTCCAGCCGTATTCTGTGAGATCTATCCTTTGATTGTCTTGCATCGTCAGCTTTCCCTTGTTGTGTACAAAGATGTGTACATTTGTGCCCATCTATCATTGGACCGAAGTCCATCTAGATGGAACGGGTGTGAGTCACAAGGGAAGGTCGGGTAGGGTAGTCGAAATTTTGATACCTATTTTCCGGTATAGTTATCTGAAATGGATGAAAATGAAGAGTAAGCTTTTTTGTTCTATCTCGCTTTTGCTTACTCGCGTATTATCCGACTGTTCCCTGTGAACCGCTCATATTCACTACAATCTCCAGTGCGATTCGAGCCACGGTCATCAAATACCTCCGTCTATCAAGATTGATGTTCAATATCCTGAACGATTCTGAACATATCATGAGAGAAGGACTGTGTAAAGAGAAAAAACAGTTCTGAAAAGATTCTGCTGAATCGAGACCGCTTGCCAAAGCCGGACGGATCGGTGATCATATTGTGCATGAGTGAGAACAATACGAATAGAGAGAGACCGAATCTACTGGTGATCCACACCGACCAGCAGAGTTGCTGGACTCTGGGCTGTTACGGTGGGACTCTGGTCGAGACGCCTAATATCGATCGGCTGGCCGGGGAGGGTGTGCTCTTCGAGAACTTCTTCACCAACAGTGCGGTGTGTACGCCCTCCAGGGGTTGTCTGGTCACCGGCAGGTATCCGCACTGTCATGGGGCGTATACGAACAATATTCCGCTGAATGCGGATGAGACTACCTTCGCAACCGCCCTCAGTGGTGTCGGATATGAGACCGGATACGCCGGCAAGTGGCACCTGGACGGCCTGCGCCGCCCCGGATGGGTACACGAGGATCGGGGCTTCGGATTCGATGACAACTACTATATGTTCAATCGGGGGCACTGGAAGAAGATCCACGACGGCGGCATGAACGACATGCAGCCGGTGGTCTATCCATACCAGGTGATCGGAGATGAACGTACCTACACCACCGACTGGCTGGTAGAAAAAACGGTGGAATTCGTGTCACGCCCCAGAACCAATCCCTTCTGTTATATGGTGAGTTTTCCCGATCCTCACGATCCGGTGGACGTGCGTCCGCCCTATGACACCATGTTCGATCCCGCCGACATGCCGATACCGGACACCTTCGACGAGGAGGGCATGCCCCATTGGGCGGAGGCGGTACGCCGGAACAATCCCTTCGCCCCGGGCACATCGGACCGAGAGGCCAGGCTGCGCCGGTGGCTCGCTCTCTACTGCGGTGAGGTGAAGCTCTTGGACGATGCCGTCGGTCGTATTCTCTCCGCCTTGGAAACCCGGGGCATACTGGACGATACGGTGGTTGTCTTTACCGTCGACCACGGCGAGTATGCCGGCGAACACGGGCTCATGGCCAAGAACCAGCTGTACGAGACGGCCCATCGAGTGCCGCTGATAGTCCGGTGGCCGAACGGCATCGGCGGCGGGAACGGTGCCGGCCTGAAGGTAGCGCGGGTGCTCTCCACCGTCGATTTTCTTCCGACGATTCTCGGTCTGATGGATGTGGAATCGGACGGCCGGGCTCAGGGTGTCGATGCATCAGTGTTGCTCCGGGCGGCCGCTGAATCGCAGAACATGTCGGGCGAGAGTGACCCATGGAACGGTCCCGAGCAGGCCTTCATTCATCACAGTTCACTGGAACGGGCCGGAATTTTCACGCCGGAGTACGAGTTGGCGCTTCTCCGTGAGGGTGGTCACATCATGTTCGATAGAAGAGAGGACCCCTTACAGATCCGCAACCTCTTCTCGGATCCAGGACGAAGGCGAGATCGGCAGGAGTTGATTGAACGCGTCCTGGAGCATCACAGGGAGTGTGAGTCTCCCGCCGAAGGTTGGCTGGAGAAAACGGCATCCGATGCCAGATAGCGATAAAGAAGCATGACAAGGAATACCGGAGCATCGGGCTGCGCATTGGCGACACTCGAATGGCTATATCAGTGACAATATCACAATATCATAGAAGGAGCGAACGATGAGTACACGACCGAATGTAATCTTCATCCTGGTGGACGACCTGGGATGGCGGGACCTGAGCTGTTACGGAAGCGAGTTTTATGAGACTCCCAACATCGACAAGTTGTGCGGTGAGAGTCTTAAGTTCACCGATGCCTACGCCGCCTGTCCGGTGTGTTCGCCTACCAGGGCCAGCATCCTCTCCGGCAAGTATCCCGCAACCGTGGGTGTCACCAACTTCATCGACTGGTTCGGCGGTAGCCACCCGAACCGGGGTAGGCTGGTGGACGTCTCCTACTTCCGGGAGCTGCCCCTCACCGAGAAGTCGTTGGCTCGGACCCTCTCGGAATATGGGTACGACACCTGGCACGTTGGCAAGTGGCACCTCGGCGGCCCCGGGGCCTATCCGCAGCGGCATGGGTTCAAGGAAAATTACGGCGGCAACCAGTACGGCATGCCCATGAAAGGGTATTTCAGCCCCTATGAGCTGCCTAACCTGGAGGAACCCGCCGACGAGGGCGTCTATCTCACCGACTACCTCACCGACAAGACGGTGGGACTCATCGAGGAGCGCGCCGGCTCGGAGCGACCCTTCTTCCTGAATATGTGGTTCTACACCGTGCATACCCCCATCCAGGCCAAGGAGGAGGACATTCGCTACTTCCGCGAGAAAGCCACTCGACTGGGCCTCGATACAAAGGACCCCTTCGAGGAGGGAAACTTCCATCCCGGAGAGCACCGGAAGGAGCACAGGATCGTACGGCGGAAGTTCCAGTCCGACCCGGTGTATGCCGCCATGGTCAAGTGTCTGGACGACAGCGTCGGCAGGATACTGGAGGCGGTGAGGAGGACCGGCGAGGAGGAGAACACCCTGGTGTTCTTAACCTCCGACAACGGCGGCGAGTCCTCCACCGGAGGCTCTCCTACCTGTAATGCGCCCCTCTCGGAGGGCAAGGGATGGATGTACGAGGGCGGTACCCGGGAGCCGCTGATGGTGAAGTGGCCCGGGGTGGTGGCGCCCGGCAGCGAGACCGACCGGGTGGTGACCAGCCCCGACTTCTATCCCACCATCTTGGAGGCCGCCTCCTTGCCCCTGATCCCGGAGCAGCATTCCGACGGCCACTCCTTCCTGCCGCTCCTCCGCGGCGAGCAGTGGGAGCGTCCTGAGCCGATCTTCGCCCACTTCCCCCACTACGGCAACCAGGGGGGTACTCCCGGAGCGTACATTCGGGAGGGCGACCTGAAACTGATCGAGTTCTTCGAAGATTCACACGTGGAACTCTACAACCTGCGGGAAGACCTGGGGGAGGAGCGAAACCTGGCCGAAGAAATGCCCGACGTGGTGGCGAAAATGGTGGAGAAACTCCACGCCTGGCAGGAGCGGGTCGAGGCTGCCATGCCGGCGTCGAATCCCGATTACGAGCCCTGGCCGGAGCGGGAGCCCTGTGCGCACTTCCCGGCGCCGGGGGAGCCCCGGTACGAGCCCGGCACCGGCCCGGAGGTCTGATTGGCTGCCGCCGATTCTCAACGTGCTGTCTATGACGTCTGCATCGTCGGCGCCGGCGTGGTGGGATGCACCGTGGCACGGGAGCTCTCGCGGTTCGATCTGAAAGTGATCGTGCTGGAAAAAGAACTCGACGTCTCATGTGGAGCAACCAAGGCGAACTCAGGTATAGTCCACGGCGGGTACAGCGCCAAACACGGTACTCTCAAGGCGGCCCTCTGCCGTGCCGGAAACCGGATGTATGCCCGGCTGGAGCAGGAACTCTCCTTCGGGTACCGAGAGACCGGCTCGCTGGTGTTGGCCTTCGATTCGGAACAACAGGCGACTCTGCGCACGCTGATGGACAACGGCCGGGCAAACGGCGTCGACGACCTGGAGCTGATTGACGTCCGACGGCTGCGACAGATGGAGCCTTCCGTGAGCGAGGAAGTCGTGGAGGCGCTTTTCTGCCCCGGTGCCGGTGTTGCTTCCCCTTACGAGCTGGCCATCGCCCTGGCCGAGAACGCCGTACGGAACGGTGTGGAATACCGGCTCGGGAGGGAGGTGACGGGGCTTCGTCGTATAGATGGAGAATTTAAAATCCAGTACCGGAGCTCTTCGAGCGGTGTATCGTCAGTAGACGATGGAGATACTCCGGGAGCGAGACGCCCCGCCGCCGACATGGGGAGAGTCGGGACTTCTGGGCAAATCAGTGCCCGTTTCGCGGTCAACGCGGCCGGCCTCTATTCCGACCGGATAACCGCCATGGTCACCGATCCGGGCTTCACCATCCACCCCCGGCAGGGCCAATACATCGTGTTCGAACGGGGATACGGCTCGCTGGTGAACACCGTGGTGTTCCAGACTCCCACCGAAGCCGGCAAGGGCATCCTGGTCACCCCTACCTATCATAACAACCTCATGATCGGACCGAATGCCAACGAGATCGGCAGCCGGGAGGACGTGAACACGGACGAGGAGGTGCTGGAATATGTCGTCCGGCTGGCCCGGACCTCCGTTCCCGAAATCGACCTGAAGAAAGCCATCACCACCTTCGCCGGAATACGGGCTTCCGCCGACACCGGAGATTTTATCATCGGCCCCGCCGAGGTGGCCGGATTCGTACAGGCCGCCGGGATCGATTCCCCCGGCCTCACCACCTCGCCGGCTATCGCAGAGCGTGTACGCGACCTGCTGGCGGACCAGGGTCTCGATCTGAAGCCGGATCCTTCGTTCGATCCATACAGGGAGCCGATCATCCGGCCGAAGGAGTCGAAGGAGATGGCCGACGAGGAGGTTTCCCGGCTACTGAAGGCCGAAACACCCGACAGACTGATCTGCAGGTGCGAGCGTGTGAGTGCGGCGGAGATTTTGGATGCCATGAGCCGCGGCCTGCCGGTGGAGAGTATCGACGCGGTGAAGCGTCGCACCCGTGCCGGAATGGGTCGGTGTCAGGGAGGTTTCTGCCGTCCCCGAGTGGCGAAGCTTCTTGCGGAGGAGAGCGGTATTCCTTCGAAGGAGATCCTACGCCGTCACGAGGCCGAATCGGCCCGCAAGAACCGGGTGAAGGCGCGACTCCTGAGGATGCGTGACGACTTCTGAGGGTCCGGCATTCTTCTCAGAGATATCGAACCTTCGTCTCTTTCATGTAAATCCGTTCAAGGCTCTCGCAGATGCGTCGTACTGTATTCCTGCAGATGTCGAGCTCCAGAGGCAGGTTCGGATCCTGATGGGCGTCGTTGATCCTCGTGCCTACCACGAACTCGATGATATCGTGATCCAACAGAATTTTCCGCAGACGAACCGCCTTGTCGTGCCGGCGATCCTCCGGCCCATGGATTCTCCGCAGTATGCGGCAGTGAGTCATCACCGGTGAGGCCACCATGGTCATCGAATCGACCAGGCTGAGCAGGCTCTCCGGATCGGTGTCGGTTCGCTCTTGTACCGGCCGATCCTCTGCGGTACCATGCCTCAACGAATATGAATGGAGGGTTCTTGATGGAACATTCGTACGGTACGATCGGCATGATCGGTTTCGGCAGGATGGGGAACGGCATCGCCGCCAACCTCCTCGGTGCAGGATACGACCTGGTCGGGTATGACAGGAGTGATGAGGCCCTGGATAAGGTGGCGGAGGCGGCCGAGTCCCTGTCCGGCGGGTTCGAGCGGGTCGGGTCGGTGGCTGAGATCCTCGAGCGCTGCGACACCGTAATCACCTGTCTCCGGGGCCGTGATTCGGTTCCCCTCTACGAGGAGACGCTGATCCGGGGAACCCGTAAGGGGCAGGTCGTCGTCGATCATGCCACCATTCCGATTCCGACGGCCAAACGATTCGGGAAGGCCCTGGCAGACCGAGGGGTCGAGTACATGGACGTGGCCATCAGCGGCGGTCTCGGCGGCGCCTCCAAGGGAACCTTGCGGATGTTTGCAGGCGGGAAGCGAGAGTTGTTCGAACGATACCTTCCCATGTTCGAGGTGGTGGGAAATCCGGAGAAGATCGTCTATTGCGGCGAGATCGGCGACGGACAGAAGGTGAAGGTGGTGCAGCAGATGACCCGGCGTTTCCCGGACCTGGCCCGGGTGGAGGTGATCCAGTTCGGCCTGAAGAGCGGCCTGGACATCAAGCGGATCCGCCGCGGACTGGACGTGCCTCCGGGATCGTCGGACCCCTACGACATACTCTGCCGGGAGGTGGAATCCGGTGAGATATCAAAGCGCAGCTTCGAGTTCAGCGAGTGGGAGTTCTACTTCGAGCAGGCCCGGGCGGAGGGGTTCAGGATGCCCATGCTCGAGGCTCTCTTCGAGGTGGTGAAGGCCGGGGAATTGGTGACTCTGGACGGGGCCGGCCGACCCGAGCCGTCGGTGTGGGACGAGTTGATGAAGGTGTGATGCCACTCATAGGGCGACACGTGCGCGGCGGATGATCCGTCGTGATACCGGCAAGGCACCGACGCGAGGTACCAGCTTGCAGGATACCAGCCGGCTGGGCACCAGCTAGCTATACACCGACAGAGAGGGGGGAGAGAATGGAAATACGAAGCCATTCAGACGGCTCCAGAGATCGCATGGCCTACCGCATCTGGGCGCCGTTGTGGCGGAACGAGACCTCGTTTCGGAACCTACTCGGGTGGATCGACGAACATAGGGATGCGGTCGATGAGATATCACTGTTCGATGATTTCGTTCACCAGATCGGCCGGCCTGAGGATGAGGAGCGGGAGATGGTACGGCAGATCACCGACCGCATCG
>CAZAKE010000145.1:0-12712 GCA_964485495.1 uncultured Spirochaetales bacterium
GCCGGCCGAACAGCAGGCCACCGAGGATGGTGAATCCGAAGTACGCATGGTTTTTTAACAACAACGATCAAACGACCTTCTTGTGTGCCCCGAGGCGGATACGGAAGCGCCTTTAGTATTCCTTCGTTCAAATTCTTGTTACGAGCTTTTTTCTAAACGTGTCTAAAGAACAAATTTATCCGGTTCCATTCACGCTATCATCCGATAGTATCCTCGGCCATGACCCGCCTATCGTACCTTCATGATAATAGATACTGTCGTTTTGCAGTGCAACCGAGAGGTCCGAGGCATCCCCTGTTCTCGAGCAGATTTTTTTGATTCCCTTCTGGTGCACCCTGAAGCCGCGGTGAACCATTTCATCTCCTTGCCCCCGATCGATCCATATTGACCGGCCTCAGAGATCGGCTGGAGGCGGATGATGTCGGCATCATTAGCCGGCGCGTAATGGCGGCGGTTGAGGAGGGTCTGGCCACGGCGTCCTCAGTCGAGACGGAGATTGAATTCAAGCATGAGGTACGCAAGATATCTCTTCCTCGTCAGACGGTAAAAGAACTGCGTGCATCCATCAACCGTGTCGGCGTCGAGTTTGGTGGCGTGTCGTGCTCCCCCTTTCACTCTATGGGGACAAATATGTCCCGTGACTGATGATTTCCGGTAATTTTCACAAAATGATGCAACTATTTACTCCGGCTCCTGTCATAGTAGGTAAGTGATACCCGGACTTCGCGGGAATATATGCCTAGGCCGTCGGTCTATAAGGATGTTCCGTACGCGATGGTACGGGTTCCCCATGGTATCAAACTCGTACGTAAAGGCGGCTCAATATGAAGAACATTCTCCTTGTCTATCCGGAAATTCCTACGACATACTGGAGTTTCGATCACGCACTTCCCTTCATCAACAAGAAGGCCTCGAACCCACCCCTGGGGCTGATGACCGTGGCGGCGATGCTGCCGGAAGAGTATGCGGTGCAGCTGGTCGACATGAACGTCGAACCTCTTTTGCCCGAACAAATCGAACAGGCTGATTTGGTTTTTCTCAGCGCCATGCTCGTGCAGCAGAAGTCGTTCGAAAAAGTGGTAGCGATGTGTGGTCAGGCAGGTACTCCGGTGGTCGCCGGTGGCCCGTACCCCATCTCCTCTTTCGAGCAGATCGAGGGGGTAGCCCATTTTGTGCTGGACGAAGCGGAGTCGACACTTCCGCTGTTTCTATCCGACTATGAGGCCGGAGAGGCCAAACACATATATCGGAGTGATGAGAGACCGAGCATCGAGGAGACACCTATCCCGCGCTTCGACCTGATCGACGTCGGCGCCTACGACATCATGCCGCTCCAGTATTCACGAGGCTGTCCGTACAACTGTGAGTTTTGTGACATCATCGAGATGTTCGGACGAGTGCAGCGAACGAAAACCCCCGAGCAGTTTCTTTCGGAACTCCAGGCGGTCTATGACACCGGCTTTCGGGGCACCGTCTTCATCGTCGACGACAACTTCGTGGGAAATAAACGGAAAGACAAGGACCTGCTGCGTGAGATCATCACTTGGCAGGAGGAGCACGGATTCCCATTCACCCTCATTACCGAGGCCAGTGTCGACTTGGCTCGGGACGGTGAGTTGATGGACCTCATGCAGCAGGCCGGATTTACCATGGTGTTTGTCGGCATCGAGACACCGGATGAGGAGTCCCTGGTATTCACTCAAAAGCGGCAGAATCTCGGCGGCAGTCTGCTGGAGAGTGTGAAAGAGATTCAGCGCCACGGGATGGAGGTGTCCGGGGGTTTCATCCTGGGATTCGACACCGATACGTCGACGATCTTCGATCGACAGATCGAGTTTATCCAGCAGGCGGGAATCCCTATGGCCATGGTGGGGCTGTTATGCGCCCTGCCCAATACGCAGCTCCATCGTCGCTTAATGAAAGAGGGGCGGATGCGTCACAGCAGCGGCGGGAACAACACGCATGCCCTGTCCCTAAACTTCGAGCCCAAGATGCCGGAAGCGGAAATAATGGAGGGCTACAAGCGAATCATCGCAACCATCTATTCACCGAAGCAGTATTTTGCCCGGAGTAGGACCCTGATCCGGGAGTTGCCCGACGCCATGCGGGGTACGCGGAAGATTTCACGGGATACCATGCGGGCGCTCCTCCTCTCCTTGGTGAAGCAGTCATTCTCCTCGTACGGATTGACCTACCTACGCTTTATTCTCGGAACTGCCGTTACCCGGCCGAAATATTTCCCGGATGCGGTTGCGCTGGCAATCAAGGGATACCACCTGTTTACCATTACCGATGAAATTTTATCGGCCGATGAGTTCTCGGTGCTGATTGAGGAGACGACCCAGACGTATCAAAGCCGGATTGTCGAATTGGTCGCCGCGGCAGGGAAGACGCGCATGGCGCGTGCCGTTGCCAGAGATATTCTCAAGACCAGAGAGTCCTTCTCACGTACCTACGAAAACTACAGTGACGCGATGCAGGTATATCTTCATGCGAAATACACCGAGTATCTCAGCAGCTCTTCACGGTGGCTGGAAACCTTGAAACACGCCTTCGACCTGCCGGGGGATGTTCCGGTCTCGTACGATTTGTAGAGTTTACCGGATAGTCAGTGTAAAAGTCTCATGCGAGTGTTATTTCAACTGTGGTCTGTCATCACGCGATCGGCGAACGGTGTGAGGACTCCAATGTCAGGAGAGTGGAGTCGAAGGCCTCTATTTGATCCGATCCTGCGGTAACCGACCCGGTCGGAATCGGCCCCTCTCCCGGGAGAGTCTAAGTCGTAACACACCACCCTCTAAAACCTCACGCAAGAAGAGAAAGCTGCGGTCCAAGAGCTTCCCGTTCAGCTCTACCGATTCAATATAGATACTGCCATCGGACGTATTCGCATCACCCCGCTCCGCCTCGATAACGAAACCACACGACCCGATCTCGACGCGATCGAACAGGGGCGTCGAGATGAAGAAGATGTCCTGACCGGATAGGGGGAAGAGCCCGACGGCGTTCCAGAAATACCACGAGGAGAGGGCTCCGGAATCGTCGTTCCCGGGAATACCGCCGGCGGTGTCACCCCATTGGTACCTTTGTATTGCGTGGATGATTTGGCTGGTTCTGTCCGGCTTGCCGATATAGTGGTAGGCGAACGGGGTCTCGAGCATAATCTCGTTGTTGAGACCGTCGAATCGGCCGAGTTCGATGCCCGTCTGCTGTTCAATTCCGTCTCCGATCTGTGAGACAGGATCCGCACCAAACCCGAAAAACTCGTCCAGTCTCTCATTGAAAGCATCGGCACCTCCACACAACTCTATGCGCGCCCCCATGTCGTGCAACAGCCTGAAGGAGTAATGGATGTTCCCGCCCTCATAGTAGCTCCCCTTGTGCATCATGCCGGTCTCGGGGTCGAAGGCTTCTCGCCAGCGTTTTTCGCATCTGGACATTTCAGCGACCAATTCATTCAGACCGAGTTCTGCTGAGAGCGTTCGGACGCAGCCCGCGGCGTATGAGAGATCGAGTAAGTGAGAAAAAGCCTGTTCCCCTTTGTTCGGGCTGATCTTTTCGGACTCCAGTTCCACCGCCTTACTCATAGTTTCCGCGGTGGCGCGCCATGTATCATAGTTGATCGTTCCTTTGATCGATAAGTGCCGGTAGATGTCGAAGAGGGTTACCACCGCCAGGAGTCTACTTTGATTTTCGAATTTCTTTAGATTTGGTGTGAAGAGGACTGCATTGGGGAACTGTCCGAGTACACGACTCGTGGCCAGGAGGGACTCTGCGAGGGATTGTGAGTGTTCTGGGAAGACCGTGAGTAGGTAAGGCAATTGTGTCTTGTACTGGTCCCACATCGTGGCGAGGTCGCTCCAGAGTTCATGGTCATCGCTCCATAGAAAATTCGTCCGTTCACTCCTGACCGGCTTCAGGCCTGCGTGATACCAGGCGGTAGCGAAGATTCTTCTGGTCTTGGCGGATCCGCCTGTGATCCGTACCCTATCGAAATACTGTTGCCATGTGTTTTGGGCGTGCGCATGCATTCCGTCGAATCCGCATGATGCGGCATCACCTACATATTGAACGGCCTTCGACGTCGATTCCTGTGATAAACCAACAAAAATTTCAACCGCTTTCCCGTCTACAGTCGGCCACATCACACCGAAACGAGTGGCCGCACACTCCTCGGCGGACCGTTCTAATTGTTTTCCCGGGGCAAGCGCGGTCGCGTTACACCAACCGTTTTTTACCCTATCGGCTTCTCTCTCAGCTACCGATTCTGAGTTCCATAGTACCGGGGTTCCTGTTCCCACGGAGCTCGTGATCAGTGCGAAGTACCATCGCACGCCGTAAAGTACGCACGAGCCGGATACGACATCGTGTTCGATGGAGATCGTGATATGCTCCGCCCGTGATTGTGCCCTCGCCGGGGCCAACCCGGCCTGGGTGATGTCGACTAGGATTCCTGGACTGCCGATGGAACCGATTGTGTTCGCATCGTCCAAGAAGGAGTATCGGTGGGCCGCCGCGAAGCGACCGGCGGTGAGTTCCATTCGGGTCGCTACTTCCGGCAGCGTGGCGGAATAGTGTCCTGGAGCGGCAGATTCATCGGTAATTAGGTACGGTTCTGATTGTCGGAGATCGATAGCGGCTATCGCGGGTGTTTTCCGAAAGGGAACCGTGAGAAGGTAGTTGTAAAAGACGCCGGTGTATCCCGTTCCGGAGTGCTGCATGTGGGTCGCGCCGTATGCACAACGGTTGTCGTAGAGTCGTCCAGGCTGCCCATGAGTGTTCACGTCGTAGGTCCCGTAGCCCGTCGGGTAACCCCCGGAATACGCAGTCGCCGACATGGGTCCGAAGGGCAGGGATGGTCCCGGATGGGTGTTTCCGATTTGGGCCTTGATGTAGAACCACGATGCGGATAATCCTTCAGATTGCGGGAGACCGATTGCTTCGGTTCCGATGAAAGGATCTACTGCGTCGATCATATTCCGGTTGATCCTATCGAATCTATCGTTGCCCGTCAATTTGGTGCATCCTGGATTCCGCAGAACCTCCCAAGCTGAAGCTCACCATACTCCAGCACCGTCTCGTGAGCGGCATTTTGAAGGATTTTCACCTCTTCTTCTGTGATCTCTTCGGGTCGGAAGGGGTTGTCTTCGATGTGCTGTCCGGTCAACATCTCGTACCACACCGCGTTCGCCAGGTAACAGCCGAGGTTGTTGCCGTGGTTGGCATCGATGGCGAGTTCGGCGTTTCCCGACGGTGTATTTCCGGTTTTCCAGTGCCACCCGATGTTGAGAGAGCCGGTCTGGTCCGGTAATTCCAATGGCTTCGGATCTTCGAAATCGAAGGTATCATCTATCCGGTAATCGAGCCGTGCCCGGGCTTTCTGGAAGGCCACGCCGGAGGGGATAATCGGGCAGTCGTACTTTCCGGCCAACGACTCATAGTTTGCCTTCAGATTCTCGAACATCTCCTGTTGGCTTATCCCCCATTCTGCGAGCTGCGGTGAATCGATCCGGTAGGCCCAGGTCATGTGGATAACAGGCTTCGCCTGAGGCGCGAGTTCCCGGATCAGTCCGTAGAGCCGACCGAAAAACGGTTCGAACGAGTCTGCAACCCAGCTCAAGCGGCTTACCTGCTGCAGGGTAACGAAATCCCACTCCTCGGCCTGCAACGCCTCTCTCAGGGTCGCGTTCACCGGTTCCATTCCCGTGCGCTCGAACGCGTAGGGCTTCACCTGGGGAAGCAGGTCGCACTGCCTCACGACGTTCCAATGCTTCTCCAAAGAGCACCCTCCGAAGTTGGTCCGCCCATAGAGCACCTTCGCCTTCGGTTCGGCCTGGCAGAGTCGATCCATGTAGCGGTTTGCGTTGTTGGAGAAGCTGTTGCCGATGGTGAGGTATCTAATCATGGTCTTACCCCCGTTCTCCCTTTTGACTTGTTCGCCGAGTCGGCGCCTGCTCGATTCAATTCGCTCATATCTTCAGAAGGTCCAGCACGCCAGCCTTCTGCAGGTCGGACTCGATTGTTTCGATTTCGGAATCATCGACGACGCGGTTTGGTGGCCGACATGGGCCCAGGTTCAACCCCGCTATCCGGATGACCGCCTTCCCTCCGACAGTTCCTCCGCCATGGGCGATCAGCACCTGCACAATCTTCTGGACCTGAACCTGCCGTCTCCTGGCCTCGACCAAATCTCCCATATCGAAGGCTTTTACCAATGCGTTGTACACCGGCATGGCGTAGTTGTAGGTGCTGCCGATCATTCCCTTGGCCCCGAGGGTCAGCCCCGCGAGAATCGTCTCGTCACGGCCGTAGAGGATGTCATACTTTCCGTCGCCGTAGGCGTTGAGGAGCGAGTACTCCATCAGATCGTTGTGGGTGAACTTGATTCCCCGGAAGTTGGGTACCTCTCGCTCACACGTCTCTGTAAGGGTTAGCATCGATTGCGTGACGCCGGTCATGGAGGGGATGTGGTAATAGTAAAAGGGAAGGGGATCACAGGCCGCAGCGACCTTCTTGCAGTAGGCAACCAACTCGTCGAATGCCGGCTTGAAGAACACCGGCGGCATAGCCCCGACTCCTGCGGCACCGATCTGCTTGGCGTGGCTCGAAAGCTGTTCAGCCTCATCAGGATTATCACAGCCGGCGTGTACGATTACCGAGAAATCGGGTGAAAGGGATCCGATCCACGCCTCAGCTAGGGTACACCGCTCCGCAATCGAGAGAGACAGACTCTCGCCGGTGGTACCGCCGATAAAAACACCCTTGACGCCGGCGCTCTTCAGCCGTTCGGCGTACTCTCCGACTACCGAATACCGAACCTGCCCGTTCTTGTCCATGGGAGTGAACGGGGCGGCAATGATGCCCTGTAGTCTGAAAATATGCTCCATGTGTGATGCTCCTCGACCTGGTATGTTTTGTTGTTCGACGCATTATACGATTAAGCGTCCTTCTGAGCAACAATACGGTTACAATTGTCCTGGCATGAGCCTGTATGAGACGGCTTGTTTTCCTTTTATGTATTTCTCCCAACGAGTCGATGTTCATCGCCCTGCGTTCACGGGTACCGAGGAATCGCCGTTTGGCGAACTCATTCAACTTGATCACGATGCTGTCGACCTCATAGTCGAGATCCTCTCTCCGCTCCATACTATCGTCACGGTTCGCATGCGTTTCCCACTCCTGGAGACGACGAAACAACCGGTCATACGCGTCGTCGGAGATTTTAAGGATCGTTCTCCACGTAATACTTGTGATTGTGATACGCTATCGCGTCCCGTAACCGGTCCACTTCTTTTCCGGCCTCTTTCTTCGTCATCTCATCCGCATCGCGGAATTGCTTCGGGACAGATTCAATAAATGTGTTGCTCATAAATCGCTACTTCCTTTGGAGTAGTTTTTTCAATTGTTCCCAGCTCCGCGTATTCACTATGTCGGAGGCCTCGAGCCATCCCCGTCTCGCCTGAGATACTCCGTACCGGATGTTTGACAATTCCCATGTGGAGTGTGCGTCGGTAGAGATCGCAAGCTTGAGCCCCATCTCCTTCGCCGCTATCGCCTGACGGTCGTTCAGGTCCATACGCTGCGGTTGTGCGTTGATCTCCATGAAACAGCCACGTTCCATGGCTGCTCTCATGATTCTATCCAGATCGAAGTCGATTGCACGTCTCTTCCTGATCAGTCTGCCGGTAGGGTGTGCGAGGATGTTGACATTTGGATTGTCGAGACCGCGCAGAATACGCTCCGTCTGTTGCTCGGAGGGAAGATCCGTATCGTAGTGTACGGCTGCGACGACGAGGTCCAGGTCACGAAGGATATCGTCGTGTAAGTCCAGGGATCCGTCCTTGAGGATGTCTACTTCTACCGATTTAAGGAGACGCAGTCCCGTCATCTCATTATTGAGCCGGTCGATCTCTTTCAATCGGGTGGAGAGTTCCTCCTCATCCAATCCTCCTGCCATGGATACACGTTTCGAATGATCGGTAATCGCCAGGTATTCATACCCCATGTCTTGGGCGGCGTTCGCCATATCTTCGAGAGAATGTTTACCGTCCGTGGCATCGGTGTGGGTCTGGAGATCTCCCTTTATATCGCGGGTTTCTATCAGATTCGGTAGTCGGTCTTCCCGGGCGGCTTCGATCTCTCCCCGGTTTTCTCTGAGCTCCGGTTCTATATAGCGCAAGTCGAGGAGCTCATATATCTCCTTCTCCGTTCCATCGGCGAGACGTGTTTCTCCTTCAAACACCCCATATTCGTTGATCTTGTAGTCACGCTCCTGCGCCAGCGTGCGGAGTTCCACATTGTGTGCCTTGGAACCGGTGAAGTAGAGTAGCGTAGCGCCGTAACTCTTCTCATCCACCGCCCTCAGATCCACCTGAATGCCTGTTCGGAATATGACTGTGGATCGGGTGGAGCCGTGAGATACCACCCGTTCTACATCTTCATGGGAGGTGAACGCCTCCATAACCGAATCGGAATCGTTACAAGTGACGAGGATATCCAGGTCACCAACTGTTTCGCGCTTCCTGCGGTAACTGCCTGCGGTAATTACCCTATCGACACCTTCGACCTTCCTCAAAGCTTCCGTGAGGGGTTCGGCGGTCTCGTCTGCGTTGGTCCAGAGGAAGCGCCCGTTCTCGTCATCCTTCTCGAACCGGTCTATCTCCTCTAAGATCTTTTGTTGGGTCTTTTCCCCGAAGCCGTATATCTCCTCTATCTCTCCTTTAGCGGCTGCGTCTTTCAATGCTTTTATAGAGGTGATGTCGAGTTCGCGGTACAGCACACCGACCTTTTTCGGTCCCAGACTCTCGATGGACAGGAGGTCCTGCAATTGTGCCGGAATCTTTTTTCTCAATTTTTCCAATTGCGGTAGTTTTCCTGTTTCGACAATCGTCACAATCTTGTCGGCGATGCTATCGCCGATGTCCGGAAGTTCCGACAATGCTTCCCCTTCTTGTAGCATCTCATCCAATTTTCGCGTAAGTCCCTTTATCGTATCGGATGCGCTGCGGTAGGCACGGACTCGGAACTGATTTGCATCATCTATCTCCAGCAGATCGGCCATGGTTTTGAGTTTTTCGGCAATTTCTCTATTCGTTACAGGCATACGGATTCCTCTATCCTATAAACAAGCAAGAAGTATGCCAGTTATGTACGTTACAGAGATAGATTGTGCAGGAAGCTATTGTAAGGTGAACCATGTGAAATAGTTACACATCCCACCGTCTCGAAGAGGTTGGAGCTTCCCGGATTAATCCAAATAGTATGCGGATCTATCTTGATAGTACCGATATTTGGCGAATCTGCCTTGGCATGCTTTATGCACCTAAAGTTGTATCGGTGAGATGCAATTTTGGAATTGTACCATTCATCGAAATACTTTTTTTGGAGTTATGTAATGAAAAAACTCATGACAGCAGTCGGATTATTTCTGACCATTTCCTTGTTGTGTTTCGCGACAGGTGAAGCCGAACAGGATGAAGGTGCGGCGGCGGTAGTTACCGTGTGGAACCACTCGGGGAAGCCCGAAGAGCGTGGTGCACTGGATACGATGTTCAGAGATTTCAATGAAGCACAGGACTCGATTACGGTCGATCTCGTCCGGCTTCCCGAGGGGTCGTACAACGAACAGGTAAGTGCGGCAGCACTATCCGACGACCTTCCGGATTTATTGGATTTCGACGGACCGAATCTTTACAACTATGCATGGGCAGGACACTTGATACCGTTGGATGACTATGTAACCGAGGAAATGAAGGATGATCTCCTTCCTTCTATTATCAAACAGGGCACATACGACGACAAATTGTGGGCTATCGGGCAATTCGATTCGGGCCTGGCACTCTGGGGTAATCGAGAATATCTTGAGAAAGCCGGAGTGAGAATCCCCACTTCACTCGATGAGGCCTGGACGTTTGAAGAATTCAATGAAGCGCTTGCAAAATTGAAGGAACTGCCGGAGGTCGAATATCCCCTGGACTTGAAGCTCAACTATGGCCAAGGAGAATGGTATACCTATGGATTTGCCCCGATTCTCTGGAACTTCGGCGCAGGATTGATTGACCGAGACGATTTCCAAAGTGCCGATGGTGTCCTCAACGGAGATCAGGCAGTGATGGCGATGGAATGGTTCCAGGAGGCCTTCGAGAAGGGGTACGTGAATCCCGATCCGGCCGGTGACGACGACTTCTATGGAAAGAAGATCGCCGCCCTCTCCTTCGTCGGGCATTGGATGTATCAACCGCATAAACAGGGACTCGGAGATGATCTGGTCTTGATCCCGATGTTTAATGGTCCTGAGGACCATACTACCGGAATGGGGTCTTGGTGTTGGGGAATAACCTCCAGTGCGGAAAGTCCTGTCGCAACCTGGAAGTTTCTCAAGTTCTTGTTGTCACCGAACAACATACTCGCCATTACCGCTGAAAATGGTGCGGTTCCTGCGAGGAAGAGCGCGCTAAATAGGAGTGCAGAGTACCAGGAAGGTGGAATACTCTCCGTCTTCCGAGAACAGTTGAACAGCATCGCCGTTCCGCGACCACAGACACCGGCGTATCCCACCATCACCTCCGCCTTTCAGCAGGCCGTTCAAAACATCATTGATGGTGCCGATGTGCAGGAACAACTCGACAAAGCGGTGGAGACGATCGATCAGGATATCGAAGACAATCAGGGATATCCCACCGAATAAGTAATTCGAGTGATTCGGTGCCGGGGTACCCCGGCACCGCTATCGTGTACAACGAAACAAGGCGGAGAAACAATGAGTGAATCGACGACAACACACGATTCCGTACCGGAAGAAGGATATTCTTCATTTCGAAAGCGGCAGCAGATACGGACGGCGATGCTAATGTCGGCACCGGCAGTGGTGTTACTGGCCGTATTTCTCGTTACGCCTTTTATCATGGCGATCGTGTTTTCTGTTACCAACCAGCGGCTGGTGCCGAACGTGAATTTGTCTACACAGTTCATTGGATTGAGGAATTATCTACGACTATTTGGTGATCCGAGTTTCGGCCGGGCCATCCTCAACAATCTATATTTTGCCGTTGTAGTCGTGCCGCTGCAGAGTGCGTTCGCCCTCGCCCTCGCAATGCTGATCGACAGGAAAATACCGGGGATCAAGATATTCAGGGCCATCTATTTCTCGCCCGTGGTCATCACGATGGTCGTCGTCTCTATCGTCTGGTATCTCCTCTACAACCCGGAGCAGGGATTCATCAACCGGATGTTGAAGACGGTGACCTTCGGAGCATTCCCGACCGTTCGGTGGCTCAGTGATACGAAGACCGCCATGCCGGCGATAATGATACTATCGATCTGGCAGGGGGTGGGTTTTCAGATGGTCATCTTTCTTGCGGGTTTACAGGATATCCCCGACCAGCTGTATGAAGTATGTGATATCGACGGGGGAACCTGGTGGCAGAAATTTCGATACGTCACCGTGCCGCAGCTGCGGAATACCATTCTCTTTGTCGCGATTTCGACAACAATCTTGGCGTTCAAACTCTTCCAGCAGGTATGGGTGATGACGCAGGGAGGACCACAGGAATCCACACTTACCTCCATAGTGTTCATGTACAGACGCGGATTCCAACAGGGAAAGGTGGGTATGGCATCGGCTACCGCAGTATTGTTTTTTCTAATGGTACTCGTCATATCGATTGTGCAACGGACCGTGTTGAAAGAAGAACGGGAGACCGACTGAGATGAGTATGCAGAATTCGCAGGAACCAACGATTGACAGGGATAAATCGAGAGGATACCCGGGCCGGACCCTGGATCGAATACTACTCTATGCGGTTTTGATCGTTCTTTCGGTGTATTTTCTCTTTCCCACAGTATTCATGATCGTGTCTTCCTTGAAGACCGATGAGTTTCAGCTCATACAAGACATGAGCAGTATCAAGGGGTTTATCCCATACGGAAACATAGGATTCGGTAACTACCGCGATGTGTTTTCGAAGATGCCGTTCGGTAGATTCTTTTTTAACTCAGTGTTAATTCTCGTGATTACCATCGGATTGAATCTGTTCGTCAACAGCATGTTCGCCTTCGTGTTAGCGAGACTCGATTTTCCCGGAAGGAAAATGATGGTGAACGCGGTAATCGCGCTAATGATAATTCCCATACAAGCTGTGGTGATCCCAATGTTGTTGATGGTGAACTCATTTGGGTGGATTGATAGTTACCATGTACAGATAATTCCTTTTATTGCTGAAGCCTTTGCCATCTTCCTCTTCTATCAATTCCTGATTAATATCCCAAAGGAGATAGATGAGGCGGCTATTATAGCTGGCGCCGGGTATTTCAGGATATATACGTTATTGATCGTTCCCTTATCGAAGCCGGTATTTGCATCTGTCGCTATTCTCCGTGGCATCCAGAGATGGGGCGCATTTTTATGGCCGCTCATGGTCACCCGTAGGGAAACCTACCGGCCGTTGCCTGTAGCCATACAGCAGTTTTTCAGCCAGGACCCCAAGGCATGGGGTGACATCTTCGCATTCGCATCCATGACCACGATCCCTCTGTTGCTGATCTTCATACTAACCCAACGCTTGTTCATCCGTTCTGTGGCGAGAACAGGAGTGAAGGGCTAAGGGGGAGAGATGGACTTTCATGAGAGGTAATCCAATGCAGGCCGATACGCAAACAAAGAGTAAGATTGCGACTTTAACGGTGAATCCCTGTGTGGATCGAACTACCGATA